>DASWXO010000186.1:0-10794 GCA_036405455.1 Thermomonas sp. | reverse complement strand
GAGTTGGCCGGGTCCATCTGGTAGGTGTACTTGTTGCCCTTGCCGAGGTTGCCGGCGCTGCCCACCGCGCTGCGGAACGGGCCGTAGAAGGCGCTGGCGTACTTGGCGCTGTAGGCCATGATGCGGGTGTGGATGAAGCCGTTGGCTTCCAGCGCGTCGCGGATCACGCCGATGCGGCCGTCCATCATGTCGGACGGCGAGAGCACGTCCACGCCGGCGGCGGCGTGCACCAGCGACTGCTTCACCAGCGCCTCGATGGTCTCGTCGTTGAGGATGTAGCCGGTCTCGTCGATCAGCCCGTCCTGGCCGTGGGTGGTGTACGGGTCCAGCGCCTGGTCGCTCATCACGCCGAGTTCGGGGAACCGTGCTTTCAATGCGCGGATGGCGCGCGGGACGATCCCGTTCTCGTCCCAGGCGATGCGGCCGTCGGCGGTCTTGGCCGACGGGTCCGGTACGCCGAACAGGTCCAGCATCGGCACGCCGAGTTCCAGCGCCTGCTCGCCCACGCGCAGCAGTTCGTCGATCGACAGCCGCTCGACCCCGGGCATCGCGCCGACCGGCGCGCGGCCCGGCTCCTCGTGGACGAAGACCGGGTAGATCAGGTCGTTGGTGGTGAGCACGTGCTCGCGCATCAGCCGGCGCGAGAACTCGTCGCGGCGCATGCGCCGCGGGCGGACGGGGAAGCGTTGGGCGGGCGTGGTCATGGCGCCAGTTTACGCCCCCGCTCCGGCCCGGCCTTGCGTCAGGTCAAGGTCACAGCACGCCGCCGCCCAGCAGCAGGCGGATCGCGCCGGCCACGATCGCCACCGCGTTCAGCAGCAGGCCGGCCTTGGCACGGCCGCGCTTGGCGGGGTCAGTCACCGCGATGCCGATGGCCGCCAGGATCGCGCCGACCGCCGCGAACGGGATCATGAACCAGTTGCCCCAGCCCAGCAGCGGCACGAACGCCAGCAGCATCCACAGCAGGGCGAAGATGCCCCAGACCAGACTGATGAGTCCCATGCGCGCGTCCCCGTCGTGGCGTGAAGGCCACGGATACCGGAGACCGCCGGGGGATGCAAGCACGGTCGCCTGCTCAGCCGTGGCAGCCGTCGATCTCCACCCGCAGTTCGCGGCGGCAGACGTGGCCGTGGAGCACGATGCGCGGGACGTCCGGCAGGTGGGCCGCCAGCCAGGCGTCCACCTGCGGCAGCGCGGCCGCATCGCGGACGTAGACCTTCAGCCGCGCGCCCGGGCCAAGCTGCATGGGCAGGCCGGGCCGCCGGGTGCGGGCGATGGCGATGAGGCTGCGCAGGTTGGCCAGGATTTCGTCCAGCTGGGCGTCCAGCGACTCATCGTGCCGGGACGCGTGACCCACCACCGCTGCCGTCCCGGAGACCAGCAAGGGCATCGCGCTGGAGGCAGGCAGCAGGGCGCGGGCAAAGCCCGGCGGTTGCGGCCCGTATTGGCGCGGGTAGCGCCAGGCCTGCACCTGGCGAGGGTTTTCCAGCGGCGTGCCGGCCTGCCGGGCCGTCAGCCAGTACAGCTGGAAGCGGCCGGTGGTCAGCGGGTGGCCGATCGCGGTGGCGGCCGGCAGTTCGCCCGGCGCCAGCGCGCGGCCGATGCCGCGGGCGCGGCCCACGCAGAAGCGCCGGTAGCGCTCGGCATCGCCCTCGCCCTCGGTGATCCCGTCGAGGTAGTTCCAGATCCGCAGCGGGTGCGGGTGGTCGCTGGCCGCCAGCCAGTCCTGCAGGCGCGCGTAGGCCGCGGCGGCGGCGGCTTCGATGTCGCCGTCGTCCGCGACTTCCAGCGCGCCGAACTGCAGGCCGCCGCCGGTGCTCCAGACGATGTCGCCGTCGCGGCCGTGGGTGACCTCCGCCTCCACCCGCCACGCCTCCAGCGGCGCAGGGCCGTGGGCGGGCAGGGCGACGTGCAGGTAGCGGGGGTCGTCCGGGCGCACGGCGATGGCGGTGCCGAAGCCGAACACCGCCAGCAGGCGCGGATCAGCGAGCACGGCGGACGCCGGCGCATCGACATAATCGACGCGCAGCGCGGCGGCGGGGGAAGCGACGGTGGGAAGCACGGACATCAGGTCGCGGATGATACCGCGCGGCCCATGCCGCCCCCCACCATCGGCACAGGCCGGCCCCCGGCCCCCGCGCTAGGATCGTGGGACGTGCGCATGGGCGCGAGGACAGTCACGGGGATGGTATGGCAGGACATTCGAATGCAGCCTGGCTGCTGGGCACGCTGCTGATGGCGGGTACCGGCACGGCGATGGCGCAGGCGGTGACGACCGCCGATTACGCGCGGGCGGCCAGCATGCTGGGCGACCGCACCGGGCCGCTGGTGGACCACGCCGTCAGCGGCGCCCAGTGGCTCGACGACGGCAGCCTCGTGTACCGCGAGCAGGCCGACGGCAAGGTGCGCGTGCTGCGGTTCGACCCGGCGACGGGCAAGTCCACCCCCGCGTTCGACGCGCAGGCGCTGGCCGCCGCGATGAACGCCGCGGCCGGCGGCAAGGGCCGCCCGGTGCAGGCCGACAAGCTGCCGCCGCTGCGGATCAGCCGCAACGCCGACGGCAGCCTGGCGCTGTCCGGCATGGCCGGTGGCTTCCGCTGCGACGCGGCCGGCTGCCAGGCCGTGCCCAAGGCCAAGACCGCGGCCGGCGACGAGCCCGGCGCACCGTCGCCCGACGGCACCCGCGAGGCCTTCATCCGCGGCTGGAACCTGTGGGTGCGCGACGTGGCCAGCGGCAAGGAAACCCAGCTGACATTCGACGGCCAGCCCGACTACGGCTACGCCACCGACAACGCCGGCTGGAAGCACACCGACAACGCCATCGTGGTGTGGTCGCCGGACGGCAGGAAGATCGCCACCTTCCAGCAGGACCAGCGCAAGACCAGCACCATGACCCTGGT
This sequence comes from Thermomonas sp., assembly GCA_036405455.1. Lineage (GTDB taxonomy): Bacteria > Pseudomonadota > Gammaproteobacteria > Xanthomonadales > Xanthomonadaceae > Thermomonas. The sequence goes on along the minus strand of DASWXO010000186.1, from coordinate 7,894 downwards.
CGGCACCAACGTGGGCGCGCCCAAGGTCGAGCAGTGGAAGTACCCGTTCGCGGGCGACAAGGACGTGACGCTGATCGAGCGCGTCGTGATCGACCTGTCCGGCGCCACGCCGAAGACCGTCCGCCTGCAGATGCCGGCCGACCAGCACCGCTCGACCTGCAGCGACGACATCGCCTGCGACGACGGCTGGGAAGACGTGCAGTGGGCGCAGGACGGCAGGACGCTGGCCTTCGTCAGCACCGACCGCGGCCACAAGTCCGCCACCCTGCGCGTGGCCGACGCCGCCACCGGCAAGGTGCGCGACGTCTACACCGAGACCGTCGCCACCCAGTACCAGAGCGCGCCCGCGCTGAGCTCCGTCAACTGGCGCTACCTGCCGGAGAGCAACGAGTTCCTGTGGTTCAGCCAGAAGTCCAACTGGGGCCACCTGTACCTGCACGACCTTGCCACCGGCAAGGAAAAGCGCCAGCTCACCCGCGGCGAGTGGAACGTCACCGAGATCCGGCACATGGACCGCGCCGGCCGCACCCTGTGGGTGACCGGCGTCGGCCGCGAGGCGGGCCGCGATCCGTATTTCGTGCATTACTACAAGCTCGGCCTGGACGGCGGCGACGTGCAGCTGCTGACGCCGGAGGACGCCAACCACGCGGTCACCGCGTCGGCCGACGGCAAGTACTTCCTCGACATCTACTCCACCATCGCCACCGCGCCGGTGGCCGTGGTGCGCGATGGCAACGGCCGGTCGCTCGCCGAACTGGCCCGCGCCGACCTGACCCGGCTGAAGGCCGCCGGCTGGGTCGCGCCGGAGTCGTTCACGGTGAAGGCACGTGACGGCAAGACCGACCTCTACGGCCAGCTGTTCAAGCCGTCGAACTTCGATCCCAAGAAGAAGTACCCGATCGTCACCTACATCTATCCCGGCCCGCAGGTGGGCTCGGTGCGCAGCCGCAGCTTCATGCCCGCGCACGGCGACCATCAGGCGCTGGCGGAGCTGGGCTTCGTGGTGATCGCCGTCGATGGCATGGGCACGCCGCTGCGCAGCAAGGCGTTCCAGGACGCGTGGTACGGCAACATGGCCGACAACACCCTGCCCGACCAGGTGGCGGCGCTGAAGCAGCTGGGCCAGCGTTATCCGTGGATCGACACGTCCCGCGCGGGCATCTGGGGCCATTCCGGCGGCGGCAATGCCACCGCGGCGGCGATGTTCCGTTACCCGGACGTGTACAAGGTCGGCATCGCCGAGTCGGGCAACCACGACAATCTGACCTACGAAGATGACTGGGCGGAGCGCTACCACGGCCTGCTCGAGCAGAAGGCCGACGGCACCACCAACTACACCGGCCAGGACAACGCCTCGCTGGCGAAGAACCTCAAGGGGAAACTGTTCCTGCTGCACGGCCTGATGGACGACAACGTGCCGCCGCAGTCCACCCTGCAGGTGGTCGACGCGCTGATGAAGGCGAACAAGGACTTCGACCTGCTGCTGCTGCCGCACGCCCGCCACGGCTTCGGCGCCGACAGCTACTACGTCATGCGCCGCCGCTGGGACTACTTCGTGAAGAACCTCCTCGGTGCGGAGCCGCCGAAGGAGTTCGAGGTGAAGCCGCAGTACTGAAGGCCTTGCCCGAACCGCACGGTACGACGGCGCCCACGGGCGCCGTCGTCGTGTCCGGGGTCAGCGCGGCCCCTGCCCGAACAGCACCTGCTTCTCCTCGTCCGACAGCGGCTTGCCCGCATTCGGATTGACCTGCCGCGCCAACGCGTAGGCGCGCGCGGTGGCGGGGCGCGCGGCGATCGCCGCCTGCCAGCGCTGCAGGTGGGGGAACGGCGCCAGGTCCAGCGGCGCCTTGTCGTACACATTGATCCACGGATACGCCGCCATGTCGGCGATGCTGTAGCCGGCGCCGGCGATCCACTCGCGCCCGGCCAGGCGCTTGTCCAGCACGCCCAGCAGGCGCAGCGTTTCGGCGCGGTAGCGCGCCTTGGCATAGGGCACGTCTTCCGGCGCGTAGACGTGGAAGTGGCCGTACTGCCCGGTCATCGGGCCCAGTCCGGCCATCTGCCAGGTCAGCCATTCGTCCACTTCGACGCGCTGCCGGCGGGCGGTGGCGGCGTCGGCGCCCTCGGCCACGCCGGTGAAGCGGCCGGTCTTCTCGGCCAGGTAGCGCAGGATCGCGCCGGATTCGAACACCGGGATCGGCGCACCGCCGTCGCCGGGCGCGTGGTCGACGATCGCCGGCATCTTGTTGTTGGGCGAGACGGCCAGGAAGGCGGGCTCGAACTGCGCACCCTTGCCGATGTCCACCGGCACCACCCGGTACGCCAGGCCGGCTTCCTCGAGGAACAGGGTGATCTTGTGGCCGTTCGGGGTGGGCCAGTAATAGAGGTCGATCATGGCAAGGCGCTCGTTGCGGGGGAGCGCCACTCTATCGCCGCCACCGTTGCGATGGCGGCAACGCGGCGTTGCGCCTCAGTGCCCGCGCTCGGCGGCCAGGCGGTCGAGGTCGATGCCCTGCTGGCGCAGCGCCGTCCCGGCCCGCAGCGCATAGAAGGCCAAGTAGGCGAAGCAGGCCACCCCGACCCAGAAGCTGGCATGCACGCCCACCGCATCGGCCAGCGCGCCCTGCGCCCAGCTGACCAGGCCGCCGCCCATGATCATCATGATCAGCAGGCTGCTGCCCTGGTTGGTGTGGCGGCCCAGCCCGGCGATGGCGAGCGCGAAGATGCACGGCCACATCGTGCTGCAGAACAGGCCTACGCTGATGAAGGCGACGATGCTGGCCTTGCCGGTGGTGGCCATGCCGACCAGCAGGGCGGTGATGCCGCACAGCGCGAAGTACAGCAGCATCCGCGCCGGGTTGCCGCGGCTGAGCAAGGTGGCCGCCACCATCACCACGATCACGCCGGCATAGCCGAAGAACTGCGACACGTCGTGGCGGGCGATCGCGTTCACCGCGAGGAACACGCCGAACGCGAGGAACGGCAGCAGCCACGTCAGCGCCCGCCGCGCGCCCGCGCCGACCTCGAACGCGCCGGCCGCGCCGGTCCAGCGGCCGATCATCAGGCTAGCCCAGTACAGCGAGACGTAGGGCGCCAGGTGGTGGGTCTCGATGCCCAGGCCTTCGTGCAGGTAGGCGGGCAGGTTGCTGACCGTCGACACCTCCACGCCCACATACACGAAGATCGCGACCATGCCTAGCACCAGCTGCGGATAGGCGAAGGCCGACGCGCGCGCGGTGGGGCCGACGGCAATGGCCGCCTCGCCCTGGTCCGGCTCCAGCGCGATGTGGTTGGGCACCGAGGACAGGCGCAGGAACAGCGCCACCAGCACGAAGGCGGCGCCCAGCACGAGGTAGGGGATCTTGACGCTCTCGATGCTGGCCTCGTCGTTGCCCGCGGCGACGCTGCCGAAGATCGCGAGGCTGACGAGCAGTGGTCCCACCGTCGTGCCGAAGTTGTTGATGCCGCCGGCCAGGGTGAGCCGCTGTGCGCCGGTGGCCGGGTTGCCCATCACGATGGCCAGCGGGTTGGCGGCGATCTGCTGCAGTGCGAACCCCAGCCCGACGATGAACAGCCCCGACAGCATCAGCGCGAACGAGCCGCTGTTGGCGGCCGGGTAGAACAGCAGGGTGCCCAGCGCCGACACCAGCAGGCCGAGGCAGATGCCGTTGCGGTAGCCGATGCGGTCCAGCAGGTCGCGGCCCAGCAGCCTGGAGGCCGCCATGTAGGCCAGCGAGCCCACGGTGTAGGCCACGTAGAACGCCACCGAGACCCATTGGCTCTGCGCCTGGGTCAGTCCGAACGCCTTCTTGAACACCGGGATCAGGATGTCGTTGCTGGCGGCGACGAAGCCCCAGAAGAAGAACACGGTGATCAGGACGCTGAACTGCGCCCATCGGGTCTGCTGCTGTGCCATGGTGCCCCGCCGGTTGGTGGTCGTCATCGACGGGCCAACGCCGCTCGACGCCACGCCCGCTCCCCAGTCCCGGCAGTACAGCAGCCGCGGCGGCGGCTTGTACAGGCCCACGGGGGGCACTGCAAACGATTTCCCGGGCGGTTGACGGCGCCGCCGCCAACCGCTGCAATGCCGCATTCCCCGACCGCCGACTCCCCCCGATGCCGTCCGATCCCCGCGCCCGCCTGTCGCCGCTGCCTGCCCTGATCTTCTCGTCGCGCTGGCTGCAGCTCCCGCTGTACCTGGGCCTGATCGTGGCCCAGGGCGTCTACGTGGTGCTGTTCCTGAAGGAACTGTGGCATCTCATCCACGGCGCGGTGAGCCTGAGCGAGCAGGACATCATGCTGCTGGTGCTGGGCCTGATCGACGTGGTGATGATCTCCAACCTGCTGATGATGGTGATTGTGGGCGGCTACGAGACCTTCGTCTCGCGCATGCAGCTGGAACACCACCCCGACCAGCCGGAATGGCTGAGCCACGTCAATGCCAGCGTGCTCAAGGTGAAGCTGGCGATGGCCATCATCGGCATCTCCTCGATCCACCTGCTGAAGACGTTCATCGAGGCCGGCACGCTCGGCGGGCTGCCGCTGTGCGGCGGCCCCGACGCCGCGGCGGCGGTCGCCGTCACCCTGGCCAAGAGCTGCACCAAGGTCACCGCCACCGGGGTGATGTGGCAGACCATCATCCACTGCGTGTTCATCCTGTCGGCCATCGGCATCGCCTACACCGACCGGCTGATGGCGGCGCACAGCGGCAAGCGCGAGCACGCCGGCCACTGAGCGGATGGCCCGACCGGGTAAAATCCCGGCAATGGATGTCTCCCACCTCCTCGACGGGCTGAACCCGGCCCAGCGCGAGGCCGTTTCCGCCGCGCCCGGCCACTACCTCGTGCTGGCGGGCGCCGGCTCCGGCAAGACCCGCGTGCTCACCCACCGCATCGCCTGGCTGCACGAGGTGTTCGGGGTGCCGCTGCACGGCATCCTCGCGGTGACCTTCACCAACAAAGCCGCCGGCGAAATGCGCGCGCGCATCGCCGCGCAGCTGGGCGGCGAGCCGCGCGGCGCCTGGATCGGCACCTTCCACGGCCTGGCCCACCGCTTGCTGCGCCTGCACTGGCAGGAGGCGAAGCTGCCGGAAGGCTTCCAGGTGCTGGACAGCGACGACCAGCTGCGCCTGGTCAAGCGCGTGGCACAGCAGCTGGAGCTGGACGACGGCCAGTTCCCGCCGCGCCAGATCGCGTGGTGGATCAACGCGCAGAAGGACGAAGGCCGCCGCCCGCAGCACATCCAACCGGCGGCGAACGATCCGTGGAACGACGCCCTGCTGCGCGCCTACGCCGCCTACCAGGAACGCTGCGAGCGCGCCGGGCTGGTGGACTTCGCCGAGCTGCTGCTGCGCGCGCACGAGCTGCTGCGCGAGAACCCGGGGCTGCTGGCGCACTACCGCCACCGCTTCGGCCAGATCCTGGTGGACGAGTTCCAGGACACCAACGCCATCCAGTACGGCTTCGTGCGGCTGCTGGCGGGCGACAGCGGGCAGGTGTTCGTGGTCGGCGACGACGACCAGGCCATCTACGGCTGGCGCGGCGCCAAGGTCGAGAACGTGCAGCGCTTCCTGCGCGACTTCGCCGGCGCGCAGACCATCCGGCTGGAGCAGAACTACCGGTCCACCAGCAACATCCTCAACGCCGCCAACGCGGTCATCGCCCACAACGACGACCGCCTCGGCAAGAAGCTGTGGACCGAGGCGGGCGAGGGCGAGGCGATCGACCTGTACGCCGCCTACAACGAGATGGACGAGGCCGCCTACGTGGTGGACCGGATCGCGCAGTGGGTGCGCGACGGCGGCAGCCACGGCGACGCCGCGATCCTCTACCGCAGCAACGCGCAGTCGCGCGCCTTCGAAGAGGAATTGCTGAAGCGGCAGATCCCGTACCGCGTCTACGGCGGCATGCGCTTCTTCGAGCGCGCCGAGATCAAGGACGCGCTGGCCTACCTGCGGCTGCTGGCCAACCGCGACGACGACGCGGCGTTCGAACGCGCGGTCAACACGCCGACCCGCGGCATCGGCGACCGCACCCTGGACGAGATCCGCCGTGCCGCCCGCGAACACCGCGAGTCGCTGTGGCGGGCCTCGCGCCGGCTGTGCGAGCACTCCACGCTGGCGGCGCGCGCGCGCAACGCGGTGGCGGGCTTCCTGCAGCTGATCGATGCGCTGGCCGGCGAAACCGCGGCGATGCCGCTGGCGGAGAAGACCGACCACGTGCTGGCCCGCTCCGGCCTGCGCGTGCATTACGAGAACGAATCGCGCGGCCAGCAGGATTCGCGCACCGACAACCTCGACGAACTGGTGTCGGTGGCGTCGCGCTTCGTGCGCGGCGACGAGGAAGATGCCGCGTCGATGCCGGAACTGGTCGCCTTCCTCGCCTATGCGGCGCTGGAGGCCGGTGAAGGCCAGGCGCAGGCCGGCGAGGACGGCGTGCAGCTGATGACGCTGCACAGCGCCAAGGGTCTGGAGTTCCCGCTGGTGTTCCTGGTCGGGCTGGAGGAAGGCCTGTTCCCCAACATGCGCTCGGCCGAGGAGCCGGGCCGCATGGCCGAGGAACGCCGGCTGGCCTACGTGGGCATCACCCGCGCCCGCCAGCAGCTGGTGCTGTGCCACGCCGAATCGCGCCGCATCCATGGCAGCGACATGTACGGGCTGCCGTCGCGCTTCCTGCGCGAGATCCCGAAGCCGCTGCTGCGCGAGATCCGCCCGAAGCCGCAGCCCACGTTCAGTCCGCGCGGCTTTGCCGCCGCACCGCGCCGCGATGCCGGCCATGCCGCGCTGGAAGCACCGCCGATCCGGTTGGGGGCCAACGTGCGCCACCCGACGTTCGGCACCGGCTTCGTGACCGACGTGGAGGGCAGCGGTGCCCACGCCCGCGTGCAGGTCAACTTCGACGACGCCGGCAGCAAGTGGCTGGTGCTGGCCTACGCCAACCTGGTGCCGGCTTGAGCGGTCACAGCTGAAAGCCGACGGCCCGCACCAGCCCTTCCCCGATATCGCGCGCCCAGCCGGGTGCCCGGGCGATGTACGGGGACGACTGTGCCCGCAGCGCCGCGAACCAGCCGGAGAGCGCGTCGATCTGCGCGGCGTCGTGGAACAGCACGTTGAGCTCGTAGTTCAGGAACAGGCTGCGACCGTCCAGGTTGGTGGATCCGGTGCTGGCCAGCGTGGCGTCCACCACGAAGGCCTTGGCGTGCAGCATCGTCGGCAGCAGGTGGATGGTCGCGCCGGCGGCGGCCAGTTCGCGCAGGCTGCGCTGGCGGGCGATGTCGGCCAGCCAATGGTTCGACCGTGCGGGCAGCAGCAGTTCCACCCGCACGCCACGCCGGGCCGCCAGCACCAGCGCCAGCTGCAAGGCGTCGTCGGGGACGAAGTAGGGCGTGGCCACGAGCAGGCGCTCGTCGGCGCGGTGGATCGCGCCGAGTAGCAGCGCATGCACGGTGTCGTCGCGCTGGTCCGGCCCGGACGGCAGCAGTTGCAGGAGCGGGCCGTCCGCCACGTCCGCGGTCGGCACCGTTTCGGCAACGGGCAGGCCGGCGGCCAGCCGCCAGTCGTTCTCGAAGGCCGCCGCCGCGTCGGCACTGATCCCGCCCTCGACCATCAGGCTGAGGTCCCGCCACGCCGGCGTGCCGGGCGCGTCGAGGAAGTACTCGCGGGCCAGGTTGCGGCCGCCGCTCCACATCACCGTCCCATCCGCCACCACCAGCTTGCGGTGGTTGCGCAGGTTGCCGCGTCCGAACCGGGGGCGCAGGTGCAGCCGCAGGGGCGCGAACCAGCGCACGTCCGCGTCCGCCGCGCGCAGCAGGCGCAGCGTCCGGCGACGGCCCGCGAAGGCGCCCACCCCGTCCAGCAGCACGCGCACCGCGACGCCGCGCGCCCGGGCGCGTGCCA
>DASWXO010000185.1:0-12081 GCA_036405455.1 Thermomonas sp. | reverse complement strand
CGGTCAGGCCGCCAGCGGCAGGATCGCGTCGATGCGCTCCTGCGCGGCGTCCAGCGCCTGGGTGCGCAGGTCGGGCGAGATGTTCAGGCCCTCGGCGCTGACGAACTCCACGGCGTCGATGCCCAGGAAGCCGAACACCTGGCGCAGGTAGGGCTCGACGAAGTTGCGCCCGCTGTCCGCGGGATGCTGCCCGCCGTAGGTGGCGGCCACCACGATGCGCTTGCCGCCGGCCAAGCCCTGCGGACCCTCGGCGGTGTAGCGGAAGGTCTTGCCCGCCACCGCGATGCGGTCGATCCAGGCCTTGAGCTGGCTGGGGATGCCGAAGTTGTACATCGGAGCGCCCAGCACCACGATGTCGGCGGCGAGGAAGTCCTCGAGGGCGCGCGCCGAGCGTGCGGCCTCGGTGGGATCGGCCTTGGCCAGGCTGGCGCCGTCCAGGTGGGGCAGGGCGTGCTCGCCGGCCAGGTCGCGGTGCAGGACCTCCAGGCCGGGGACGTCGCGCGTCCAGCGTGCGACGATGGCGGACGAGAGCGCGCGGCTGGCCGAGCCGTCGCCGAGGATGCTGGAATCCAGATGCAGGAGTTTCATGGGAGTGCCTCGTGGGGAAGCGGCGTTGCCGCGTGGGAAGCACTCTAGGCTGTTGCCTAAGTGGGATAAACGTGGTCAAATATCACTAATCGTTCCATAATTGGAATTATCGCCGTGCATGATCTGAACGACCTCTACTACTTCGCCGCGGTCGTGGACCACGGGGGGTTTGCGGCCGCCGAGCGCGCGCTGGGCATCCCCAAGTCGCGGTTGAGCCGGCGCATCAGTGCGCTGGAGGCGGAACTCGGCGTGCGCCTGCTGCAGCGCTCCACCCGCCGCTTCGCGGTGACCGACGTCGGCACCAGCGTGCACCGCCACGCGCAGTCCATGCTGGCGGAGGCCCAGGCGGCGCGCGAGGCGGTGGACCGCCTGAGCGCGGAGCCGCGCGGCAGCGTGCGGGTCAGCGTGCCGGTGTCGATGGCCCAGCAGCAGATGCCCAAGCTGCTGCCGGAGTTCATGGCGCTGTATCCGAAGGTGCGGGTGCAGCTGGTGGTCAGCAACCGCCGGGTGGACGTCATCAACGAAGGCGTGGACGTGGCCATCCGCGTGCGCAGCAAGCTGGACGAGGACGGCAGTCTGGTGATGCGCAGCTTCGGCCAGATCCAGGAGCTGCTGGTCGCCAGCCCCGCCTACCTGGATCGCGCCGGGCGCCCGCAGGCACCCGAGGAACTGGCCCAGCACGTGACCCTCAGCATCAGCGAGGACGAGGCGCGGCAGCGCTGGGAGCTGCACGGCCCGGACGGCGAGGTGCGGCGGATCGAACTGCAGCCGCGCGTTACCGGGTTCGATTTCCCGATGATGCAGGCCATGGCGGAGGGCGGCATCGGCATCACCCTGCTGCCGGAAACGATCTGCGCCGAAGCCGTGCGGGCGGGGCGTTTGGAGGTGGTGCTGCCCGATTGGCGCCTGCCGCAGGGGATCGCGCACGCGGTGTTCGCGTCGCGACGCGGCATGCTGCCGGCGGTGCGGGTGTTCATCGACTTCCTGGCGCAGAAACTGCCGCCGATGCTGGAGGCTGCCCGCCTGGAGTGCAGCGACCCGGAGTGCCTGAAGGCCAAGGCGAAGGCCCGGGCGAACGGCAAGGCCAAGGCTGCGGCGTAGGGATGGCGGAAGCGGTGAGATGGATTCGGCCCGTCCCCGGGCCTCGCCCCGCGCTGTACGCGGGGCAGCCTTCGGCTGTCCAAATCGGCAGTCCCGCCGATTTGTCGAACTCGCGATCCCGCTTTGCGGAGTGCCATGCGATTTGGCGGAAGCGGTGAGATTCGAACTCACGGATGGTTTGACCCATCGGCGGTTTTCAAGACCGCTGCCTTAAACCACTCGGCCACGCTTCCGTTTCGGTTGGCGATTGTCGCATGCGTTGCGGAGGCTGGCACACTGTGCGCATGCCTTACACGCCCATCGTCGCCACCCTCGGTTACGTCCTGTCACCCGACCGTCGTCGCGTGCTGATGATCCATCGCAACGCCCGTCCGGGCGACCAGCACCTCGGCAAGTACAACGGCCTGGGCGGCAAGCTCGAGCCCGACGAGGACGTGCTGGCCGGCCTGCGTCGCGAGCTGCGCGAGGAAGCCCGCATCGAATGCGAGGCCGTGCGCCTGCGTGGCACGATCAGCTGGCCCGGCTTCGGCAAGCAGGGCGAGGACTGGCTGGGCTTCGTGTTCGTGGTGGATGCCTTTTCCGGCGAGCCGCCCGACCGCAACCCGGAGGGCACGCTGGAGTGGGTGGACGCCGATCGCCTGCTGGAGCTGCCGCTGTGGGAGGGCGACCGCCACTTCCTGCCGCTGGTGTTCGATGCCGATCCGCGGCCGTTCCACGGGGTGATGCCCTATCGCGACGGGCGCATGGTGTCCTGGCGCTATTCCCGGGTCTGAGCCGGCGCAACGCTGCGTCCCGGTCGGGCACTCCCCGGGCACCCGCGATGGGTGCAGAATCGGGCGTTTCCCCCAACAGGAAGCTGCCATGACCGTGAAAGCCTGGGGCGCCCACGCCGCCGACAAGCCCATCGTCGCCCTCGACATCCAGCGCCGCGCGCCGGGCCCGCGCGACGTCCAGATCGAAATCGCGTACTGCGGTATCTGCCATTCGGACCTCCACACCGTGCGCTCGGAGTGGCCCGGGACGCTGTACCCGTGCGTGCCCGGCCACGAGATCGTCGGCCACGTCAGTGCCGTCGGTGGCGAGGTGACCGGCTTCAAGGTCGGCGATACCGTCGGCGTCGGTTGCATGGTGGGCAGCTGCCAGCACTGCGCGGCGTGCGAGGAAGGGCTGGAGCAGTACTGCGAGCAGGGCATGGTCGGCACCTACAACGGTCCGACCGCCGATGCCCCCGGCCATACGTTGGGCGGCTACTCGCAGCGCATCGTGGTGGACGAGAAGTTCGTGCTGCGCGTGCGCCATCCGCACGACCAGCTGGCCGCCGTGGCCCCCCTGCTGTGCGCAGGCATCACCACGTATTCGCCGCTGCGCCACTGGAACGTCGGCCCGGGCAAGAAGGTCGGCATCGTCGGCATCGGCGGCCTCGGCCACATGGGCATCAAGATCGCCCACGCGATGGGGGCGCGCGTCGTGGCGTTCACCACCAGCGAGTCCAAGCGCCAGGAGGCCCACGACCTGGGCGCAGACGAGGTGGTCATCTCGCGCGACGCCGGGCAGATGAAGGCCCAGCGCAACAGCTTCGACTTCATCCTCGATACCGTTGCCGCCAGCCACGACCTCGATGCGTTCTCCGGCCTGCTGAAGCGCGACGGGACGTTGTGCCTGGTCGGTGTCCCCGAGCACGCGCACCCTTCGCCCAGCGTCGCCAACCTGATCTTCAAGCGCCGTGCGATCGCCGGTTCGCTGATCGGCGGGATCAAAGAGACACAGGAGATGCTGGACTTCTGCGCCGAGCACGGCATCGTCGCCAGCATCGAGATGGTGCGTGCGGACCAGATCGAGACGGCCTACGAGCGCATGCTCAAGAGCGACGTGAAGTACCGCTTCGTCATCGACGCCGCCACCCTGTGAGGCGGTGCGGCGCTTGTCCACAGCGGCTGTGGATGGGTCGTCGCATAACGGTGTGGATAAGCGCCTGATCGCAAGGCGCAGCAAGGGCTCCGGCGGGGTGGCGAAAAGTTCGCCACCCCGTTTTTCAAGGCCGTTCCACGGCGTTCCGGTTGTCCACAGTGCTTGTGGATGGAACTCGTATAACGGTGTGGATAACCACTCGCGCGCCAGGCCCGGCGCGGCTGTCAATGGGGGTGGCGAGAAATTGACCAGCGCAACGGGTGCGTCATCGGGACCGGGCGCCGCCATGTTGTCCACACATGCTGTGGATGGACCGTCGCATAAGGATGTGGATAAGAGGTTCCACGGTCGACGTGGCGCGGGCCGGAACGGGGTTGGCGAAAAATTCGCCCGTGCGTTCCTCCGTCGTCAGGCATCGAGCTGGCGCGCGGGATCCGACAGCTCCAGTTCGCGCAGCACCACGCTGGCCTGGGTGCGGTTGCGCACGCCCAGGCGCTCGAAGATGGCGGTCAGGTGTGCTTTCACCGTGCGCTCCTGCACGTCCAGGCGGTCGGCGATCTGCTTGTTGAGCAGGCCCTCGGCCACCAGTGCCAGCACGCGGAACTGCTGCGGCGACAGGCTGGCCAGCCGTGCGGCCAGGTCGGCGTCCTGTGGCGCGCTCTGCGCCCGCGCCACGCTGGCCCGCAGGGCCGGCGGCAGCCAGGTCTCGCAGGCCAGCACGCTGCGGATGGCGTCGCGCAATTCGTCCAGGCCGGCGCTCTTGGGCAGGTAGCCGGCGGCGCCGTGGTCCAGCGCCCGGCGCACCACGCGCGGGTCGTCGTTGGCCGACACCACGATCACCGCCACCCCCGGGAACTGCGCGCGGATCGCCGCCAGCCCGGCCAGCCCGTGGTTGCCGGGCATGTGCAGGTCCAGCAGCACCAGGTCCACCTGCGGTTGCGCGTCCAGCAGTGCCAGCACGTCGTCCAGCGCGCCGGCTTCGAAGAGCTGCACGTCGCCCAGCGCGTCGCGCGCGGCCTGGCGCAGCGCGGCGCGGAACAGCGGGTGGTCATCGGCGATCAGCAGCGAAGGCATGGCGTCACTGCGCGGTCCAGCCCCCGTCCACCGGTATCGCGGTGCCGGTGATGTTGTGCGCTTCGCGGCGGCACAGGAACACCGCCAGCGCGGCGATCTCGGCGGGCAGGGTCATACGCAGGCTGGGCTGCTTCTCGGCCAGCAGCGCACGCACGCCGTCCTCGCGGCTGCCGCCCTGCATGCGCGCTTCGATCTGCGGCTCGATCAGCGGCGTCTCCACCCAGCCCGGACAGATGCAGTTGACCGTCACGCCACCGGAGTCGCGGTTGCCCAGCGCGGCGTATTCCAGCGCGGCGACCTTGCTCAGGCCGACCACGCCGAACTTGCTGGCCACGTACGGCGCCTTGTCCTTCGATGCGACCAGGCCGTGCACGGAAGCGATGTTGATGACGCGCCCGTAGCCCCGGCAGGCCATCGCCGGCATCGCGATCCGCATGGTGTGGAATGCCGAGGAGAGGTTGATGGCGATGATGTCGTTCCACTTGCGCACCGGCATCTCATGCAGCGGCACCGCGTGCTGGATACCGGCGTTGTTGACGAGGATGTCGATGCCGCCGTTCGACCACTCGGCCAGCGCCGACATCATCGCCTCGATCTCGGCGTGCTCGCGCAGGTCCGCGCCGAAGTGGCGGGTGCCGCCACTGCCGCCCGTGGCCGCGTCCACCTCGGCGATGGCGGCTGCGATCTGCTCGTCGGTGCCCAGGCCATTGATGGCCACGCGGGCGCCGGCGGCCGCCAGGCCCTTGGCGATGGCGAGGCCGATGCCGGACGTGCTGCCGGTCACCAGGGCGGTGCGGCCGTGGAGGAAGGACTCGCGCATGGTCGGGGTCCAGTGTGTGGGGAGCCATACGCTAGCAGGATCGCCACCGCGGCTGCTGGGACGAAAGTACGATGCGGGGGGGCATGGCATCGGGGTAAGGTCGGGCCATGAACACACTCCGCCATTGCGCCTTCGCCGCGGCCGCCGTCCTGCTGGCCGGCTGCGCGGGCCTGCCCGCCGCCCAGGATCCTGCCGCCATGTTCAGCCCGACGCGCGCCACCGAGCACCGCGACCACGACGACCTGCTGACCGGCGGCCTGGGTGCGGCGGGCCTGCAGGCGATGGTGCCGCCCACGTTCGCCGACGCTGCCCATCCCACGCCGGCGGAGCTGCGTCGGCGCGCGCTGTGGAGCAACTGGCGCGGCATCGCCGACCTCGCCCCCGGTGGCGGGTACGGCACCCTGTACGGCAGCCTGTCGCCGGTGCCGGGCCGCGAGTTCAGCGCGCTGGCACGGGTGCCCGGCGCATCGCAGCCCCACCGCGTCCTGGTCCAGCTGCCCGATGCCTTCGACGCGAAAAAGCGCTGCGTGGTGGTGACGGCCTCGTCCGGCTCGCGCGGGGTCTATGGCGCGATCGCCGTCGCCGGCGCCTGGGGCCTGCCGCGCGGCTGCGCGGTGGCCTACACCGACAAGGGCACCGGCACCGACTATTTCGACCTCGACGCGGGGCAGGGCATCGCCGCCGATGGCACGGTGGCGCCTGCCGATGCGGTGCTGGCGTTCAAGCTGGAACCGGCGACGGGTTCGGGCGTTGCCTACAAGCACGCCCATTCGCAGGACAACCCGGAAGCCGACTGGGGCCGCCACGTGAAGCAGGCGGCAGAGTTCGCGCTGGCCACGCTCAACGCGCAGCGGCCGCAGGACGGCCCCTTCACCTTCGACAACACCCGCGTGATTGCGGTGGGCATCTCCAATGCCGGCGGCGCGGTGCTGCGCGCGGCGGAGGACGGCGAGCCGTGGCTCGATGCGGTGGTGGCCGGCGAACCCAACGTGCTGGCCGAGGGCCACGGGGCACGCACGCTCTACGACTACACCACCGAGGCCGCGCTGCTCATGCCCTGCGCGCTGCCGCAGCTCGGCATTCCGGCCATGCCGGGGCTGGAGGCGAAGTGCGCCGCGCTGGCCGCCCGCGGCGTGCTGGCGGGCGCGACCTACCAGGCGCAGCAGCAGGACGCGCTGGCGAAGTTGCATGCTGCTGGCTGGACCGATGCGGCGCTGCGCGCGGGCGCGATCAGCGTCGGCTTCGATCTGTGGCGGGCGATTGCGGTCGGTTATGCCTCGGCCTACGGCCGCTATCCGCACGACGCACACCCCTGCGGCTACCGCTACGCAGCCCTCAATCCTGATTTCAGCCCGCGTGCGGCAACTGCCCTGGAGCGCGCCGCGTGGATCGCCGACGGCAGCGGCATCCCGCCGGGCGCGGGCGTGGGCATCGTCGATCCGCAGCCGCTGGCCGACCTGGGCCTGACCGGCCTGCAGTGCCTCCGCGCGCTCTGGACCGGCGATGGCGACGATGCCCGGCGCGTGCGCGCGGGCATCGAGGCCACCCGTGCCGTGCCGCCTCGGGCCGGGCTGCCGGTGGTGGTGATCCACGGTACCGACGATGGCCTGGTGCCGCAGGCGTTCTCCAGCGCGCCATACGTGGCGATGGCCAAGGCCGCCGGCCGCGACGTGCGCTACTGGCAGGTCCGCAATGCCCAGCATTTCGATGCGTTCCTGGGCCTGCCGCACATGGCCGCGGCCTACCTGCCGCTGCTGCCATACGTGTACGAGGCGCTGGATCGCGTCGATGCCTGGCTGGACGGCACCGGCACGCTGCCCGGGGACGCGGTGGTCGCCACCGTGCCGCGCATGGGCGCGCCGCTGGCGCCGTCGAACCTCGCGATGCCGCGCTGAGGTTGCGGGCGTCACGCCCGCTTGGCACGCTGGAGGCCCCGCCGCCGGAGCCACCGATGAAACAGCGCCATTTCTCGATGCTGCGGGACTTCCATCTCGCCGACTGGTTCACCCTGGCCAATGCGTTCTGCGGCACAGGCGCGATCTTCGCTGCGATGCGCTTCCTGCAGGACGGCAGCGTGCGCGACCTGCTGGTGGGCATGGCGCTGATTCCGCTGGCATTCGTCTTCGATGCGCTGGATGGCCGTATCGCCCGCTGGCGCAAGGTGTCCTCGACCCTGGGGCGCGAACTCGACTCGCTGGCCGACGTGATCAGCTTCGGCGTCGCCCCGGCGGCGCTGGGCTACGCCTGCGGCCTGCAGGGCGGCTGGGATTGGGTGGTGCTGAGCTATTTCGTCGGCTGCGGCGTCAGCCGGCTGGCGCGCTACAACGTCACCGCCGAGCAGCTGTCCGGCGACGAGGGCAAGGTCCGCTATTTCGAGGGCACGCCGATTCCCACCAGCGTGGTCATCGTCGGCCTCTTGGCGGCGGCGGCCTGGACCGGGGCGATCGGCCCGTCGCTGTGGCTGGGCGTCGTCCATCTGGGGCCTTGGCAGCTGCACCCGCTGGTGCTCGTTTACGCCCTGTCGGGGTCGCTGATGATCAGCAAGACGCTGCATATCCCCAAGCCCTGACCGGTGCGATGGCGGCGTCATCGTCGCGTTGCTAGCATCGGGGGCATCTCGCGGAGGACCTATGGCGGACGCATCCAACGATTTCGCGGCGCTGGCGCGCCAGTACATGGCGCTGTGGGGCGACGCGATGCGCGGCGTCGCCGCGCCGCCGCCGGCCGACCCCGGCTTGCAGGGCATGCGCGACATGCTGGAGGCGTGGATGCGGCAGGCGGGCACCACGGAGGCCTTCGGCCCGGCGCTGGCGCATTTCAACCGCCAGTGCGGCGACTGGTACGCGCAGATGCAGCAGGTGGCCGCGCGCTTCGCCGGCCGCGACCACAGCGCCGCCGATGTCGCGGCGGCCTGGCAGGAGGCCTTTGCCGGCAGCCACCCGTTCGCGGGGCTGGTGGACGGCATGCGCGGGCCCGGACTGGAGGGCGTCGCGCAGTGGATGGACGCGGCCAACGCCTCGTTGCAGGGGCTGCGCGCCGATGCCGCCGCCGCTCTGCGGATGCCGGCCTTCGGCTTCACCCGCGAGCACCAGGAACGCCTGCAGGCGCTGGCGCTGGCGCAACTGCGCTGGCAGGACGCCCAGCAGGCTTACGGCAAGCTGATGGGCGCGGTGTCCCGTGACGCGATGGCGCGGTTCGAAGCCAAACTGGCGGAGCACGAAGAACCTGGCCGCCAGATCGGCAGCGTGCGCGCCCTGTTCGACCTCTGGGTGGATGCCGCGGAGGAGGCGTGGGCGCGGATGGCGCTGTCGCCGGAATACCGCCATGCCTTCGGTGAATTGGTCAACGCGCAGATGCGCCAGCGTGCCGCCGCGCAGGCGGTGGGCGAGCAGGCCGCGGCCACGTTCGGCTGGCCGGCGCGCTCGGAACTGGACGGCGCCCACCGCCGGTTGGCGGAAGTGGAGCGCCAGCTGCGCCGGCTGCAGCGTCGGGATGATGTGCCCGCCCCGCGTCCCCCGGCACCGGCGCCGCGCGCCGCCGCGGTCAAGAAGAAGGCCGCGCCCAAGCCCGCGACGGCCAGCAAGGCGACGAAAAGCGCCACCCGCGTGACGTCCACGCGCGCCGCCAAGGCCGCGCCCGTGAAGCCTGCGCCGGCCAAGCCCGCGCGCGCCACCCGCAAGCCCACCAAGACGCCTGCCAGGAAGCGCTGAGATGATCGGTCCGCTGAACATCACCTTCGAATCGCTGGCCGAAGACGCCACCCGGCTGCAGCGCAAGCTGTCCGCCAGCGTCGACACCCTGCGCGACATGGAGGACGTCCACTTCGGCGTGACGCCGCGCGAGGAGGTCTGGCGCGACGGCAAGGTGGTGCTGTACCGCTTCCGCGGCGATGCCGCGCCCACGGCCCGGGTGCCGATCCTGATTTCCTACGCCCTGGTCAACCGGCCCTACATGGTCGACCTGCAGGCGGACCGGTCGCTGGTGAAGGGCTTGTTGGCCCGCGGCGAGGACGTGTACGTGATCGACTGGGGCTACCCGGACCGGTCGGATCGGTTCCTCACCCTGGAGGACTACATCGAGCGTTTCATCGGCGGTGCGGTCGAGCACCTGTGCGACGCGCACGGCCTGCCGGCGATCAACCTGCTCGGCATCTGCCAGGGCGGCGCCTTCTCGCTGTGCTACGCGGCGCTGCACCCGGAGCGGGTGAAGAATCTCATCACCATGGTGACGCCGGTGGACTTCCACACCGGCGACAACATGCTGTCGAACTGGAACCGCGAGATCGACGTGGACCTGCTGGTCGACACGCTCGGCAACGTGCCCGCCGACATGATGAACTTCACCTACCTGATGCTGAAGCCTTGGCGGCTGTTCGCGCAGAAGTACGTGGGCATGGCCGACATCCTCGACGACCGCAAGGCGATGGAGGATTTCCTGCGGATGGAGAAGTGGATCTTCGATTCGCCCGACCAGGCGGGCGAGGCGTTCCGCGAGTTCAGCAAGCAGTTCTTCCAGGAGAACCGCTTCGTCACCGGCGGCGCGAAGGTGGGCGGGCGCGAGGTGCACCTGGGCCTGCTGGAAATGCCCATCCTCAACATCTACGCGGAGCAGGACCACCTGGTGCCGCCGGATGCCTCGCGCGCGCTGCGCGGGTTGTGCGGCAGCGACGACTACACCGAGCTGTCGTTCAAGGGCGGGCACATCGGCATCTACGTGTCCGGACGCGCCCAGAAGGAAGTGCCGCAGACCATCCACGACTGGCTGGCGCAGCGGTCGCGCTGAGCATGCGCGTGCCGCCGCGCTGGCTGCTGCGCCTCGCGCAGGGCGTCGGCATCGTTTGGGCCCTGCCGGTGACCGCGATCGGGCTGGCGGCGGGGCTGGCGGCGCTGGCCGCCGGGGCACGGATGCACCTCAGCCGGCGCGACCTCGCCTGCGTGTTCCAGCAGGTGCCGTGGGGGCCGGGCGGGGCACTCACGCTGGGCAACGTGATCCTCGATACCGGTGTGATGCTTGATCGTCCGTGCAACACGTACGCGCACGATGCCGGGCATCGCCACGAGCCGCGGGTCCTGCTCGCCGACCACGAGCGCGCCCACGTCCTGCAGTACATGGCGCTGGGGGTGCTGTTCCTGCCGCTGTACCTGCTGCACGGCGGCGTGGTGGCCAGCAATCCTTTCGAGCGGGCCGCCGACCGCTACGCGCGCACCGGTCGCGGCTGGTGGCCGTGGGCGCGCGACTGAATGCGCATCGCCGACGAACGGCAGTGCTGAATGCGGTGGGCTTAGCCTTTTCCTAACGGGACCGGACGTAGCCTAGGCGCACCGGAGAAAAACTTCGCGGTGCGCAAGGTGCCGTTGGAGAATCGCTCCGGCCACGGACCCGGTCCCCTCCAGGCGCAATGCCTGCGAGACCGGGTCTTTTTTCGTCCGTGCGTTCGTCAGGCGTCGCGGACCTCGAGCGGGCCGACCTGGCGCCCCGCGTGATCCAGCACCACGCGGACGCGCGTGCGGCCACGATAGAAGCTGGCGCGGTACAGGCCTGCATCCTCGCCGGTACCGCGTTCGCAGAGCTGGCTGATCCGGCGCGTCTCCAGCAGGTGCAGGAACTCGGCCGTCGACAGCCCCAGTGCCGCGGCCACCGGCGCCGGGTCGAGCGCGATGTCGGGGGACGGGTTGACGTCGATCGGGATGGAGTTGCCCATGGATGTCCGCTTCGCGGGTGGCGTCGCCGGGGACTGTGCCTGCGGCCGGGTCGAAGCGCCCTGACCCCGATCAATCGCCGGCAGCAGTGCCCGCAACAGAAAGGGGCCTTGCGGCCCCTTCCTGGCAGTCCAGCGCGTGGCGCAGGCGCTTAGTTGGCTTCGTGCAGGTCGCGCAGGTTGCCGGTGACGCTGGCGTAGTACGCGGCCAGGTCGGCGATCTGCTGGTCGCTCAGGCCCTTGGCCTGCGCCGCCATCACGGTGGCCGTGGCGCCGGCGCGGGTGCCGTTGCGGTAGGCCTGCAGGGAGTGCGCGATGTAGTCGGCGTACTGGCCGCCCAACTTCGGATACATGCCGTCGATCGGCGCGTTGCCGTCGGCGCCATGGCAGGACGCGCAGGGTGCCGCACCGTTGCCGCCCTTGGCGGCGAATTCGCGACCGGCGGCGGCATCGCCCTTCGGCAGGCCGGCGGACGAGCTGGCGTGCTCGCCTTCGGCGGCAGCGGCGTGTTCGCCTTCGGCCTTGCCGCCGCAGGCGGACAGGGCGAGCGCGCAGGCGAGGGTGAGCAGGGTCATGGAAGTCTTGGTCATGGCGCGGCTCACTTCAGGCTGGACAGGTAGGCGGCGAGGTCGGCGATGTCCTGCTCGGAGAAACTCTCCGCCTGGGCCTGCATCGTCGGGTGCTTGCGCTTGCCGGTGCGGTACTCGGTCAGGGCGTTGCGCAGGTAGGTTTCCGACTGCCCGCCGATCTTGGGCACGTGGTAGCTGGGGTAGGCGTTCTTGTAGCCGGTGACGCCGTGGCAGCCGCGGCAGGTGTAGGCCAGGCCCTTGCCGCGGGCGGCGTCGCCGGCGGCCGGCGCTGCGGCGGCGGCTGCGGTGGCGGGCGTCTCGGC
>DASWXO010000184.1:0-12727 GCA_036405455.1 Thermomonas sp. | reverse complement strand
GTACACGCCGCCGGTGTACGGGTAGTAGCCCGGCAGGTTTTCCTTCTGCAGGAACACCAGCAGCTCGCCCCAGGCCTTGTAGGTGGGCGCGGCGATCTTGGGGATCTGCTGGTGGCTGAGCGACTCGCGGTAGTTCTCCACCCGGATGGTCTTGTCGCGCACCTGGTATTCGTTCACCGGCTCGGTGATGGATTTCAGGCGGGCCGGCCAGTCGCGCAGCAGCTTCAGCGCCTCGGAATCCAGCGACTGGACGGCGTCGTTGTAGCGCTGGCGCAGGGTCTTCAGGCTGCGGTCGTCGCCCTCGGTGAGGGCTTCGGCCGGGTACAGGTCCAGCGCCTTGGGCAGCGCGGCGTCACCCAGCTCCTTCAGCGCGTCCCACAGCGACTGCGCGCGGTCCGCGATCTCCGCCTGCGATTCGATGCGGGCGTTGAGCTGGCGGCCCTGCTCGGCGATCTCCGCCAGGTAGCGGACGCGGTTGCCGGGGATGAGGACGGTGGCGCGGGGTTCCTTGAGGGTGGTGTCGATGGTCGGGACCAAGAGGGAAAGGGGGTCAGGTTCACTTTTCGAACCACTCCCCTCGCCGCTCCCACCTTCCGCATTCGAAAAGTGAACCTGACCCCCTTTCCCGCCGCCCAGCTTCTCGCGCAGCAGGCGGCACAGGTTGGCGAACATCCAGTTCAAGCCGGGGTCGTTGAACTGGCTGGCGATCGTCGGATAGACCGGGACGTCCTCGTCCTTCAGGTCGAACTTCACGCGGTTGCGCTTCCACTGCTTGCGCACGTCGCGCAGGGCGTCCTCGGCGCCGCGCTTGTCGAACTTGTTGAGCACGACGAGCTCGGCGTAGTCCAGCATGTCGATCTTCTCGAGCTGGCTGGGCGCGCCGAAATCGCTGGTCATCACGTACATCGGGAAATCGACCAGGTCGACGATCTCCGAGTCGCTCTGGCCGATGCCGGCGGTCTCCACGATCACCAGGTCGAACGCCAGCGAGCGCAGGTAGGCGATGCAGTCCTTCAGCACCACGTTGGTCGCCATGTGCTGGCGGCGGGTAGCCATGGAGCGCATGAACACGCGCGGGCTGCGCAGGCTGTTCATGCGGATGCGGTCGCCCAGCAGGGCGCCGCCGGTGCGGCGGCGGGTGGGGTCCACCGAGATCACGGCGATGCGCATCTCGGGGAACTGCGCCAGGAAGCGGTTCAGCAGTTCGTCGGTCACCGACGACTTGCCGGCGCCCCCGGTGCCGGTGATGCCGACCACCGGGGTCTTGCCGCCGGCCAGCTGCCATTCCTTGCGCAGGTGGGCCAGCTCGGACTCGGCCAGCGCGGAGGCCTCGATGGCGGAGAGCATGCGGCCCACGTGGATCTCGGAGGCGGCATCGGTGAGGGCGGCGTCGTTGGCCGGCGCACGCCGCTGGCCGTCCTTCGCCTCCTTGGCCTCGCGGGCGGCGCCCGCGCGGTGGATGACGTCCTCGATCATCGCCACCAGCCCCATGTGCATGCCGTCGTTGGGGTGGTAGATGCGCTCGACGCCGTAGGCTTCCAGCTCGCGGATTTCCTCCGGCGTGATCGTGCCGCCGCCGCCGGCGAACACGCGGATGTGGGCGGCGTTGCGCTCCTTCAGCATGTCCACCATGTACTTCAGGTACTCGACGTGGCCGCCCTGGTAGGACGACAGCGCGATGGCATCGGCGTCTTCCTGCAGGGCCGCGCGCACCACGTCTTCCACGCTGCGGTTGTGGCCCAGGTGGATCACTTCCGCGCCCTGCGCCTGGATCAGCCGGCGCATGATGTTGATGGCGGCGTCGTGGCCGTCGAACAGGCTGGCGGCGGTGACGAAGCGCAGCGGGGTGGCCTCGGGCAGCGGCTGGGTCGCGTGGTTGTCGGGGGACGTTGCGGCGGGGGTGCTCATGGGGCGCATCCACACAATCAAAGGACAATTCCCGATTGTAGCGCGCGGGTTAGGATGGGCTCGACGCCCAAAGGACCTGCCGCCATGCCCCGCTTCCGCCTGCTGTCGCTCTGCCTGGGACTGACCCTCGCCGCTGCTGCGTTCGCCGGCCCCGCACAGGCGCCGCGCGTCCTGCTGCTGGGCGAAGTGCACGACAGTGCCGCCGGCCACGCCGCCCGCGCCGCGCTGCTGCGCAAGGAACTGGAGGCGGGCTGGCGCCCGGCGATCGCGATGGAGCAGTTCGACACCGTGCAGCAGCCCGCGCTGGACGCGGCGATGCGCGACTGCGCCGATGCCGCCTGCGTGGTGGACCGCGTAGCGCCAGGCAAGGCCAGCTGGACGTGGGCCTACTACCAGCCGGTGATCGCGCTGGCGCTGGAGTTCAAGCTGCCGCTGCTGGCCGCCAACCTGTCGCGCGGCGACGCCTCGAAGGTGGTGAAGGACGGCTTCGCGGCCGCGCTGCCGGCCGGACTCATCGCCCGCTACCGGCTGGACGCCCTGCCCGCCGACGTGCTGGCCGCGCAGGAAGCCGAAGTCCGCGACAGCCACTGCGGCGCGCTGCCGGAGATGCTGGTGGCACCGATGGCGAAGGCGCAGATCGCCCGCGACGTGGTGATGGCCGAGACCCTGCGCACCCACGCCGACCGCGGCGTGGTGCTGATCGCCGGCAACGGCCACGTGCGCCGCGACATCGCGGTGCCGTACTGGCTGCGCCGCGACGGGCTGGCACCGCGCGCGGTGGGCTTCCTCGAGCCGACCTCGGACGCGGCCGCCTTCGACGCCGTGGAGCGCATCCCGGCGACCACGCGGCCCGACCCGTGCGCGGGCTTCAAGGCGCCGAAGACCTCCGGCTGAATGGGGGACGCGGGAGCCGTACCCCCGCGTATGCAGGCCCGGTCCGGCGGAATGGCCTAAAATGGGCGGCTGCGGCGGGCCTGGCCGGCCGCAGTCCAATCCCGTTCCCTTCCCAATGCCACTGGTTCCGCTGCGTGCGGCGGCGCTGGCCGGAGTTTTTGCAATGATCTTCGAAACGCTCGACATCTACGGCCACGAGCAGGTCGTGTTCTGCCACAACAAGGACGCTGGCCTGAAGGCGATCATCGCCATCCACAACACCGTGCTGGGTCCCGCGCTGGGCGGCACCCGCATGTGGCCGTACAAGAGCGAGGCGGAAGCGCTGAATGACGTGCTGCGCCTGTCGCGCGGCATGACCTACAAGAACGCCGTGGCCGGCCTGAACATCGGCGGCGGCAAGGCGGTGATCATCGGCAACCCGGCCACCGACAAGTCCGAGGCGCTGTTCCGCGCGTTTGGCCAGTTCGTGGAGTCGCTGGGCGGCCGTTACATCACCGCCGAGGACGTCGGCATCGACGTCAACGACATGGAATACGTGTACCGCGAGACCGAGTACGTGACCGGCGTGCACCAGGTGCACGGCGGCTCGGGCGACCCCTCGCCGTTCACCGCCTACGGCACCCTGCAGGGCCTGATGGCCACGCTGAACCGCAAGTTCGGCGACGAGGACGTGGGCAAGTACAGCTATGCCGTGCAGGGCCTGGGCCACGTCGGCATGGAGTACGTGAAGCTGCTGAAGGAACGCGGCGCCAAGATCTTCGTGACCGACATCAACCCGGCGCTGGTGGAGAAGGCCGTGACCGAGTACGGCGCCGAGGCCGTGGGCCTGGACGAGATCTACGACGTGCCGGCCGACGTGTACTCGCCGTGCGCGCTGGGCGGCACCGTCAACGAGCAGACCCTGCCCCGCCTGAAGTGCAAGGTGATCTGCGGCGCGGCCAACAACCAGCTGGCCAACAATGAGATCGGCGACGAAGTGGTCAAGCGCGGCATGCTGTACGCGCCGGACTACGCGGTGAACGCGGGCGGCGTGATGAACGTGGCGCTGGAGCTGGACGGCTACAACCGCGAGCGTGCCATGCGCATGATGCGCACGATCTACCACAACCTCTCGCGCATCTACGAGATCGCCGACCGCGAGGGCATCCCGACCTACCGCGCCGCCGACCGCCTGGCCGAAGAGCGCATCGAGAAGATCGGCAAGCTGAAGCTGCCGCTGGGCCGCGGCCGCACCCGCTTCCAGGGCCGCATCCGCGGCAATTGATCGGCGCCTGCAGGACACGCGCGGGGCGCCGCTGGCGGCCCGCGCGCATCCAGTCCGGCATCGCGTCCGTAACCTCCGGGGCCCGTCATGCGGGCCCCGTTCCTTCCCGCCACAGTCGAGCGAGTTCCCATGCGTCCATTCCCCCTTGGCGAAGACATCGATGCCCTGCGCGAGGCGGTCCGCCGGTTCGCCGACACCGAGATCGCGCCGCGCGCCGCCCGGGTGGACGAGGAAAACTGGTTCCCGCAGGACCTGTGGCCGAAGCTGGGCGAGATGGGGCTGCTGGGCCTGACCATTCCCGCCGAGTTCGGCGGCAGCGAGATGGGCTACCTGGCCCACCTGGTGGCGATGGAGGAGATCAGCCGCGCCTCCGGGTCGATCGGCTTGAGCTACGGCGCGCACTCCAACCTGTGCGTCAGCAACCTGTACGCCAACGGCAACGCGGCGCAGCGCGCCAAGTACCTGCCCAAGCTGTGCACCGGCGAGTGGAAGGGCGCACTGGCGATGAGCGAGCCCGGCGCCGGTTCCGACGTGGTGGGCTCGATGAGCTGCCGCGCGGAACTGCGTGACGGCGTGTGGGTGGCCAACGGCAACAAGATGTGGATCACCAACGGCCCCGAGGCCGACGTCCTCATCGTCTACATGCGCACCGCCGGCAAGGAGGCGGGCAGCAAGTGCATGACCGCCTTCCTCGTCGAGAAGGGCATGAAGGGCTTTTCCACCGCGCAGAAGCTGGACAAGCTGGGCATGCGCGGCAGCAATACCTGCGAACTGGTCTTCGAGGACTGCGAGATCCCGCAGGAGAACGTGCTGGGCGAGGTCCACCAC
Organism: Thermomonas sp.; assembly: GCA_036405455.1. Classification (GTDB taxonomy): domain Bacteria; phylum Pseudomonadota; class Gammaproteobacteria; order Xanthomonadales; family Xanthomonadaceae; genus Thermomonas. The sequence goes on along the minus strand of DASWXO010000184.1, from coordinate 7,833 downwards.
GGCGTGAAGGTGCTGATGAGCGGCCTGAACACCGAGCGCCTGGTGCTGTCCGGCGGCCCCATCGGGCTGATGCAGGCGGCGCTGGACATCGCCCTGCCCTACGTGCGCGAGCGCCGCCAGTTCGGCGAGGCCATCGGCACCTTCGGCATCATGCAGGCCAAGATCGCCGACATGTACACCGCCCTCCAGTCCAGCCGCGCCTTCGCCTACCAGGTGGCGCGCGACTACGACGCCGGCCACAAGAGCCGGATCGACGCCGCGTCCTGCCTGCTGCATTCCAGCGAGGCGGCGGTGCAGGTGGCGCTGGAGGCCATCCAGTCGCTGGGCGGCAACGGCTACATCAACGAGTACCCGACCGGCCGCATCCTGCGCGACGCCAAGCTGTATGCCATCGGCGCCGGCACCAACGAGATCCGCCGGATGCTGATCGGCCGCGAGCTGTTCGCCGGCGCCCACTGAGCCCGGCCCCGGGGCGGCCCGACCGGCCGCCCGCTGCTGCAGGCGGCTTGCCGACGGGGAAGGCGCCCCGGCCCGGGCGGAAACCGCCGCCCGCTGGGGCCTCAAGATTCTCCGGCCCGTGCCGATGCCGTGTGTGTCCCCTTGCACCCGGATCCCACATGAGCACCCCTGCCTCCCCGACGACGTCCGCCAGCCAGGCCACTTCCGGCGAATTCCTGACCTTCACCCTGGGCCAGGAGGAATACGGGGTGGACATCCTCAAGGTGCAGGAAATCCGCGGCTACGACGCCGTCACGCGCCTGCCGGACGCGCCGGACTACATCAAGGGCGTGATCAACCTGCGCGGCACCATCGTGCCGGTCATCGACATGCGGGTGAAGTTCCGGCTGGAAGCGAAGGTGGACGCGCTGACCGTGATGATCGTGCTCAACGTGGCCGACCGCGTGGTGGGCATGGTGGTGGACAGCGTGTCCGACGTGGTCCAGCTGACCGCCGAACAGATCCGCGCGATGCCGGAAGTGGGCACCGGGATCGACCGCCGCTTCCTGACCGGCATCGGCGCGCTGGACGAGCGCATGCTCATCCTGCTCGACATCGAAGGCCTGATGACCAGCACCGAGATGGGGCTGGTGGTCGACCACGCCACCGCGCAGGCCGCCTGACGCCCCGAACGGGCGATCCGGACGGAGCTCCACCTCGCGCCCGCAAGCCCCGGCCCCCGGCGATCGCCCGATTCCCGGGGGTCGTCGCATCCAGTCCCTCGACATGCCCTCCGCGCACCGCTCGTCCGGTATCGCCGCACTGGCTCCCGGCCGAGAGGCATGGGGGGTTCAGAAATCCGCCGGGCCGCCGTAGCCCTTGGCAAGGCCCGTCCTATCGCCGCCCCCGGCCGCGTCCCCTGGAGATCCCCGCATGCTTCGACCCGCAACGCGCCCCCTGATCGTCGCAGGCCTGCTGGCGACCGCCCTGCCGGCGGCGGCCGGCGACCTGCCCTTCCAGCTCGTTCCCACCGCGAACGTCCAGTACGAGTGGGCACGGGTGGACTCGGACCTGGGCCCGTTGCAGACGGAGGACGGTTTCCGCCGCGGGCGGATCGGCTTCCGCCTGGTCGGCGACAACAAGCGCTGGCAGCTGGTGGTCGACCACGACTTCGCCGACAAGACCCCGCCGGACGCCTTCCTGGAGTTGACCCCGGGCGAAGGCCAGTCGTTCCGGCTTGGCCAGTTCAAGCAGCCATTCGCACTGGAAGACGCCATTTCGGACAAGCAGACCGCGTTCCTCGAGGCATCGCCGGTTGGCGCCTTCGTGATCAGCCGCCGGATCGGCGCGGAGTACGCGCGTTGGGGCAAGCGCGGCACCTTCAACGCCGCGGTGTTCGGGCATCGCCTCGACGGCACCAGCGACTCCCCCGGCGCCACCGTCCGCGGCACCTGGCTGCTGCGGTCCAGCAAGGAGGACAGCGCGCACGTCGGCATGAGCCTGGCCACCGAATCGCCCCGCAGCGACAGCGCCAGCTACAGCCTGAATGCCGGCACCGTGCTCAGCGACCTGCGGGTGGCCTCCACCGGCAGCATCGCCGGCGTGGACCGTATCGACCGTGCGGCGGTCGAAGGCGTGTGGGTGCGCGGTGCGTGGTCGTTCCAGGCGGAAACCGCGCGCGTGGTCCTGCGCCGTGATGCCGGCAACGTGGGCGGCGACGCCGGCACCGTGCAGGTCACCTGGTCGCCCACCGGCGACGGCCGCAACTACAAGCGCGGCGTGGCCACCGCCCCCACGCCCAAGGGCCATGTGGGCTGGGAGCTGGCGCTGCGCTACGGCGTCATCGACCTCAACGACGGCGCGGCCATGCGCGGCGGACGCGCCGAGAGCTGGGGCCTGGCCGCCACCTGCTACCCGCACCCCAACGTGCGGATCATCGCCAACCTCCTGCAATACAACAGCACCCGCCGCGGCGTCGCCAACGATCCGCTGACCGCCGGCCTGCGCGTGCAGTTCACCTACTGACGGGACACTCCCCCATGCTCCAGAACCTCTCCATCGGCAAGCGGCTCACCATCGGGTTTTCCGCGCTGGCAGTGCTGATCCTGATCACCGGTGCCTTCGCCGCCCTGCGCATGGGCAATACCCAGACCATGGTGCACAAGGTCACCGATGAATCGGTGCCGGCCATCCGCGACCTCGGCAAGCTGGCGACGATGCTGGCCGAATACCGGGTCAGCGAGCGCGGCCTGGTGGCCAGCGCGGACGACGCCGCCAAGCGCGAGGAGTACGCCGGCGAACTGGCCGAGGGCAGCCGGGCGTTCTATGCGCTGGCCAAGACCTACGAAGCCAAGATCGACGACGAACGCGACCGCACGCTCTACAAGGAGACGATGGCGCGTGCCGACCGCTACTTCGAGAACAGCCGCAAGCTGATCGAAGCGCTCAAGGTCGGTGACCTGACCCCGGCCAAGGGCGCCGCCGACCTGCGCCAGGCCACGGCCGACCAACTGGCCACGCTGCTCAACTACAACATGCAGCGCCTCGACCAGGCCGTGAACGCACAACAGGACAGCTACCGGCTCAGCCTGCTGGCGATCGGCCTGCTGCTGGCGGTGGCGCTGGCGCTGGCCATCGCCGCGGCGATCGGCATCACCCGCTCCATCGTGGCGCCCCTGCACGAAGTGGTGGGCGTAGCCAACGGCGTGGCCAAGGGCAACCTGGACGTGCGTATCACCTGCGACGACCGCAGCGAGATCGGCGACCTGTCGCGCGCCATGCGCGGCATGGTGGGCACCCTGAACGAACTGGCCTCGGCGCAGGCGGAACTGCAACAGCAGCACGAGGCCGGCAACATCGACTTCCAGATCGACGCCGAGCGCTTCAGCGGCGCCTACCGGCGCATGGCGGAGGGCATCGATTCGGTCGTCGCCGCGCACGTGGCGGTGAAGATGAACGCGATCCGCATCATCTCGCAGTACGCCACCGGCGACCTGTCGGAGGACATCGAGCGCTATCCCGGCCAGAAGGCGCGGGTCACCGAGGCGGTCGATGCGGTGAAGGCCGCGATGCTGTCGATCAACGCCGAGATCAAGACGCTGGTGGATGCGGCGGTTGCCGGGAACTTCTCCCGCCGCGGTGACGCCAGCCGGTTCCGCTTCGTGTACGCGGAACTCATCGAGGGCCTCAATGCGCTGATGGCGACGGCCGACCACGGCCTCTCCGAAGTCGGCGAAGTCCTGTCCGCGGTGGCCAGCGGCGACCTGACCCGGCGCATCGACAGCCGCCTGCCCGGCCGCTTCGGCGACCTGGCCAGCGACACCAACCGCACCGTGGAACACCTCACCGGCATCGTCGGCCAGATCCGCACCGGCAGCGAATCCATCAACGCCTCGGCGGCGGAAATCGCCCGTGGCAACGAGGACCTGTCGCGCCGCACCGAGCAGCAGGCCGCGGCACTGGAGGAAACCGCCTCGTCGATGGAGGAGCTGACCTCGACGGTGAAGCAAAACGCCGACAACGCCCGCCAGGCCAGCCAGCTGGCGCACGGCGCCGCCGGCGTCGCCTCGCGCGGCGGCGCCGTGGTGGGCCAGGTGGTCGAGACGATGAGCGGCATTACCGCGTCGTCGCGGCGGATCGCCGACATCATCGGCGTGATCGACGGCATCGCCTTCCAGACCAACATCCTGGCACTGAACGCGGCGGTGGAAGCCGCCCGCGCCGGCGAACAGGGCCGCGGCTTCGCCGTGGTCGCGGCCGAAGTGCGCACGCTGGCCCAGCGCAGCGCCGGCGCCGCCAAGGAGATCAAGCAACTGATCACCGACTCCGTGCTGCAGGTGGAGGAAGGCAGCGCGCTGGTCGACCAGGCCGGCCGCACCATGAGCGAGATCGTGGAAAGCGTGAAGCGGGTGACCGACATCATGGCCGACATTTCCGCCGCCTCGCAGGAGCAGAGCGCCGGCATCGAGCAGGTCAACCAGGCCATCACCCAGATGGACGAAGGCACCCAGCAGAACGCCGCGCTCGTCGAGGAAGCCTTCGCCGCGGCGCAGAGCATGGAACACCAGGCCAACGAACTGGTCGGGCTGGTCGCCGCGTTCAACACCCGGCGCTGAAGGTTGCCGGGAAGCGGGTAGCCCCTGCTTCCTGCTCCGCCGGATCACGCCCCTTCGCGCCGCTCTCCCGCCGCTGGGCACAAAAAAGAACGCGCCGGTGATTGGCGCGTTCTTCATGCAAGCCATCTAGCCGCCGGCAGACTCAGCCGGCGTAGCCAAGGATCAGAGCTTGAACTCCAGCTTGACCTTGCCGCGGCTTTCGCCCGGGGCGAACTCCCACTGCTTGACCGCCTTCACCGCCGCGGCCACGAAGACGCGGCCCGGCTTGGCGTCCACCACCGAGACCTCGGTGACCTTGCCGTCCGGTCCCACGCTGTACTCGACTTCAACGTAGCCGGTGGTGCCGGAGCGGGCCGCATCGGCCGGATACACGGGATCGACACGCTTGATCGGGTTGCCGGCCACCGCCGGCAGGGACAGCGCCATCGCGCCGGCGAGGAACGCCGCATTCAGGAAACGATGGGAGTGTCGATACATAAGGGGAAGCTCCATGGATGAAATGCGCGCACGGACGTGCTCGCCATCCTCATCGGCCGCCCGGGCCGGGACTTGAGGGGCATCCCCCCGGGAAATGCGCGGGATTGCGACCCCCATCACGATTGCGCCACGCCGCGGGCGACGGGCCTGAACCACGCATTAAAGATTCCGCCTGTCCGGCCGATGCCGGCAGTGACCTACCCTCTTCCTACAAGCGCCGCCACAGGGGCCCCCCATGCAGCAAAGCCATTCCCTCGCCGACCGCCTGCTCGCACCCGCCATCCGGCTGATGGCGCGCTTGCGCTTCAACCAGAAGGCCATGCTGATCGGCGCGGCGTTCACCCTGACCTGCGCCGTCCTGGCCGGCCTGGTGGTGACCCGCTCGCTGGGCGAAATCGCGGATGCCCGCCATGCGCGCGAGGCAACTGTCGGCATCAATGCCCTGAACGATGCCCAGATCGCCATGCAGGAGCACCGCCAGCTGCGTGCCCGCCAGCTGGCCAAGGACGCTACTGTCACGCCGGATACGATGGCGGAAGTCGCCGCACGGGCCGACAAAGCGCTGGACGCGTTCGACGCCTGGCACGCCAAGGCCGGCTTGAACGACAAGGACCTGGATACGTCACGGAAAATAGTCCGCGCGGCCTGGAAAAAGGCTGTCGCGACCGAAGGGGAAGGCGGTCCTGACGCCGACACCGCGGCCCTGACCGCGCTGCGCACCGAAATCGGCCGGTTGGCCTTCACCGCGATCACGGCGGTGGCCTCCGACACCGCCATGCTGCGTGGCGGCGAGATCGGCGGCTCCCTGCTGCCCTCGCTTGCGGGCGCCAGCGCCAAGCAGTCGGTGGTGAGCATCCGCGTGCTGGGCGAGGGTGCGATCTGGGTCTCCGACCGCACCGAGCTGGCCGTCCACAAGAGCATGCAGGAGTACCTGCGCGGCCAGATCGCGGAGGGCCGCAAGTACATCGAGAAGGAGCTGCCGGACGGCGCCGCGCTGTTCGGTAAGCCGATGGACGAGGCCCTGCAGGCGATGGAAGCGCAGAACAAGATGGTGCAGGAGCGCATCCTCGACGCCGAGACGCCGGACTCGCCGGTGGCCGAGCTGGCCCGCCAGGACGACGTCACCCTCATGGCGATGAACAAGGCGATGAGGGCCGCCAACGACGTCATCCGTGCCGCCGGCGACCGGAGCATCGCCAGCCTACAGCGCAAGGCGTTCGCCACCCTCGGGTTCGCGGCGCTGGCACTGCTGCTGGCGGCGTACCTATTCGTCGGTTTCACTCGCGGCACCCGCAAGGCGCTGCAGAGCATCGAGTCCGGCGCGCGCGCGCTGGCCGCTGGCCAGTTCTCCGAGCGCATCCACGTGGAAACGCAGGACGAGCTGCGGGACATCGGCCGCGGCATGGAGGAAGCCGCCAGCGCCCTGCGCAAGTTCGCGCAGGCGCAGCAGACCCTGTTCCAGCAGCACCAGGAGGGCGAGATCGACGGCCGCATCGACGCGGATGCCTTCCCGGGCGCCTTCGGCGTGATGGCCGAACAGGTCAACACGCTGGTGGATTCGCACATTACCGACACCCGCCACATCATCGACGTGATCGGTGACTACGGCCGCGGCGACCTGTCGCGCGACGTCGACCGCATGCCGGGCCAGAAGGCGAAGTCCGTCGCCGCCGTGGACGCGGTCAAATCCAGCATGCTGGCCGTCAACGGCGAGTTCAAGACGCTGGTGGACGCCGCCGTAGCCGGCGACTTCAGCAAGCGCGGCAACGCCGAGCGCTTCGAGTTCGTGTACCGCGAGCTGGTCGAGGGCCTGAACGAGCTGATGGCCACCGCCGACCACGGCCTGTCCGAGGTGGGCAACCTGCTGTCGGCCGTCGCCGACGGCGACCTGACCCGCCGCATCGAGCTCGCCCTGCCCGGCCAGTTCGGCCAGCTGGCAGCCGACGCCAACCGTACGGTGGAAGGCCTCTCGAAGATCGTCGGCGACATCCGCCAGACTTCCGACGGCATCAACGCCGCCGCCGGCGAGATCGCGGCCGGCAACAGCGACCTGTCGATGCGCACCGAGCAGCAGGCGGCGTCGCTGGAGGAAACCGCCTCGTCGATGGAAGAGCTCACCTCCACCGTCAAGCAGAACGCCGACAACGCCCGCCAGGCCAACCAGCTGGCGCAGGGCGCGGCCGGGGTCGCGGCCCAGGGCGGCGACGTGGTGCAGCAGGTGGTCGCCACCATGAGCGCCATCGAGGCTTCGTCCAAGAAGATCTCCGACATCATCTCGGTGATCGACGGCATCGCCTTCCAGACCAACATCCTGGCGCTGAACGCCGCGGTGGAAGCGGCGCGCGCCGGTGAACAGGGCCGCGGCTTCGCCGTGGTCGCCGGCGAAGTCCGCGCGCTGGCGCAGCGCAGCGCCGGGGCGGCGAAGGAGATCAAGCTGCTGATCGAAGAGTCGGTGGGCAAGGTCACCGACGGCTCGGCGCTGGTCCGCCAGGCCGGCTCGACGATGAGCGAGATTGTCTCCTCGGTGCAACGCGTCACCGACATCATGGCCGACATCTCCGCCGCCTCGCAGGAGCAGAGCTCGGGCATCGAACAGGTCAACCAAGCCATCACCCAGATGGACGAAGGCACCCAGCAGAACGCCGCACTGGTCGAGCAGGCCTCCGCGTCCGCGGAGAGCATGCGCCAGCAGGCCGCCCAGCTGGTGGAGGCCGTCTCGGCCTTCCGCACGGCCGCAACCCAGGCCGCCCAGGCCAAGGCCGCGCCGCGCGCGCCGGTCAAGGCGCCGCCGGCACCCGCGATG
>DASWXO010000183.1:0-10601 GCA_036405455.1 Thermomonas sp. | reverse complement strand
CAAGGTCGACGTGCGCGCGCCTGTGGAAGCGCTGCTGCCGGTGTTCGACCGCGGACACGTCGCCATCGTGATGGACGCGGGCCGTTTCCTGGGCCTGATCACCCGAATCGACCTGCTGAACCACCTGCGGCGGCGGGTGGGGTGAAGCGATCTGTCGTCACGGATTCCCCGTTGCATACCCAGGCTCCTCCGATGCAGACCATCACCCCGCCCGGCTCCCGGCCAATGCCCAGCGCTCGTCTTCTGGGAGAACTGCTGGTTGAATCCGGCGCGGTTTCGGCAGCGGACGTGCAGAAGGCGCTGGCCTTCCAGGAGCAGTTCGGTGGCCGCATCGGCAGCATCCTCGTGAGGCTCGGCGCGTTGTCGGAGGAATCGCTGTTGCCGGTACTGGCCGGACAGCTGGCGATGCCCGTTCTGGGCGCCGACGAATGGCCGGAACAGCCGGCCGCGATCCGGGACCTGCTGGCGGACAGCGGTTTCAGCCTGGATTGGTGGACCGACAATGGCGTGGCAGCCTGGCGCGCCGCATCAGGCGTGGTGCTGGCCGTTGCGAGGGATCCACTGGACCCCCTAGCCAACGAGGCGCTGGGCAAGAGCCTTGGGGGGGTGGATTGGCAGTGGCGACTGGTTCGCAGCCAGGACCTGGATCGCCTGCTGGACATGGCGGGGCGCAGCCGGGCGGCGGGCGACGGCGATCTGGATGACGATGTCAGTCACCTGCGGGAACTTGCCGAAGAGGCGCCGGTCATTGAACTGGTCAACAACATCCTCGCGCAGGCCATGGATCAGCGCGCGTCCGACATCCACATCGAGCCGGAAGAGCAGGTGTTCCACGTGCGCATGCGGACCGACGGCATTCTGCACACCCGGATGACCTTGCCAGCAAGCCGCTATCCGGCAGTAGCCTCGCGGGTGAAGCTGATATCCGGCATGGACATCGCAGAACGCCGTCTGCCCCAGGACGGTCGTCTCAGTGCGAGGGTCAGCGGACAGGAAATCGACGTTCGCGCCTCGGCGGTGCCTGCGGTCCACGGCGAATCCATCGTGCTGCGACTGCTACCCAAGGAGCGCCAGGACCTGAGCCTGGCGCGCCTGGGTTTTTCCGGGCGCGACCTGCAGATGTTCCGCGCCTGGGCGCGTGAGCCGCATGGCATCGTGCTGGTGACGGGGCCTACCGGTTCCGGCAAGTCGACCACCCTGTACGCGACGCTGGAAGAGATGAACCAGCGCGACCGCAAGATGATCACGGTGGAGGATCCGGTCGAATACGAGGTCGATGGCGTCACCCAGATCCAGGCCAATGCGGAGATCGGATATACCTTCGCGCGGGCACTGCGGGCGATCCTCCGGCAGGATCCGGACGTCATCATGATCGGTGAAATCCGCGATCTGGAGACTGCGGAGATCGCCGTGCAATCGGCGCTGACCGGACATCTGGTGCTGTCGACGCTGCATACCAACGATGCGGTCAGCGCCTTCACCCGTCTCATCGACATGGGCGTGGAGCCGTTCCTGGTGGCGACCAGCGTGCGCGCAGTGCAGGCCCAGCGGCTGGTGCGCCGGTTGTGCCCGCAATGCAGCCGCTCGAATGCGGATGTCCTGCCTGCGATCCGGCGGCTGGTGGAGCCGCTAGCGGAAGCCGGCGTCGCGCCGGACTGGCGGTCGGCCGCGGGCTGCCCGCACTGCCAGGGCACCGGCTATCGGGGGCGCTTGGGTATCTACGAGCTGGTGGACGTCACGCCGGAAATGCAGGAGCTCATCATCGCCTCGGCCACCGCGGAGAAGATGCGGGCGCTCGCCACCCAGCAGGGCGGCAGGACGCTGCGCGAGGATGGTCTGCTGAAGGCAATGGCGGGGCTCACCACCGTCGAGGAGGTGGTGCGGGTGAGCGGCGGGGCCGGTGTCGATGGTTGAGCGCACGCTGTTCAGTTACGAGGCAGTGGACCGCTCGGGCGCTAAGACCACGGGATCGGTGGAGGCCGCGTCCGAAGGTGAGGCTGCGCGCCAGCTCGCCCAGCAGGGTTTGACGCCCTATGCCCTCAAGCGTGTCGGGCAAGGGTGGCGCGCACCGCGGCGCCGGCGCGCATCGGCGCGCGAACTGCAGCTGGTGCTGCAGGAGTTCACGACGCTGCTGGAATCCGGCGTGGGACTGGTGACCGCGTTGTCCTCGCTGGCCAAGTCCAGCCATCACCCCAGCCTGACCGGGGCGTTCGCGGAGATGGAGCGCTCGGTGAGGCGGGGGGAGAGCTTCAGCGCTGCGTTGCGGGAATCGAAACTGCCGGTCCCGGAGTACGTGCACCAGCTGGCGCATGCGGGCGAAGCGACGGGGCGCCTTGCCGAGTCGATCCGCGGAGGCGTGGACCAGTACGAATACGACCAGCGCGTCCGCCAGGAAATGACCGGCGCGATGATCTACCCGATAGTGCTCGTCTCCTCGGGCATCGCCGCGGTCGGCATCATCTTCCTCTGGGTGGTTCCGCGCTTCGGCGGGTTGCTGACGCAGCACAAGGACACCATGCCGGCGATTTCCCGCTGGACCATCGCAAGCGGCGTCTGGCTCAGCAATCACGTGTGGCTGGTGTTGCTCGCGTTGGCGGCGGCAGCGGTGGGCCTGCGCGCGCTGTGGAAGGCGCCGGGGGTCGTTGATGCCCTCGCCGAACGCGCGGCGCGGCTGCCGGTGGTGGGGGATTGGCTGGTGGAGGCCGAAGTGGGGCGTTGGGCCAGCACGCTGTCGGCGCTGCTGACCGGTCGCGTCGAACTGATCCGGGCACTGAACCTGTCGGCGACGTCGGTGCGCATGAAGTTCCTGCGTGCCCGCCTGCTGGCGGTGGCGAAGTCGGTCAAGACCGGCTCCACGCTGTCGGCGGCACTGCGTGAACACCGCTCGCTCAATCCCACCGGTTACGATCTGGTGGCGGTAGGCGAGGCCAGCGGAGAGCTGCCCAAGCTGCTTGACGCGCTGGCGCGCCTGTACGAGACCACCGGGCGGGACCGCATGAAGCGGGCGTTACAATTGATCGAGCCGTTGGCCATCATCATCATCGGCGTGGTGGTCGGCACCATCATGACCGCCATCATCTTGGCCATCACCAGCGTCAACGATGTTCCCCTTTGAGTCCCCGAAACACGGAGTCCCCATGCGAGTGCCTCGCTTCGCCGCCGGCTTCACCCTGCTGGAAATGCTGGTGGTCCTGGTCATCATCGGCCTGATCGCAAGCCTGGTCGGCCCGCGCCTGTTCAGTCGCGTGGACAGCTCCAAAGTGCAGGTCGCGGACACCCAGACGCGCTTGCTGCGTGGGGCCGTGGAAACGTTCCGGCTCGAGGTCGGTCGCATCCCCACCGCGGATGAGGGCTTGGGCGTGCTGAACACGGCGCCCGCCGATGAGCGGGCCAAGGCGCGCTGGCGCGGTCCCTATCTGGATGAACCGGTGCCCGAGGATCCGTGGGGTCGACCGTACAAGTATTCCATCCCCGGCCGCGATGGACTGCCGTTCGCGATCTACTCCCTCGGCGCGGATGGCCAGCCGGGAGGCGAGGGCAATGACGCCGACGTCGGCTTCCTGCCACCCAAGGGGTGAGCCCCGGGCGACGGTCGGCTTCTCCCTGTTGGAGATGCTGGTCGTGCTGGCGTTGATTTCGGTGATGACCGCGTTGGCGGCGCCACGCCTGGCCAGCACGGTCAGGGCGATCGGCACCAGTGGTGATCGTGCCGAGGTCCAGCGCCAGATCGAGGATCTCCCGCTGCGCGCCCGCCTGCAGTCGGGAGAGATCCGCTTGGGCGCCGAGGCCGCGCTGTCCCCGTTGCTGGAACTGCCACAGGGCTGGGCTGTCTCCACCCTGACGCCGCTGCTGGTCCGCGACAACGGCGTATGTGATGCAGCGCGCTTGCGCGTGCGCAGCCCCGATGCTGAAGAGGAATGGGTCGTGGCAATGCCCGATTGCCAGGTGCGCAATGCGCAGTAGCCGCGCTTCGGGGTTTTCGCTGCTGGAAGCCATCGTCGCGCTGGCGATCCTTGCGGCGGCGGGGATGGCGCTGTTCGCAGCGATGAGCCAGTCGGTGCGGATGGTGGAGCGCGCCGAGGCGGCGCGCGAGCGCGAATCCGCACAGCGCAACGCACTGGCGTGGCTGCAGACCATCAATCCCGCGCAGGAACCCGACGGCCAGGTGCAGCTGGGCGACGTGCTGCTGCGCTGGCACGCGGAGCCGTTGGAAGCGCCGCGTGATGCGATGACCGGATACCTGCAGGCCGGCCTGTTCCAGGTCGGCCTGTATCGCGTGCGCCTGGCGCTGGAGCGCGATCAGCGCCCCCTGGCCGAACTGGAAGTCAGGCGGGTCGGCTACAAGCAGGTCAGAAAGCCGGAGGTGTTGTGAGCCTGCGGAACGCCAGGGTGCAGGGGGGGTTCACCCTGCTGGAGGCGATCGTGACGCTGGTCATCGTGTCCATGCTGGTCACAGTGCTGATGAGCGCATTGTCGCAATCCCTTTCGTTGCGGACCCGGATGCTGCGAATGCAGGGCGAGTCCCGCCAGATGCTGCTGCAGGAGGCCTGGTTCCGCGACAGCCTTGCCGGTGCGCAGCCCCCGACGCAACGCCTGGAGGCGGACGCGTTCTCCGGGGGCATCGAGGAGGTGTCGTTCGTCAGCGCTGCGCCACTGATGGCTAGCGGCAGCGCGCGGATAGCCTGGCGCCTGGTCCGTGGTGCCGACGGCGATACCGCACTGCATTACCTGGACCCGGTCGCCGGTGATCTCGTCGTGGTTCCCGGGCCCCTGCGTGAGGCCGGCTTCGCCTACCTGGCCGAAGGCGACGGCGCGCAATGGGAGACCGCATGGCAGAGCACCACCCCGGAAAACGCGAGCCGCCTGGCCGAGAAGGGGCGCGGAGTGCTGCCCCGGCTGGTGAAGTTCCAGGCGACCACGGAGGCCGGGCGACGCCTGCAATGGCTGGTCTACCTGCCGGCGAACCTGCGTGCCTCCGACCGCATCAACATCGAGGAGGGTGGCGATGCGGGGATCTGAACGGTCTCAGCGAGGCTTCGTCCTGGCGGTGACGCTGTGGCTCCTGGCGGGCATCGGCGTCGCGGTGGGACTGATGATGCTGTGGGCGCGCTCCCAGGTCGAGCACGCACGCCTCGACAGCGAGCGGCTGCAGGATGATGTGGCCGCGTTGGAGACGCGCGACACCCTCCTGTACATTGCCGCCACCCGCGAATTCACGCTCGCCGGGCTGCCGGTGGAGCCGCTTTCGGCAGATACGGTGGCCATGCGCAAGCTCGATGAGTTTGGCGGTGTGATGCGTGATCCCGTCGGCGGCGAGCTGCGACTCGATGGCACCCGCTACCGCGGTCGCGGTGCATCCTTTTTTGCGATCCAGGACGAGGCGGGGCTGTTTTCACTGCGGCGCCCCACGGCGGGGGGGCTGGACCGCTTCCTGCAGGTGGAGGGGGTGGAGAAGGGCAAGATCCCGCGCCTGCGGGACACGTTGCTGGACTACATCGATGGTGACGACCTCAATCATCTGCAGGGCGCCGAGCGCACCGACTACGAACGTGAGCGCCGGCCACCGCCGCCCAATCGTGGTCTCCTGCTGTCTTCCGAGCTTGCCCGCGTCATGGATTGGGATGGACTTCCGCCGGCGCAGCTGGGCCGCATCATCGAACATGCCTCCGCGTTCTATGTCGGCGCGATCAACCTCAACACCACCCCCGCCGAACTGCTTCCGCTGTGGATCCCCAACTGTCCGGAAGCCTGCGAGCTGCTGCTCAAGCGGCGACAGGAGCGGCCCTTCCGCAATGGAATCGAAGCGGAAGCTCTAACCTTGGGGAAGCTGCCCGGCGACAGTGCCATCGACTATCGCACCGTGGCCGAGGGCATCCTGCGAATCGACGTCTGGGGGCGTACAGGAAGGGGCCAGCGTTATCATGTTAGATTGACCCCATCAGCCGACCAGCGCGGGCCTTGGACCATCTTGGCCGCCTATCCCGTCCAACGCCCCGCCGATGACCGCGATGCAGAAACGACCCAGAGCCCTCTTCTCGCCGGGCCGTAGCCTGCCGGGCGAAACACCGGGCCTGCGTCAGGCCAAGGGCCTGTTTGGCGCGCAGGAGTGGGTGATTCCGAGGCGCGACTGCCAGTACCGCAAGCAGGATTTCCGCGCCCTGCCGCCGCGCAAGCGGGCCATGGCCGCGCGTTTGGCGGCGGCCCGCTTCCTGCCTTCTGCCGATGCGCGCATCCATCTGGCCTGGCAGGAGGGCATTGCCCACTACTGGATCTGGACGCCGCCCCAGGACAATCCGTCGGCGTACCGCCGTTGGCTGCCGGAATCGTTGCTGTATCCGCCGCCTGTCCAGGATGGTGTACGGCTCCTGTCCCTGTGCGAGGGTGTGGAAGGGCAGTACTGGAGCAATGGCGTGCTGGTAGCCAGCCAATGGTGGGCGCGCCGGCCGTCGGAGGCCGAGTGGCTGACATTCCTCAGGGCGGCGGGCGCCACCACGGGTTCCGGCGACGTACCGGAGCCCGTCACGCTGGCGTGGCTGGATCGCCCTTGGGCGCACGCTGGTCGTGGCTTGTCCATGGACGCGGATACTGCCGAACGGGTTGCGTGGATTGCCTCGGCCGGTCTCCTGCTGGTGGTGGCGGGGTGGCAGTTGGCCAGCCTGATGCGCTGGGATGCCGAAGCCGCGAAAGAAGCCGTCAGGCTTGAGGCGGCGCGCTCCCGGGCGGCGCCGTTGCAGGCGGCACGCGAGCGTGCCGAGGCGGCGGCGGCGCAGATCGCGGAGTTGCGCGAGCTGGAGCCGGACCACACCGATTTCGACTGGATGGCGCGCATCGGCGCGAAGTTGCCGAATGGCGCGTTGATGGCGGGATGGTCGCGCGAACCCGGGAAGCTGCGCGTACTGGTTCGTGGCGGTGATGCCGATCCGCGCCGCTACATCGAGGCCTTCGTGCAGACCCCCCCGTTCGATGACCTGACCGCGACCTCTTCCGGCAACGGGGACATCCTGTTGGAGTTCACCCTGCCGCAGCGTGTCACCGAGGGCGGCGAAGAATGAGCGCGCCCATGCTGGAAAACGCAGCCATGCAATGGCGCGAAAATCGGCGGCTGCGCATGGCCGTGCTGGTCGCGATGGTGGCCTTGGCCCTGCACTTGCTGGACGGGCTGGATCGCCACCGCGAATCTGCGATGCGGCAGCATGCCGCCGACATCGGCCTGCGACAACGCCTGGAGCGCGTGGCAGGGCAGCCGGAATGGGTTGAGCGCGCCAAGCAGGCCGAGGCCGAGCTGGACGGCATGCGGCGTGAGATGCGGGTTACCGCC
This sequence comes from Thermomonas sp., assembly GCA_036405455.1. Classification (GTDB taxonomy): domain Bacteria; phylum Pseudomonadota; class Gammaproteobacteria; order Xanthomonadales; family Xanthomonadaceae; genus Thermomonas. Next base: position 3,283 of record DASWXO010000183.1, on the reverse strand, counting down.
AATGCCGGCCAGGCGCAGGCTGAAATCGAGGCCTGGCTTACCGAGTTCGCGGCCGCGCAGAAACTTTCCGGGCCCGCGGTCAAGGTGCAGGACGTGCTGGAGGTGCCTGGTCATCCGGAACTGGTGCAGGTCCTGGCCAGGCTGGATGGCACGTTGCCGGCCTTTGCCCAGCATTCGTTGGTGCAGGCGTTGGAGCGCGGCCTGCCCTGGATGCAGGTCGAGCGCCTTGATATCGGCGAGCAGAGCGAACCCAAGATCAGTCTGGTGATGCGCGCCTACTACCGGCGTGCTGGACAGGGCGTGGTCGCCGGGACGGTGGTTTCGGAGGCCGCACCATGAGCGCTCTGTCGATGTGGCGCCTGCTGTTGGGCGCACTGCTGGCGCTGGCTCTCGGTGCAATGGCGAACTTCGCCTTCGTCGACGTGCCGGGTCAGCCGGTGGCCCTGCGGGCGACTGGAGAGGACTGGACGTTGCCGCAATCGCCGCGTCCGGCGCCTGCGGCGATCGAAGCCGCTTGGGAGAAGAATCCGCCTTGGCCGCAGCCGCCGCCCCCGCAGGAAGTTGCAGCCAGCGCGGCTGCGGCACCGGAGGTTCCGGCCCCCGTCCCGGTGGGTGTGGCCCGCAGTCGAAACGGCGCCCGCGCGGTCTTCAGCGTGGCTGGGGCGGGCACGGTGCTGCTGCGTGCGGGCGATCCGCTGCCGGGTGGCGGGCGTGTGTTGCGGGTGTCAGGGCTGAGCGTCGAGTGGCGCGACGCCAAGGGTGAGCGCCAGCAGCGCGAAATGTTCAACAGCTACCAGATTCAGGAAGAGGCGGCGCCCGCGCCTGCGCCCGCGTCGAAGCCGCCCACCAGGAAGGGGCGGCGCTGATGCGTTGTCAGCAAGCTGCCCCCGCCCGAGCAACCGGAACACGCATGATGGATCGGACACACCTTCAACCTGTGGCGCGTCGATGGCTGAGCCGCGTGCGCGTCATTGCGCTCGCGGCGGTGGTCGGCGTGCTGGCCGCCTGTGCCGCGCGCCCGCCCGAGTTGCCGCGTCCGCTGCGCGCGCCGAAGGCGGACGCACCGACGGGAGAAGTCCTGGGTGATGCCGCTTCCGGGCGCACCCATCCGCAGATGGAACGCGGCCCCGAGCCGGTGCGGCGCGAACAGGCTGCGCAGCAGCCGGAGCGCGCGCAGAGCCGCATCCCGCCGATGCAGCGCAGCGAGCCGGTGGCGATCGCCCTGGACGGCGTGCCGCTCGAGACCTTCATCAACATCGTGTACGGGATGGAACTGGGTCTGCCGGTGCAGATCGACCAGTCGCTGCGCGGCCGTCCGGAGTTGCTCAGCCTGAGCCTGGCCAAGCCGATGCCGCCGGAGCAGGCGTTCCGGGTGGCCGAGGAGGTCCTGCGCAGCTACAACGTGCGGATCGACGAGCTGGGCGGCGTGTTGCGCTTCATGCCCGTGGATCAGCGCACCAGCGAGGTCAGCCCGCTGCTGCAGACGCGTTCGCTGCCGGATGTTCCGGCTGGCCAGCGCACCGTGTTCGTGTCCATGCCGCTGCAGTACCGGCGTCCAGCCTCGGTAATTCCGCAGGCCAAGGAGCTGTTCAACGGCAAGTCGGTCAACTTCAGCGCCCTGATTGAATCCAACGCGGTGCTGATCAGCGGGCCTGGTACCGATGTCCGTGCCGCCATGCAGGCCGTGGACGCACTGGACCAGGCAGTGCTGCGCGACAAATATTCCCTGCGCATCAATCCGCTCTACCTGCCCGCCGACTTGCTGGCGAAGGAGCTGCGCGACGTGCTGGCGGGCCAGGGGATCGCCGTGCAGAGCGGGGTAGGCGAGCCCGGGGCGCTGACCTTCGTGCCGGTCAATTCCGCCAACGCCCTGATCGTGTTCGCCAACAGCCAGCAGGCGCTGGATACGGTGGCCGAATGGGTGGCGCGCCTGGACCAGCCCAGCGACGCGGCCGGCAGCGGTGGCATGTACGTGTATGCCGCGCGCCACACTACCGTCGACACGATGTTGCCGGTGTTGCAGGCGCTGGCAGGTGGCGGCGGGACCAATGGCGGCAACGCCGGCAATGCAGCCACGGCGGCAAATACCGGAGGCTCTGCGACGACAACGGCAAATGCCGCGCGCGGAACGCGCCAAGGCAATGCGGTGACCGCGGTTTCTGGCTTCGGCGGGCAGCTGGCCGCCGATACGGTGCGCAACATGATCGTGTTCCAGGGCGACGCCCAGAGTTGGCGCGCGTTGCAGGGCGTGCTGGCGCGACTGGACCAGCCGGCCCGGCAGGTACTGATCGAGGTCACCGTTGCCGAAGTGACCCTCACCGACGAGTTGACCCACGGGGTGGAGTGGGCGTTGCGCAACATCAGCGTCGAAGGCATGTCGGGGCCGCTGACGGCACTGGCGGACAATGCCACCGCCGGTGGTCTGCGCTGGGCGGCGCTGTCCTCGTCCGGCCAGGTGCGCGCCACGCTCAACCTGTTCGCCAAGGACAGCCGCGTCACCATCCTGTCCACGCCGCGCATCCTGGTGAAGAGTGGCGAGGCGGCCAGCATCGACGTCGGCACCGAGGTGCCCATTATCACCAGCCAGGCCACGGCGCCGGACCTGCCCAACAACGGCAACCAGAGTTCGATCCTGCAGTCCGTGCAGTACCGCAAGACCGGCACCCTGCTGGATATCGAGGCGGTGGTGCATTCCGGCCAGCGGGTGGACCTGAAGATCTCGCAGGAAGTCAGCGAGGCGGTCCAGACCGACACCAGCGAGATCTCCTCGCCCAGCATCCTCAGCCGCAGCTTGCGCACCGTGCTGAGCCTGGCCGATGGCCAGAGCACCCTGCTGGGCGGGCTGATCTCCAGCAGTCGTTCCGACGGCAAGACCAAGGTGCCGCTGCTCGGCGACATCCCCCTGGTCGGACGCGCCTTCCAGAACCGGACCAAGTCCAGCGTCCGCACGGAGTTGCTGCTGCTGATCACGCCCTACGTGCTGGAAGATGCCACCCAAGTCGAAGAAGTCACCCGCGCCGTGCGGGAGCGATTCGGCCGGGTCGAGCGCAGCTGGCCGGGCCGCCCGGATGCTGCGCCCGCGCCGCTGCAGCGCGAACCGCTTCCCGTGCCGCCTGCCAAGCCCAATCCCGACCCGCAGCCATCCGCGGAGGCGCCAGCCAGCGCACCTGTCGAGGTGCAACCGCCTGCGGCGGCCAACCCGGCGGACGCCACCAGGCCCGCCTGAGCTCCGGCCGCGACGCGAGCGCCGGGGGCCAGTGCTCGTCGCGATGACCATGCCTGC
>DASWXO010000182.1:0-3857 GCA_036405455.1 Thermomonas sp. | reverse complement strand
GGGCTGGCGCTGGGCGACGAGTGCGAGCTGCGCGACCCCACCGACACCGGCGCCGTCGTGAAGGTCGCCAACATGGAGCTGCAGGGCGAGGAAATCAGCAAGCACCTCGAGGCCGGCAAGCAGTGCACGCGGCTGGCGCTGGTGCTGGACGACCACGTCAGCTTCGTCATCGGAGAGGACCTGGTCGTGCGCAAGTTCAAGCTGCTGGACGGCGCGGTGGACCAGATGGAGTCCACCGAGTACGACGACATCGTGGCCGAACTGCAGGCCCGCTTCGCGCTGATGACCGGCGAGTTCAAGCGCCTGTTCGCGGTGCTGGAGAAGGCGCTCAAGCTGAGCAAGGCGGATTGATGCAGGCCACCTGCCCCCACTGCGCCTTCCAGGGCGAGATTGAGGCGTTCTTTGCCGACGACGACGGTAAGCGCTTGGCCGCCGTGGTGGCCGAGTTGCCGGCTGAGTGCGGCCGGGCGGTGCTGGCGTACCTGCGGCTGTTCAAGCCGGCGAAGACCGGCCTGCGCACCGCCAGGGCGGTAAAGCTGGCCCGCGAAGTCCTGGCGTTGGTGGCGGCTGGTTCCGTCTGCAAGGACGAGCGCAGCGGCGTGCGCCGGCCGGCGTCGCCGTCGATGTGGGCGCAGGGCATCGAGCAGATGCTGGCCCAGCGCGACCGGCTGTCGTTGCCGCTGGAATCCCACGGTTACCTGCGAGCCGTCGTATTCGGTCTGGCCGATTCAGTGGATGCCGCGGCGGAGCGTCAGCGGGAGGCTGACGCGCGCGTCGGAAAACACCTACGGGACGGGTCGGAAAAGCCCGTGCCTGCCCCCGTTGAGAGCAAGTTGGAGAACGCCCTGGCCTACATCGCCCAGCAGGTTCACCTGGGAACGATGACGGCGGAGCAGGCCGATGCCGAACGCCGCCTGGCCCGCGAGAAACACGGGAGGAAATCATGACCCAGCAAGAGTTGATGCCTGATCTGCCCATCGACCCGCAGGGTCTGCTCGCGGCGAATCTGGACGGTGTGCCGAAGGATCGCTGGCCGCAGGAACTGGTGCACGCCATCGAGGTGCTGGAGGCTGCCTACGTGCGTGCGGGTAAGTCCGAACTGGAGGCATTCGGGCTGGCCCGCGCTGGCATAGTGGCCCTTGCAGAGTACCGGGGAGGCCGGCAGTGGTATCTGCCGCGAGGCGATGCGTTGGCCGTCGCCCTGCGAGACGCGGAGATCTACCGCCGCGCCCGCCGCGATAACATCACGGCGTTGTCGGACGAGTTCGGCCTGACGGAGCGCAGCATTTGGCGGATCGTCAGCCAGCAGTACGCGCTGCACCGCCGCAAGATCCAGCTTCAACTGCCACTGGGGGAATGATGAAAATCGTAGGGTTTGCAGTTGTACTGTTGGCCGTGATGCTTGCCGCCTGCTCTGGAGATGACCAGGACGGTGTGCTGATCCAGAAGGCGCAAGCCGAGATTGCTGGTCAGCTCAAGGATCCGTCGTCGGCGCAGTTCCGGAACGTGAAAGCCGGCAAGACGGACAAAGGGTTCGCCTTGGTATGCGGCGAGGTTAATGCCAAGAACACATACGGCGGCTATGTGGGATTCACGCCTTTCATATGGCGCGAAGGAACCTACGGAGGCGCAGTTGGCGCCCGAGGGGACAATGCCCACCTGGTCAACGATCTAATCGAAGCGCTGTGCGCGGGAAAGCAGCAGGCGTACCTTGAGCAGGTAATGGTGAGCGGCAGTTACAGTGAGCGCTACCGAAAACTGCTGAAAGAGCATCTACAGAGCTTCGACGCGAAGTAGCCCCAAGCCCCGCCTAGTGCGGGGCTTTTCATTTCACTGACACGCGTCAGTCCCAGCGCCCTCACGCGCGCGCGCAATGTCCCTCATGCAGGCACGGCGGCCTGTATTGCCGGCGGCAACCGACTGCCCCCTCGGTTGTCGCCGGCCTCTCCCGAGGGACTTATGAACGATTCTCTGATCGACAAGCTGCAGCGTCGCATCCAGCCGTTGACAACGCTGCTGGACCGCATCGGCCATGCCTGGCTTTGGCTGGTGCTTTCCCTGGGTCTGATGTTGATCGTCGTTGGGCTCAACCCGGCGAAGTTCGGCACCTACGTCTGGTTCATGTCCAAGCTGCTGGGCGCATCGGCCATCGGCTACTTCGTGGACTGGGGCGCATTCCGAGGTGCGGATCCGCGCTACCTGGACGGCATCGAGAAGACGATGGCCCAGACCCGCAGGGCCACGCTGATCGCCGCGGCCATCATCGGCGCCGGGCTGATCGGCTGATGGGCGCGCTGCGCTACACGCTGGCCAGCCTGGTCCTGTTGTTGGCGAGCGCCTTCGCGGCGCCTGCACGTGGGCAGGCACGGGTGGCCATTCCCGACGCCAGTGCGTTGTACCGGCACCGGGTCGAACAGGTGGCCGCGGACGTGTGGGGCGTGGATGCCTCGCCGGCCCGGTTGGCTGCACAGCTGCACCAGGAAAGTGCCTGGCGGCCGCGGGCCAAGTCGCCGGGTGTCGGCGCGCAGGGGTTGGCCCAATTCATGCCGGCGACGGCCCGGTGGATGGCGCAGCAGTTCCCGCAGCAGCTGGGCCAGTTCGACCCTTGGGACCCCATGCAGGCGGTGCTGGCAGCTGCGCTCTACGACAAGTGGTTGCTGGATCGCGTCCAACCCATCGGATTTACCCGGTTGACGGAGTGCAGCAGGTGGAACTTCGCCCTGCGTGGCTACAACGGCGGTGAGCAGTGGCTGCTGCGTGATCGCGGCCTGACCGTGGCCAACAAGGGGAATCCAAACGACTGGCGTAGCGTCGAGAAATACCGCACGCGTAGCCCGTCGAACCACCACCAGAACATCGACTACCCGCGCCGGATTCTGCTGGTGCTGGAGCCCGCCTATATCGCCGCCGGCTGGCCCGGCAAGGCGGTGTGCTGATGCTCGGCTGGCGCCTCTCGCTCCTGCTGGCCGTGCTGGCGCTGGTGGTCGGGCTCTGGGCGGGCAATGCCTGGCACGAAGGCCGGACGGCCATCGCCCAGAACGCCGCGCTGAAAGACCAGCAGACGGCCGATCGAAAGGCCATCGAAGACCTCAAGGGCACCGCCCAAGAGCTGCGCCAGCACGCCGTGGATGGCGCGTTGGCATACCAACAGGCGGCAGAGCTGATGGGCGCCGCGGCCAAGAAACTGGAGGAAGACCGTGACGCGATCCGTCAATTCGAACAACGGCAGGCGGAAGCCCTGGGTGCATTGGCTGCTGCCCGTCCTGATCTGCGCGATCTGCGCCTTGGGGACGACGTCCTGCGCCACTGGCGCGCCAGCAACGCGGGAACCGCCGCCGGTGAATCGGCCGCCCCCACCGCCGCCCCCGCCCCTGCAGGCAAACCAGCGCACGCCGTGCCCGCCACTCCCGCAGCCGGCCAGCGACGCGGCGCTGGTGCTGCTCGCCAACCACGACCAGGTTGCGGCGCTGTATCACGGCTGCGCGGCGCAGACGGCTTCGCTGCTGAGCGCGGCAGAGATCTGGCAGGCCACGGCGTGGCGATGGTACTGCGATGCAGTGCAGGCGATGGGCTTGTCGGCTGACGGGTGCAGGGAGAAGTGATGGCGGACGCCGCAGACATTGCCACAGCACCGGGGGAAGCCGCGATGGCCCGCTTCGAGGAGGAGCAGCGCCAGCGCCGCATTGCCGAGAGCATGCGCCCCTTCGACCACAACTTGCCCGTCAACTGCGTGGACTGTGGGGAGATCGTGCCGTCGGATCGCCTGAAGGCGTATCCGCGGACGCGGAGATGCCAGCCCTGCGCTTCCGATGTGGAGCGCCGATGGGCCAGCTGATCCTCCCCCTGCTGATGGTCGC
>DASWXO010000181.1:0-4515 GCA_036405455.1 Thermomonas sp. | reverse complement strand
GGGCTGGCGCTGGGCGACGAGTGCGAGCTGCGCGACCCCACCGACACCGGCGCCGTCGTGAAGGTCGCCAACATGGAGCTGCAGGGCGAGGAAATCAGCAAGCACCTCGAGGCCGGCAAGCAGTGCACGCGGCTGGCGCTGACCCTAGACGACCACGTCAGCTTCGTGATCGGTGAAGACCTGATCGTGCGCAAGCTCAAGCTGCTGGACGGCGCGGTGGATCAGCTGGAATCGGCCGACCGCGACGACATCGCCGCCGAGCTCGACGCGCGTTTTGCGCTGATGGCCGGCGAGTTCAAGCGCCTGTTCGCGGTGCTCGAAAAGGCGTTCAAGCTCAGCAAGGCGGATTGATGCTGGCCGCCTGTCTCAACTGCGCATTCCAGACAGAGAACGAGGCGCTCTTGGCCTACGCCGGCGGATGGCAGAGCACGATGAAACACCTAGCCGCCAAAGCGCTCATTGGTCTCCGCATTAGTCTCGAGCATGTCTTCAACATCAGCTTGGAATTTTGTCGGCAAAAATGCCCGGCCATCCTGCCCGATAGCCCACGTCTCAATTCTGGTCAGCCTAGCCGGTGCCTTGTCGATCAATACTTCGAGCTGCGCAATTGCTGCCAGGCGCATGAAATCCAACCGAAAGAAGTTGCTCGCGGCCCGATCGAGGTTTCTCTGCACTCGGCAAATCGCCTTTTGCGCTTCAGAAGCTGCGACGGCGATGCGTATTGCATCGACGCTCGATACAGGCTCGCCGTAGCCCTGGATCTCGGAGAGCGTCTGCTTAAGCAAAAAGAGGTAGTTCCAAAGGTCGCAGCTGGTGGAGTGCAGGTAGTACGCCAGCTGTCGCTGGTCGCGACTGGTGGCGTAGTCGACGGCGATCAGCACAGAGAGCACGGCTGCCAATGCGCCGACGGCGGCCCCAATGAGGTTGGTGATCGTTCCAGCATCCAGAAGGCTAGTAATTCCAAGCAGGCTCAACCCCGCAACGATAACTGCAATGACGAGCGAGGCAATAAAGATGAACCACCAGTTGATCTGGGGTGGATTCGAGCTAATCCGCATCTTTCCTCCGGCGTCCTTTGCTTCGGAGCATACCTGTGACTCTCGCCACCTGCCCCCACTGTGCTTTCCAAGGCGAGATCGAGGCGTTCTTCGTCGACGACGACGGCAAGCGCCTTGCCGCAGTGGTAGCCGAGTTGCCGGCCGAATGCGGCCGGGCGGTGCTGGCGTACCTGCGGCTATTCAAGCCACCGAAGACCGGCCTGCGCACCGCCCGCGCGGTGAAGCTGGCGCGCGAGGTGGTGGCGCTGGTCGCCGCCGGCACGGTTTGCAAGGACGAGCGCAGCGGTGTGCGGCGCCCGGCGTTGCCGTCGATGTGGGCACAGGGCATCGAGCAGATGCTCGCCCAGCGCGACCGACTGTCCCTGCCGCTGGAATCGCACGGCTACCTGCGCGCGGTGGTGTACGGGCTGGCTGACTCGGTAGATGCCGCGGCTGAGCGTCAGCGGGAGGCTGATGCGCGGGTCGGAAAACACCTACGGGAAGGGTCGGAAAAGTCCGTTTCGGCCCCGGTTGAATCCAAGTTGCAGAACGCCCTGGCCTACATCGCCCAGCAGGTTCACGTGGGCACGATGTCGCAGGAGCAGGCGGAGACGGAACGTGCCAAGGCGCGCGAGAAATATGGGAGGACGACATGACCCAACAAGAGCTGATGCCCGACCTGTCGATCGACCCGGCTGGGCTGCTGAGCGCCAACCTGGAAGGCGTTCCGAAAGAACGCTGGCCGCAGGAGCTGGTGAACGCGATCGAGGTGCTGGAGGCGGTTTACCTGCGCTCTGGTAAGTCGGAAGCGGAAGCATTCGAGCTGGCGCGCACGGGCATCGTGGCGTTGGCCGAGTACCGGGGCGGCAGGCAGTGGTACCTGCCGCGCGGCGATGCCCTGACCGTGGCGCTGCGTGACGCGGACATCTATCGGCGCGCTCGCCGCGATAACATCGCGGCGCTGGCGGAAGAATGCGGGCTGACCGAACGCAGTATCTGGCGGATTGTCAGCCAGCAGTACGCGCTGCACCGCCGGAAGATTCAACTGCAACTGCCACTGGGGGAAGGATGAACACTGGAAAGCTGATTGTCTCGTCGCTGCTTGTCATGGTGCTCGCTGCTTGTACGCAGCCATCGCCGGAGCAGCGCGCTGAAGCGCTTTGTAGCGAGGCATTGAAGAAAGCGGCTAAAAACCCAAGCAGTGTCGAGATTCCCAGTGTGAAGGCAAAGGCCTGGGGGGGCTTCAAGCCGAACGGCCAATACTTGGTGAGGTGGGAGCACGGTGACGGTCTCCGTCTTCAGAACGGCTTCGGCGCAATGATGGACGCTACGGCAATTTGTTGGGTTGACCCTGATGGCGTGTTCTCGCTTTCCATCAACGACAAGAAGGTGTTGTAGCCCTCTCCATTTTGTTCGACCCCAAGCCCCGCCCAGCGCGGGGCTTTTCATTTGACTGACACGCGTCAGTCCCAGCGCCTTCACGCGCGCGCGCAATGTCCCTCATGCAGGCACGGCGGTCCTGCATCGCCGGCGGCAACCGACTACCCCCTCGGTTGCCGCCGGCCTCTCCCGAGGGACTTATGAACGAATCTCTGATCGACAAGCTGCAGCGTCGCATCCAGCCCGTGACCACGATGCTGGACCGCATCGGCCATGCCTGGCTGTGGCTGGTGCTGTCCCTGGCGCTGATGCTGATCGTGGTGGCGCTGAATCCGGCCAAGTTCGGCACCTACGTCTGGTTCATGTCCAAGCTGCTGGGGGCTGCGGCCATCGGCTACTTCGTGGACTGGGGCGCCTTCCGCGGCGCTGATCCGCGCTATCTGGACGGGATCGAGCGGACGATGGCGCAGACACGGCGGGCCACGCTGATCGCCGCGGCCATCATCGGCGCCGGGCTGATCGGGTGAGGGGCGCCATGCGCTTCCTGCTGCTGATCCTGTTCGCGCTGGCGGCGTCGGCGTTTGCCGCGCCGGTTCTGGCCCAGGGCCGCGTCGCAATCCCCGACGCCAGCGCGCTGTATCGACACCGCGTCGAGCAGGTGGCAGCGGACGTGTGGGGCGTGGATGCCTCCCCGGCGCGGCTTGCGGCGCAGCTGCACCAGGAAAGCGCCTGGCGGCCGCGCGCCCAATCCCCTGGCGTTGGCGCCCAGGGCCTCGCCCAGTTCATGCCGGCGACGGCGCGGTGGATGGCGCAGCAGTTCCCGCAGCAGCTGGGCCAGTTCGACCCGTGGGATCCCATGCAGGCCGTGCTGGCCGCGGCGCTCTACGACAAGTGGCTGCTGGATCGCGTCCAGCCGATCGGGTTCACCCGGCTGACCGAATGCACCCGCTGGAACTTCGCCCTGCGCGGCTACAACGGCGGCGAGCAGTGGCTGCTGCGCGATCGCGGCCTGACCGTGGCCAACAAGGGCAACCCGAACGACTGGCGCAGCGTCGAGAAATACCGCACGCGCAGCCCGTCCAACCACCACCAGAACATCGACTATCCGCGGCGGATCCTGCTGGTGCTGGAGCCCGCCTATCTCGCCGCCGGCTGGCCCGGCAAGGCGGTGTGCTGATGCTGGGCTGGCGCATTTCGTTGTTGCTGGCGGTGCTGGCGCTGGCGGTCGGACTCTGGGCCGGCAATGCCTGGCATGAGGGGCGCACCGCCATCGCGCAGAACGCGGAGCTGGCACAGCGGCAGAAGGATGACCGCGATTTCATCAACGCCCTCAAGAACACCGCGACCGAGCTGCGCCAGCACGCCGTGGATGGCGCGTTGGCCTACGACCAGGCGACCGAGCGCATGGACGCCATCGCCCAGCAACTGGAGAAAGACCGTGAAGGAATCCGCCAATTCCAGCAGCGCCAGGCCGCGGCCCTGGACGCGCTTGCCGAAGCTCGCCCTGACCTTCGCGATCTGCGTCTTGGCGGCGACGTCCTGCGCCACTGGCGTGCCAGCAACGCGGGACCCGCCGCCGACCAGCCGGCCGCCCCCGCCGCCGCCGCCCCCGCTGCAGGCGAACCAGCGGGCGACGTGCCCCCCGCTCCCGCTGCCGGAAAGCGACCGCGCGCTGGTGCTGCTGGCCAACCACGACCAGGTGACGGCCCTGTACCACGGGTGCGCGGCGCAGAACGAGGCGCTGCGGCTGGCAGCGGACGAGTGGATGACCACCGCGTGGCGCTGGTACTGCGGCGCGGTGCAGTCGATGGGCCTGGCCGCTGACGGGTGCAGGGAGAAGTGATGGCGGACGCCGCAGACATTGCCGGAGCCCACGACGAAGCGGCAATGGCGCGCTTCGAGGAGGAGCAGCGCCAGCGCCGCATTGCCGAGAGCATGCGCCCCTTCGACCACAACCTGCCCGTCAACTGCGTGGACTGTGGGGAGATCGTGCCGTCGGATCGCCTGAAGGCGTATCCGCGGACGCGGAGATGCCAGCCCTGCGCTTCCGATGTGGAGCGCCGATGGGCCAGCTGATCCTCCCCCTGCTGATGGTCGC
>DASWXO010000180.1:0-7729 GCA_036405455.1 Thermomonas sp. | reverse complement strand
CCCACGGCGATGCGCTGGCGCGGCAGCCCACGGGCCAATGGCTGGCGCCGCGGCTGGACCTGCCGGCCGCGGCCGCCGCCTTCGGCCTGAAGACGGGCGTCGCACCGCGGGTGCTGCGCCTGGATCCGGACCGCCGCGCGGGGGATGCCGGCCTGCTGGCGGCCGCCGGCACCCGCGACCTCGATATCCTTCCCAACACCATGACACCCGAACGGCACCTGGGGTATGCGGTGCAATGGTTCGGGCTGGCCGTGACCGTGTTGGTCGTGGCCGCGGTGCTCACTTTCAGGAAAAAGACACCATGACCGACCCGGTTCCCGCAGCGACGGTGCGCCGCAACCGCAACGCCCTCATCATCGTCCTGGTGCTGTTCTTCGGCGGCATGCTGGTCGCCGGCATCCTCCGTTTCTCCGGCTGGCGGCCGCACGGTATGCAGAACAAGGGCGAGATGCTGCAGCCTTACGGCGACCTGCGCGGCTACTCGCCGACCTTGGTGGACGGCACGCCGTACGCCTGGAAGGACAGCCCGCGCACCTGGCGTATCGTGGCGATGCCCGAGGGCTGCGACGGCGCCCGTCGCGAGGCCTGCACCCGCCTGCTGGAAGACCTGGACAAGGTGTGGCGCCTGATGGGCCGCAACGCGGACCGCGTGCACGTGCTGTGGGCGGGTGCCCCGCCGGTGGACGTGGCGCCGCTGCGCGAAATCCGCCTGGTGCGGGTGGATGACACCCTGCGTGCCGGCTTGTCGCGCGGCAAGGCCGCCGGTGCGGGCGACTCGGTCTGGCTGGTGGACCCGAACGGGTTCGTGGTGCTGCGTTACGCCCCGGGCGCGGACCCCGGCGACCTGCGCACCGATCTTGCACGTCTTCTGAGGATCAACTGACACAATGAACGCGCTTCCTTCGACGCAGCCCGCCTTCCTGTACCGGCATTTCCACCGCATCGCCTGGCTGGCGGTGGCACTGGCGACGTGCGTGATCGTGTTCGGCGCGTTCGTGCGCCTCTCCAACGCGGGCCTGAGCTGCCCGGACTGGCCGACCTGCTACGGCAAGGCGACCTGGCCGACGGCTGCCGAACAGGTGGCCGACCACGCCGCCGTCACCATCCGCCCGGTGGTGCCGGAACGCGCCTGGCGCGAGCAGTTCCACCGCATCATCGCCGGCCTGCTGGGCGTGCTGGTGTTCTCGCTGGCGCTGCTGGCGACCCGCCGCCGGCCGCAGGGCTGGCTGCACGTGGTCGGCGCGGCCGCGGCGGTGGCCGTGGCCATCCCGCTGTACATGCGTGGCCAGCATGGCGTCGCCTCCGGGCTGGCGGTGCTGGGCGAACTGCTGCTGCTGGCAGGCGTGCTGCGCTGGTCGAACGTGGACCTGGCGCGCGCCAGCACGCTGACGCTGGCGGTGATCATCTTCCAGGCCCTGCTGGGCATGTGGACGGTCACCTGGCTGCTGAAGCCGATCGTGGTGATGGGCCACCTGCTGGGCGGGCTGACCACGTTCTCGCTGCTGACGTGGATCGCCTGGCGCGCCACCGGGCTGCCGCTGGTCAGCGGCGACGCCCAGCGGCTGCGGCGCTGGCTGCTGGCCGGGCTGGCCCTGCTGGCCGTGCAGATCGCGCTGGGTGGCTGGACTTCGGCCAATTACGCGGCGCTGGCCTGCGGCACGGACTTCCCGAAGTGCGCGGGCGCATGGTGGCCCACCCATGACTTCGCCGAAGGCTTCGTGCTGTGGCGCGGCATCGGCGTCGATTACGAAGGGGGCGTCCTCGACAACGCGGCGCGCGTCGCCATCCAACTGGCACACCGGCTGATGGCGGTGGTCGTGGTGGCCTACCTGCTGGTGCTGGCGGTGCGCCTGCTGCGCATGCCCGGCCTGCGCGGCTGGGGCACCACGCTGGGCCTGCTGGTCTGCACGCAGTTCGCCCTCGGCGTCGCCAACGTGGTGCTGTCGCTGCCGCTGAAGGTCGCCGTGCTGCACAACGCCGGCGCCACCGCGCTGCTGTTCGTGCTGGTCACCCTGCTGGCGCGCCTGCGCCAGCCGGAAGCCTGAGCATGGCCGCCGCGCCCTGGAGGCAGTACTGGGCGGTGACCAAGCCGCGCATCGTGGCGCTGATCGTGTTTACCGCGATCATCGGCATGCTGCTGGCGATCCGGCCGGGCGAGGCGTGGCCGTGGGCCCGCCTGCTGGCCGGCAGCATCGGCATCTGGATGGCCGCGGCCAGCGCCGCGGCGATCAACCACCTGCTGGATTCGCGCATCGACAAGCTGATGGCGCGCACGGCCGAGCGCCCGCTGGCGACCGGCGCGCTGCGCCCGGGGCAGGTGTTCGGCTTCGCCCTGCTGCTGGGCGTGCTGTCGATGGCGATCCTGGTGCTATGGGTGAACTGGATCTGCGCGGTGCTGACCTTCGCCGGCCTGATCGGCTACGCGATCATCTACACCGGCTTCCTCAAGCGCGCCACGCCGCAGAACATCGTGATCGGCGGGCTGGCCGGCGCGGTGCCGCCGCTGCTGGGCTGGGCCGCGGTCACCGGCATGCAGCGCGAGTGGGACTGGGCGCACGCACTGCTGCTGGTGCTGATCATCTTCGTGTGGACGCCGCCGCATTTCTGGGCGCTGGCGATCTTCCGCCGCGAGGACTACTCGCGCGCGCTGGTGCCGATGCTGCCGGTGACCCACGGCGTGACCTACACGCGCTGGCAGATCCTGCTGTACACGATCCTGCTGGTGGTGGTGACGGTGCTGCCGTGGGCAGCGCACATGAGCGGCGTGTTCTACCTCGCCGGGGCGCTGGTGCTGGGCGGCGTGTTCCTCTGGTATGCGTGGAAGCTGTTGGACCCGCCTGACGAGTTCTTCGCGATGCGCACGTTCAAGTACTCCATCGTCTACCTGATGGCGCTGTTCGCCTTCCTGCTGGTGGACCACTGGCTGATGCCGCTGCTGGATGCGGCGCCGGCGCTGGAGTTCGCGCCCGCGTCGTGAGCGACCTGTTTGCCGGCCAGGCGCAGCGCACGCCGCTGGGCGCGCAGGCCTGCGTATTGCACGGCTTCGCGCTGCCGCTGGCGGAGGCGCTGCTCGCCGGCATCGACGCGATCGCCGCCGCCGCGCCGTTCCGGCATCTGGTCACGCCGGGGGGCCACGTGATGCAGGTGGCGATGACGAACTGCGGCACGTTCGGCTGGTGCAGCGACCGCCGCGGCTACCGCTACGAGCGCCGCGATCCCACCACCGGGCAGCCGTGGCCGCCACTGCCGGAGGCGTTCCTGTGGCTGGCGCGCGAGGCCGCGGCGGAGGCGGGTTTCGCCGGCTACGTACCGGACGCCTGCCTGGTCAACCGCTACGCGCCGGGCGCGCGGCTGTCGCTGCACCAGGACCGCGACGAGGACGATCGCGTCGCGCCCATCGTGTCGGTCTCGCTGGGACTGCCAGCCACCTTCCTGTTCGGCGGCCACGCCCGCGGCGACCGCACGGTGCGCGTGCCGCTGGCGCACGGCGACGTGGTCGTATGGGGCGGCGTCGACCGAATGCGCTTCCACGGTGTATTGCCGGTGCCGCCGGGGCGCGATCCGCGCACCGGGGAGGCGAGGCTCAACCTGACCTTCCGCAAGGTCCGCTAGTCGCCGCAAGAACCGGGAGGCCACCGCCGTCCGGGGCGACTACAGTGGCGCCATGGACGCCGACACGACCGCCCCCTCCGCCCGCGATGCCGCCCGCGTGGCCGCCGCCTGCCGCCGGATCGAGCAGGCCGAAACCCCGCCCTCGCTGGCGGCACTGGCGCGCGAGGCCGGGCTCAGTCCCCATCATTTCCACCGCGTATTCAAGGCGGTCACCGGGCTCACCCCCAAGGCCTACGTGCAGGCGCACCGGGGCAAGACCCTGCGCGAGGCGCTGGCCCGGCCCGGCGCGAAGGTGGTGGAGGCGGCATTCGATGCGGGCTTCAATGCCGCAAGCCGCTTCTACGACAGCGCCGAAACGTTGCTGGGCATGACGCCGGCCCAGTATCGGGATGGCGGCGCACGGGCGCGGATCGCCTTCGCCATCGCGGCGTGTTCGCTGGGTGCGCTGCTGGTCGCGCGCAGCCAGCGCGGCCTGTGCGCGATCGCGCTGGGCGACGATCCCGACGAGCTGCTGCGCGAACTGCAGGACCGCTTCCCGCGCGCGGAGCTGGTCGGCGGCGATGCCGCGTTCGAGCAGCTGGTGGCGCAGGTGGTGGGGCTCGTCGAGGCGCCGCGCCTCGGGCTGGCCCTGCCGCTCGACATCCGCGGGACGGCCTTCCAGCAGCGGGTATGGGACGCGCTGCGCAAGGTGCCGGCGGGGGAAACGGTCAGCTACGCCGAGATCGCCGCCCGCATCGGCAGCCCGCGGGCCGTGCGCGCGGTGGCGCAGGCCTGCGCGGCCAACGTGCTGGCGGTGGCGATTCCCTGCCACCGCGTCGTGCGCAGCGACGGCGGCGTGTCCGGCTACCGCTGGGGCGTGGCGCGCAAGCAGGCCCTGCTGGCGCGGGAACGGCGCGCGGGGGACTGAGCGTCAGCGCCGCAGCATCGCCTGCAGCAGTTCGCGCAGTTCCTGCTTGTCCGCGTCGCCCAGGATGCCCTCGCGCTGCAGCTGCTGCAGCTCCTCGATGCGCTGCTGCTGCACCTGCTTGTCCAGCTGGCCGATGGCGTCGGTGAACTCGGCGCGCAGGTCCTTCTCCTCGCCGGGCAGGTCCAGCACCGCCAGCTTCTGCAGCGACGGCAGCTCATCGCGGCCCTCGAAATGCTCCAGCAGGGCACCGGTCGTCAGGTCGGGGCGTTCGCGCACCAGCAGCACGAGTTCCGACAGGAGATCGATCCCGGGCTGGCGCAGCGCGGCGAAGCGGTACGGCGGCTGCAGCTCCAGCGCGAAGCCGGGGCGGTGCAGCAGGTGGGTGATCGCCGTCCGGATCAGGCTGGGCTTCTGCCCGGGCTGGCCGCGCAGCGATGCGCTGGCGCGCTGCGCGGGCACGTGGGCCTGCGGCGGGCTGCTGCGGGCGCCGACGCCGGTCAGCTCGGTCAGGCGCTGGCGCATCAGGTCGCCGAACGCGCCGTCGGGGATCTGCGCCAGCAGCGGCTTGCAGCGCTCCGCCAGCCGCGCCTTGCCGTCCAGGCTGGCCAGGTTCACGTCCGCCGAGAGCGAGGTGTAGAAGAATTCGGACAGCGGCGTGGCATCGCGCAGGCGCGCGTCGAAGCCGGCCACGCCCTCCTGGCGCACCAGCGAATCCGGGTCCTCGCCGTCGGGCAGGAACAGGAAGAACGCCTGCCGGCCGTCCTTCATCCGCGGCAGCACCGACTCCAGCGCCTTCCATGCGGCGCTGCGGCCGGCCCGATCGCCGTCGAAGCAGAAGTACACGTCCGGCGCGTTGCGGAACAGCAGCTCGGCGTGGTCGGGGGTGGTGGCGGTGCCCAGCGTCGCCACCGCCTGCGACACGCCGTACTGCGCCAGCGCAACCACGTCCATGTAGCCCTCGACCACGATCAGCCGTTCGAGCTTCTGGTTGGCTTGCTTGGCCTGCCACAGGCCGTAGAGCTCGCGGCCCTTGTGGAACAGCGGGGTTTCCGGCGAGTTGAGATACTTCGGCGAATCCTCGGGATCGATCACGCGGCCGCCGAAGGCGATCGTGCGCCCGCGGCGGTCGTGGATGGGGAACATCAACCGGTCGCGGAATTTGTCGTAGACGTGGCCCTTGTCGTTCTTCGAGAACAGCCCGCCGCGCTCCAGCAGCTGCAGCCGGCGCGGGTCGGTGCCCAGCGCCTCGCGCAAGCCGGAGAAGCCGTCCGGCGCATAGCCGATCGCATAGCGATCGACGATCTCCGCGGCGATGCCGCGCTTCTCCACATACGCGCGCGCCTTGTCGCTGCGCGCCAGCTGGGTGCGGAAGAAGGTAGCGGCGGCTTCCATCGCGCCGTACAGGTCGCGCGTCTCGGGGTTGGCGTTGCGCTGGGCGGTGTCGCGCGGCACCTCCAGGCCCACGCGCCGGGCCAGTTCCTCCACCGCGTCCAGGAATTCCAGCCGGTCGTACTGCATCAGGAAGCTGATCGCGGTGCCGTGCGCGCCACAGCCGAAGCAGTGGTAGAACTGCTTTGTCGGCGACACCGTGAAGCTGGCGCTGCGCTCGTCGTGGAAGGGGCAGCGCGCCGCGTATTCCTTGCCCTGGCGCTTCAGCGGCACCCGCGCGCCGACCACTTCGACGATGTCGGAGCGGGCCAGAAGGTCATCGATGAATGCGTCAGGTATGCGAGCCATACCCACGATCCACTGCTGCAAGCGTGTCCGGTAGGCGCGCAGCGGCGCGCCGATCCGCGTCGCAAGCGGATTCGATCGCGGCGCGGTCGTCGATGAAGGCGTCGGGGATGCGGGCCATTGCGTCAGCCGTCGGCCCGGCTCAGAGCTCGTCGCGGGCGGCCAGCGCGTGCAGCGCCGCGCCTTCCAGCCGTTGCACGGTCCAGTCGTCCATGCCCACCGCGCCGATGCGGCGGTAGAAGCCGATGGCGGGGGCGTTCCAGTCCAGCACGCTCCACTCGAAGCGGCCGCAGTCGCGCTGCACGGCGATGCGCGCCAGCGCGGCCATCAGGTGCTTGCCGAGGCCGACCCCGCGCGCGGCCGGGCGCACGAACAGGTCCTCGAGGTACAGGCCGCGCTTGCCGAGGAAGGTGCTGAAGTTGTGGAAGAACAGGGCGAAACCGGCCGGCTCGCCGTCCACTTCGCCAATCAGCACCTCGGCGGCCGGGCGCTCGCCGAACAGCTGCGTGCGCAGGTCGTCGTCGGTGGCGACCGCGGCATGCGCCAGCTTTTCGTAGTCGGCCAGTTCGGCGATGAGCTGGCGGATCAGCGGGACGTCGGCGGCCGTGGCGGGCCGGATCGACAGCACGGGGGCGTTGGATGCCATGGGTGTCCTCGCAGGAGCGCCGGGGTGGACATCATCCCCGATCCGCCGACGGGCCGCCGGCGGGTGCGCGGATGGGGCGGCTCAGCCGAGCTTCTGCTTCACCAGCTTCGACACCAGGCCCATGTCGGCCTGGCCGGCCAGCGCGGGCTTCAGCACGCCCATCAGCTTGCCCATGTCGGCGGCGGAGGCCGCGCCGGTGGCGGCGATGGCCTTGTCGATCTCGGCCAGGATGGCGGCCTCGTCCAGCTTGGCGGGCAGGTAGGTCTCGATCACGCCCATCTCGTAGCGCTCCACCGCGGCGAGGTCCTCGCGGGCGGCGGCTTCGTACTGGGTGATCGAATCCTTGCGCTGCTTGACCATCTTCTCCAGCACGGCCAGTACCAGCGCGTCGGTCATCTCCACGCGCTCGTCGACTTCCTTCTGCTTGATGGCGGCGTTGATCAGGCGGATCACGGCCAGGCGGTCCTTCTCGCCGGCCTTCATCGCGGCCTTCATGTCGTCGGTCAGCTGTTGCTTGAGGCTCATGGCGTGCTCCGGGCGGGGGCGGTCATCGGGGATCGGGGCGTACAAATGCGAAAAGCCGGCCACGCTCGCGCGTGCCGGCTTCCGCAGCCAACCACCGCGCTCAGTACAGGCGCTGGCGCTTGGTGACGTCGCGCGAGCTGCGGCGCGCCTGGCGCTTCACCGCCGCGGCGGCCTTGCGCTTGCGCTCCTGGGTCGGCTTCTCGTAGAACTCGCGCTTGCGGGTCTCGGCCAGCACGCCGGCCTTCTCGCAGGTGCGCTTGAAGCGGCGCAGGGCAAACTCGAACGGTTCGTTTTCGCGGACTTTG
>DASWXO010000179.1:0-20209 GCA_036405455.1 Thermomonas sp. | reverse complement strand
CGGCGACCGCCGCCCCCGCCGCCCCCGTCGCCGCCGCCGCGACCCCACCCGACGCGACGGTCGTGCAAGCCGCACCCGCGCGCGAAGCACCGCCCACCCGCGCCACGCCCGGCCTGCTGGCGGCGCTGCTGCTGGCGCTGGGTGGCGGGCTGATCCTCAACCTGATGCCCTGCGTGCTGCCGGTGCTGTCGCTGAAGGCGCTGTCGCTGGCGCAGAGCGGGCAAGGCCGCGGGCGCGCACGCCGCCATGCCCTGGCCTATACCGCCGGGGTGCTGCTGTCGATGCTGGCGCTGGGCGCGCTGGTGCTGGCGCTGCGCCACGCCGGGCTGGCGCTGGGCTGGGGTTTCCAGCTGCAGCAGCCGCTGGTGCTGGCCGGACTGGCGCTGGTGATGTTCGCACTGGGCCTATCGTTGTCCGGACTGTGGCACGCCAACGTCGGCCTGGGCCAGCGCACCGGCGCGCTGTTGCAGGGTGATGGCATCCGCGCCGACTTCTTCACCGGCGTGCTGGCGGTGGTGCTGGCCACGCCCTGCACCGCGCCGTTCATGGGCGCCGCGCTGGCCTACGCCTTCACCGGCCCCACCGCCGGTGCGCTGCTGGTGTTCCTGATGCTGGGGCTGGGGCTGGCGCTGCCGTTCCTGTTGATCGGCTTCGTGCCCGCCTTCGCCCGCCTGCTGCCGAAACCCGGCGCGTGGATGGACACCTTCAAGCAGCTGCTGGCGTTCCCGCTGTATACCACCGCCGCGTGGCTGGTGTGGGTGCTGGCGAAACTGCGCGGCGCCGATGCGGTGGGCCTGTGGCTGGCGGCTGCCATCCTGCTGGCGCTGGCCTTCTGGGCGTGGAGCCGGGCCCGTGCCGGCGCTGCCCGCGGCTGGCAGGTCTTGGCGCTGCTCGCCCTGCTGGCGCTCGCCTGGCCGCTGCTGCGCCTGCACGCCCTGCCGCGGCCTCAGGCCGCCGCCACGGCCACCACGACCGCCGGCGTCGCCCGGGTGGCGTGGTCGGAGCAGGCGCTGGCCGACCTGCGCGCGCAGGGCCGGCCGGTGTTCGTCAACATGACGGCAGACTGGTGCGTCACCTGCAAGGCGAACGAGAAGACCGTGTTCTCCGGCACGCGCTTCCGCGCCGCGCTGGAGGCGGCCAACGCCGTCTACATGGTGGGCGACTACACCGACGTGGACCCCGCCATCACCGCCTACCTGCAGCGCCATCGCGCGGTCGGCGTGCCGCTGTACGTGGTGTACCCGCGCGGCGGCGGCGAGGGACGCATCCTGCCCACCCTGCTCACCGCGGGCATGGTGGAAGACGCCCTGCGCGAGGCGGCGCGCTGATGCCATCGCACCGGGCGGTGGTGGGCGTGGCCGTGCTCGCCGCGCTGGCCGGCGCTGCCGCCAGCCTGTTCTTCGAACCCACTGTGGCCTACCGGCTGGCCGGCACGGCGCTCGGCCAGCGGGTGCTGGACGCCTCCCTGAAGGCCCGCGCCCCGGCGCCGCCTGCCGGCGTGGCGGTGGCCGAGCCCGGCGCCACCGTGCCCCCCATGACCCTGCGCGACGTGGCCGGTACCGCGGTTGAGGTCCCCCGCGCCTGGGCCGGCCGGCCGACGCTGGTCAACCTGTGGGCCACCTGGTGCGCGCCCTGCCTGAAGGAAATGCCCGACCTGCAGGCGTTTTCCACCGCTCAGGGGCCGAACGGCGTGCAAGTGGTCGGCATCGCGCTGGACGATGCCCCGGCGGTCCAGACCTTCCTGCGCCAGCACGGGATCACCTACCCCGTGCTGGTCGACGCCCCCGGCCCCGCGGATGCGGGCGTGCGGCTGGGCAACCCGGCCGGCGTGTTGCCCTACTCGGTGCTGGTGTCCGCGGACGGGCGCCTGCTGGAGACCCGGATCGGACCCTTCGCCGACACCGCCGAGATCGCCCGCTGGGTCGCGGCGGGCGGACTTTAGAGCCGCCACTCAAACATCCGCTTAAAACCGCGGTATCCGGCAAAAGTTCGCCGAACTGGACAGCATCCACCTTTCGCGGGACACTGCGCGCCTGTTTTCGGGACCCCCACCCGCACCGATGGCGAAGCTCCTGCTCCTGCACGGCCCCAACCTCAACCTGCTCGGCACGCGCGAGCCGGAGGTTTATGGCCACGCGACGCTGGCCGACATCGACGCCGACCTCGCCGCGCGCGCGCAAGCCGCCGGCCATGCGCTGGAGGCGTTCCAGTCGAACGCGGAGCATGCGCTGGTGGACCGCGTGCAGGCAGCCCGCAGCGACGGCACCGCCTTCATCCTGATCAACCCGGCCGCCTTCACCCACACCTCGGTCGCCCTGCGCGACGCGCTGGCGGCGGTGGCCATCCCCTTCATCGAGATCCACCTCTCCAACCCGCACGCCCGCGAACCCTTCCGCCAGCACAGCTACTTCAGCGACAAGGCGGTCGGCGTGGTCTGCGGCTTCGGGGCGGATTCCTACCGTTACGCCCTCGACGCCGCGCTGGCGCGGCTGCGGGCCTGAAGCATCCAAGAAAGGAGCGTCCCCATGGACCTGCGCAAGATCAAGAAACTGATCGACCTGCTGGAAGAGTCGAACCTGGCCGAGATCGAGATCAAGGAAGGCGAGGAGTCGGTGCGCCTGGCCCGCGTGCCGAAGGGCGCGCTGGCGGCGGCCCCGGCCCAGGTCGTGCACCACGCCCCCGCCCCGGCCGCCGCGCCGATGCCGATGAGCTCGCCGGTGCAGGCCGCCACCGGCGGCAGCCCCAAGCCCGCCGACCCGGAACTGCCGGCCGGCCACGTGATGCGCGCGCCGATGGTGGGCACCTTCTACGCCAGCCCGGCGCCGGACAAGCCGGCGTTCGTGTCCATCGGCCAGGCCGTGAAGGCCGGCGACACGCTGGGCATCATCGAGGCGATGAAGATGTTCAACCCGATCGAGGCCGAGGTCTCTGGCACCGTGCTGGCGATCAAGTGCGAAAGCGGCCAGCCGGTCGAGTTCGACCAGCCGCTGTTCGTGATCGGGTAAGCGGGCGAACGCCTGCGATCGCCCCCGGCGCACGCGCCGACGGGCCGGACGGACGAATCGGGAACCAACATGCTTGAAAAAGTCGTCATCGCCAACCGCGGCGAAATCGCGCTGCGCATCCTGCGCGCCTGCCACTCGCTGGGCATCCGCACCGTCGCGGTGCACTCCACGGTGGACCGCAACCTGAAGCACGTCGCCATGGCGGACGAATCCGTCTGCATCGGCCCGGCGCCGTCGGCGGAGAGCTACCTCAACATGCCGGCGATCATCGCCGCGGCCGAGGTCACCGACGCCCAGGCCATCCACCCCGGCTATGGCTTCCTGTCGGAGAACGCCGACTTCGCCGAACGCGTGGAGCAGAGCGGCTTCGTGTTCATCGGCCCGAAGGCCGACACCATCCGCCTGATGGGCGACAAGGTGGAGGCGATCCGCGCGATGAAGGCCGCGGGCGTGCCCTGCGTGCCCGGCTCGGGCGGCCCGCTCGGCGACGACGCGGCCACCAACGTCAAGATCGCCCGCGAGATCGGCTACCCGGTCATCGTCAAGGCGGCCGGCGGCGGCGGCGGCCGCGGCATGCGCGTGGTGCATTCGGAGGCGGCGCTGGTGAACGCCATCGCCACCACCAAGCAGGAAGCCAAGGCCGCGTTCGGCAACGACATGGTCTACATGGAGAAGTTCCTGGAGAACCCGCGCCACGTGGAGATCCAGGTGCTGGCCGATGGCCAGGGCAACGCCATCCACCTCGGCGAGCGCGACTGCTCCATGCAGCGCCGCCACCAGAAGGTGGTGGAGGAAGCGCCGGCGCCGGGCATCACCCCCGAGCTGCGCGCGGAGATCGGCAAGGTCTGCGTGGAAGCCTGCATCCGCATCGGCTACCGCGGCGCGGGCACGTTCGAATTCCTGTTCGAGAACGGCCGCTTCTACTTCATCGAGATGAACACCCGCATCCAGGTGGAACACCCGGTGACCGAGCTGGTCACCGGCATCGACCTGGTCCGCGAGCAGCTGCTGATCGCCGCCGGCCACAAGCTGTCGATCAAGCAGAGCGACGTGGTGCTGACCGGCCACGCCATCGAGTGCCGCATCAACGCAGAGGACCCGGACACCTTCTTCCCCTGCCCCGGCCTGATCCAGCACTTCCATGCGCCGGGCGGCCCGGGCGTGCGGGTGGACTCGCACATCTACGAGGGCTACCGCGTCCCGCCGAACTACGACTCGATGATCGGCAAGCTCATCGTGCACGGCGCCGACCGCGCCCAAGCGATCGCCCGCATGCGGGTGGCGCTGAGCGAAATGGTGGTGGACGGCATCAAGACCAACATCCCGCTGCAGCAGCGGATCATGGCCGACGGCGGCTTCGGCCAGGGCAGCCAGAACATCCACTACCTCGAGAAGCGGCTCGCCGAGCGCAAGGAAAAAGCGCTGTCGATCCTCTGAGGCGGCGCCGGCGGGGCTTGTCCGCGGCCCCGCCTGCGGCGACCATGGGCGCCGGCCAGACCGCGGCGCCCGCATGCCCTACCTGCAACTCTCCGTCCCCTGCACCGAAGCCCTGCAACCGCGCGTGGAGCGCGCGCTGGAGGACGTCGGCGCGCTCGCCGTGACCCTGCAGGACGCGCACCTGGACGCGGCCGACGAGCAGGCAATCTTCGAACCCGGCGTCGGCGAGCTGCCGCTGTGGGACGAGATGACGCTGACCGCGCTGTTCCCCGATGAGACCGACGCGCTGGTGCTGCTGGCCGCGCTGGAGGCGTTCGATCCGGGACTCGAGTGGCACAAGGCACGCTTCGAGAAGGTCGAGGACCAGGACTGGGAGCGCGCGTGGCTGGACCTGTTCCAGCCGATGCGCTTCGGCGCGCGCACCTGGATCGTGCCGTGGGACCACGCCCTGCCGGACGGCGCCGACACGCCGGACGCGGCCGTGGTGCGGCTGGACCCGGGCCTGGCGTTCGGCTCCGGCACCCACCCCACCACCGCGCTGTGCCTGCAGTGGCTAGACGCGCTGGCCGCCGAGGGCGAACTGGCGGGCCGCACCGTGCTGGACTTCGGCTGCGGCAGCGGCATCCTCGCGCTGGCCGCGCTGAAGCTGGGCGCCGCCGCCGCGGTGGGCATCGACAACGACCCGCAGGCCATCATCGCCACCGCCGACAACGCCCAGCGCAACGGCGTGGCCATCGACGCGGCCCTGCCGCAGGACGCGCCTGCCGGCACCTATCCGGTGGTGGTCGCCAACATCCTCGCTTCGGCGCTGGATGCGTTGGCGGTCATCCTCGCCGCGCGCACCGCGCCGGGCGGCCGCCTGGCGATGTCCGGCATCCTGGCCGGGCAGGAAGACGAGCTGCTGGTGCGCTTCGCGCCGTGGTTCGACGCGCTGCAGGTGGCGCGCGAGGACGACTGGGTGCGCCTGGACGGCGTGCGCAACGCCCGGCCGGTCGACGCATGAGCCGTGCACCGAGTTTCATCGCAGGCGCCTCCGCGGCCCCGCGCCGCACCGGCGAATGGCTGGTCGCCGCGCTGCTGGGCCTGGCCCTGCTGGCGCAGCTGGGCTGGCTGCAGCGGGAGCGCCTGGCCGCCAGCCCCGCGCTGCGACCGCTGCTGGCCAGCGCTTGCGGCGCATTGGGCTGCCAGCTACCACCGTGGCGCGAACCGGCGGCCTTCGTCCTGCTCTCGCGCGACGTGATCGCCCCGCCCGACCGCCCCGGCGTGCTGCGCGTGCAGGCCAGCTTCCGCAACGACGCACGCTGGCCGCAGCCGTGGCCGGTGCTGGCCCTGACCCTGTCGGACATGACCGGCAAGCCGCTGGGCGCACGCCGCTTCCGCCCGGCCGACTACCTGGGCGATGCCTCCCGCGCCGGGGAGATCGCGCCGGGCCAGGCCAGCCAGATCGCGTTCGACGTCGTCGAGCCCGCGCCCGGCGTGGTGGGGTTCGATTTCCGCTTCGAGTGATCCAGCGTGCGGATCCGTGACCGCGTGCACCGATGAATGCGCGGCGGCACTCACGCGGCCGCGGACATCGCGCTAGACTCGCTGCCCCGTCGCGCACGCCCTGTCCGCGCGGGCCGTTCCAAAGGGGCCCTTCGTTGAATTCTCCCAGCCATCGCCAGGACGCCGGCCACCGCGTGCCGCTGCGCGAACACGTCGCCGAGTCGGTCCGCCGCTACCTGCGCGACCTCGACGGCCACGACACCGACGACCTCTACAGCATCGCCCTGCGCGAGCTTGAGATCCCGCTGTTCGCGGAGGTCCTGCGCCACTGCGAAGGCAACCAGAGCCGCGCCGCCGCGATGCTGGGCATCCACCGCGCCACCCTGCGCAAGAAGCTGCGCGACTACGCGATGGGCTGAGGCCGGCGGGGCCGGACCGGTACGCCGCCGTATAATCCGCGCTTCCCCACTGCCCCGCCCCCGCATGTCCGCCGACCTCATCCCCGGCGCGCCGGTCGTCCTCCGCCGCGCCCTGCTGTCCGTTTCCGACAAGACCGGCCTGGTCGAGCTGGCCCGTGCCCTCGCCGCGCGCGGCGTGGAGCTGCTGTCCACCGGCGGCACCGCCAAGGCGCTGCGCGAGGCGGGCCTTGCGGTGAAGGACGTCAGCGAGGCAACGGGCTTTCCCGAGATGATGGACGGCCGGGTCAAGACCTTGCACCCAGTGGTGCACGGCGGCCTGCTGGGCCGTGCCGGCCTCGACGAGGCGGTGATGGCCGAACACGGCATCGGCGCCATCGACCTGCTGGTGCTGAACCTGTACCCATTCGAGGCGGTCACCGCGCGCGCCGACTGCACGCTGGCCGACGCGGTGGAGAACATCGACATCGGCGGCCCGGCGATGCTGCGCAGCGCGGCGAAGAACTTCGCGCGCGTGGCGGTCGCCACCGATCCGGCGCAGTACGCCGGCCTGCTGGCCGAACTCGACGCCAGCGGCGGCAGCCTGTCGGCCGGCACCCGCTTCGCGCTGTCGGTAGCGGCGTTCAACCGCGTCGCCCAGTACGACGCCGCGATCAGCAACTACCTCTCGGCGATCACCGACGCCTCCGCCACCGTGCCGGTGCGCACGGCGTTCTCCGCGCAGGCCAACGGCAGCTTCGTGAAGGTCATGGACCTGCGCTACGGCGAGAACCCGCACCAGCAGGCCGCGTTCTACCGCGACCTCTACCCGGCACCCGGCTCGCTGGCCACGCTGGAGCAGCTGCAGGGCAAGGAGCTCAGCTACAACAACATCGCCGACAGCGACGCCGCGTGGGAATGCGTGCGCCAGTTCGACCTGCCGGCCTGCGTGATCGTCAAGCACGCCAACCCCTGCGGCGTGGCCGTGGGCACCGGCTGCTCTGATGCCTACGAGCAGGCCTACGCCACCGACCCCACCAGCGCGTTCGGCGGCATCCTGGCTTTCAACACGCCGCTCGACGGCGCCACTTGCAAGACCATCCTCGACCGCCAGTTCGTCGAGGTGCTGATCGCCCCGGACTACGATGCCGAGGCGCTGGCCTACGCGAAAAAGAAGGCCAACGTGCGCGTGCTGCGCATCCCGCTGGCGCCGCCGTCGCCGGGCTTCATCGACACCAAGCGGATCAATTCCGGGATGCTGATGCAGACCGCCGACGACCGCGTGGTCACCCGCGACGAGCTGAAGGTGGTGACGAAGCTGGCGCCGACCGAGGCGCAGTTCAATGATCTGCTGTTCGCGTGGAAGGTCGCCAAGTTCGTGAAATCCAATGCCATCGTCTACGCGAAGGACCAGCGCACGATCGGCGTGGGCGCCGGGCAGATGAGCCGGGTGTATTCGGCGCGCATCGCCGGCATCAAGGCGCAGGACGCGGGGCTGGTGGTGCCGGGTTCGGTGATGGCCAGCGATGCATTCTTCCCGTTCCGCGATGGAATCGACGCCGCGGCGGATGCCGGCATCAAGGCGGTGATCCAGCCGGGCGGCTCGATGCGCGACGCCGAGGTGATCGCCGCGGCGGACGAGCACGGGATCGCGATGGTGTTCACCGGCGTGCGGCATTTCCGGCATTGAGGCCTTTGATCGTCATTCCCGCGCAAGCGGGCCGCTACTGACAGACGAATGTCTGTCAATCGCTCCACTGACCTTTCGGTTGCAATTCCATTGCGCAATCGGCTCTGGAAAATCACAGGCTGGATTCCCGCTTGCGCGGGAATGACGGCCGGGGGTTCAAGATGAAAATTCTCGTCATCGGTTCCGGCGGCCGCGAACACGCGCTGGCGTGGAAGCTGGCGCAGT
Source organism: Thermomonas sp. (assembly GCA_036405455.1). Taxonomy (GTDB): domain Bacteria; phylum Pseudomonadota; class Gammaproteobacteria; order Xanthomonadales; family Xanthomonadaceae; genus Thermomonas. The sequence goes on along the minus strand of DASWXO010000179.1, from coordinate 11,972 downwards.
CGCCGCGGGTCGCAGAGGTGATCGTGGCGCCCGGCAACGCCGGCACCGCGACCGAAGCCAAGTGCCGCAATGCGCCGGTGAAGGCCACCGACCTCGACGGCCTGCTGGCGCTGGCGCAGCGCGAAGGCGTGGCGCTGACCGTGGTCGGCCCCGAGCAGCCGCTGGTCGCAGGGGTGGTGGATCGCTTCCGCGCCGCCGGCCTGCGTATCTTCGGGCCCACTGCCGCCGCCGCGCAGCTGGAGGGCAGCAAGGCCTTCGCCAAGCAGTTCCTGGCCCGGCACGGCATCCCCACCGCGTTCTATGAAGTGCACAGCGACGTCGACGCGGCGCTTGCCTACGTTCGACAGAAGGGCGCACCGATCGTGGTCAAGGCCGACGGCCTGGCCGCCGGCAAGGGCGTGATCGTGGCGATGACGCTGGAGGACGCCGAAGCCGCGGTGCGCGACATGCTCAGCGGCAACGCGTTCGGCGACGCCGGCGCGCGGGTGGTGATCGAGGAGTTCCTCGACGGCGAAGAAGCCAGCTTCATCTCGATGGTGGACGGCCGCCACGCGCTGCCCATGGCCACCAGCCAGGACCACAAGCGCGTGGGCGATGGCGACACCGGCCCCAACACCGGCGGCATGGGCGCGTACTCGCCCGCGCCGGTGGTGACGCCCGAGGTGCACGCCCGCGTCATGCGCGAGGTGGTCAACCCGACGGTGCAGGGCATGATCGCCGACGGCGTGCCGTTCACCGGCTTCCTGTACGCCGGGCTGATGATCGACGCCAGCGGCGCGCCGAAGGTCATCGAATTCAACGTGCGCTTCGGCGATCCCGAGACCCAGCCGGTGATGCTGCGCCTGCGCTCGGACCTGGTGGACCTGGTCGAAGCCGCCATCGACGGCAAGCTCGACGGCGTGGACGCGCAGTGGGACGCGCGGCCCTCGCTGGGCGTGGTGATGGCGTCCCGGCCCTACCCGGACGCGCCCGTCACCGGTGAAGCGGTTTCCGGCCTCGATGCCGTGCCCGCCTCCGCCAAGGTCTTCCACGCCGGCACCGCGCTCGGCAACGACGGCACCATCGTCACCGTGGGCGGTCGCGTGCTGTGCGTGTGCGCGCTGGGCGAGACCGTGTCGGCGGCGCAGCGCGCGGCCTATGCGGGCGTCGCGGCGGTGGCGTGGGGCCACGAGTTCCACCGCACGGACATCGGCTGGCGCGCCATCGCGCGCGAGTCCGCGTAAGCGCCCCGCACGCCGGGCGCGCGACGTCCGGCGTCAGCGCCCCGGCGGCAACGCGTCCAGAGCGCGCAGCATCTCGTCCGCCAGCAGCGGCTGGGCGGCGGCGACCGGGTGCAGGTTGTCGGCCTGGAACCAGCGGCGCTCGGTGCCCAGCGGGGCCAGGAAATGCGGTACCAGGCCGGTCCGCAGGCGCTGGCTGATCAGCAAGTAGCTGCGCTGGAATTCGCCGGCGTAGGTGCCGAAGTTCGGTGGCAGCTGCAGTCCCACCAGCAGCACGCGGGCGCCGGCGGCGCGGCTGCGGCCGATCATCCAGCCGAGGTTGGCGCCCATCTGCCGCAGCGGCAGGCCGCGCAGGCCGTCGTTGGCGCCCAGCTCGATGATCACGATGTCGGGCCGCGTCCGGGCCAGCTCGGCATCGATCCGACTGCGCCCGCCCGCCGTAGTCTCTCCGGAGACGCTGGCGTTACGGAAGTCGTACCGACGCGATTTCGCATCCGCCAGCGCCACCCAGCCCTGTTCCGGGCGCAACCCGTAGGCTGCCGAGAGTGAGTCGCCCATGACCAGCACGACCTGTTCCCGCGCATGCGCGGCGGATGCCGCTAGCATCAGCGCCATGACGACCACGCCCGATACCCACGCCCGCACCGCTGACACCATCGCATCGACCTCCGCATCCAGTGCCGGCAACGCTAGCACGCCCGGCCGCGGCAGCCTGCGTACCGTAGCCGTCGGCAAGACGGTGGCGCTGCCCGACGGCGCGCTGACCATCCTCGACGGGATCAGCCTCGACATCGCCCCCGGCGAGCGCGTCGCCATCGTCGGCGAATCCGGCTCCGGCAAGACCACCCTGCTGTCGCTGCTGGCCGGGCTGGACGTCCCCAGCCGCGGCGAAGTGTGGCTGGACGGCGAGGCGATCCACGCCAGCGACGAGGACGCCCGCGCCGCCCTGCGCGCCCGCGCGGTGGGGTTCGTCTTCCAGAATTTCCAGCTGATGCCGGCCATGAGCGCGCTGGACAACGTGGCACTACCGCTGGAGCTGCGCGGCGAAGCCGGCGGCGCCGCAGCGCGCGCGCTGCTGGAGCAGGTCGGCCTGGGCCAGCGCCTGCACCACCTGCCGCGCCAGCTGTCCGGCGGCGAGCAGCAGCGCGTGGCGATCGCGCGCGCCTTCGCCACCCGGCCGCGGATATTGTTCGCGGACGAACCCACCGGCAACCTGGACCGCAAGACAGGACTGGCGATCGAGGACCTGCTGTTCGGCATGGACGGCGCCCGTGCCACCACGGTGGTGGTGGTGACCCACGACGAGCGCCTGGCCGCGCGCTGCGACCGCCAGCTGCGGCTGGACGCCGGGCGGTTGCTGCCGTGAGGCGGCTGGCGCGGATGGCCGCGCGGCAGGCCTGGTCGGGCTGGCGCAACGGCGAATTCGGCGTGCTGCTGGCGGCGCTGTTCGTGGCCGTGCTGGCGTTGGCCGGCGTCGGCAGTATTGCCCAGCGCACCACCGACGCGCTGGCCGCGCAGAGCCGGCGGCTGGTCGGCGGCGACGCCGCCTTCAGCAGCGACGACCGTGCCGTGGACGCCGCGCTGCGCGATGCGCGGCGGCTGGGCCTGCGCACCTACCGCAGCGTGGAGTTGTCCAGCATGGTGGGCACGCGCGGCGGCGTGCCGCAGCTGGGCACGTTGAAGGCACTGGCCGGCGACGCGCCGCTGCTGGGCCCGTACACCGTGCGGACCGCCACCGGCGTGCAGGCGCTGGCCCGGCCCGCCGCGGGCACGGTCTGGCTGAGCGCCAGCGGCGCCGAGCGCCTGCGCGCACCGCTGGGGGCGGTGGTCGACATCGGCGGCCGGCCGCTGCGGCTGGCCGGGATCGTGGTGGAAGAGCCCGACCGGCCACTCAACGGCGTGGAACTGGGGCCGCGCGCCATCGTGCCGCTGGCCGAGGTGGAAGCCGGCGGCCTGCTGGGCCCCGGCGCGCGCGCCTCGTGGCGGGTCGCGGTGGCCGGACCGCCGGCGGCGATCGGGCCGTGGGTGAAGGCGCGCGAAGCCGACCGCAGCCCGGGCGCACGGGTGGAGACCGGCGACGACCTCAGCCCGCAGCTGCGCGCCGCGCTGGACCGCGCGCAGCGCTTCCTGTCGGTGTCGCTGGTGCTGACCGCCGCGCTGGCGGCGGTGGCCATCGGCATGGCCGCGCGCCAACACGCCGAGCGCCATCGCGCCATCGCCGCCACCTTGCGCGCGCTGGGGGCTGGCCAGCGCGCCATCGTCGGCCTGTACGTGGGCCAGCTGGCGCTGCTGGGCGGCGCCGCCATCGCGCTGGCCCTGGTTGCCGCGGCGCTGCTGCAGCAACTGGCGGGCACCTGGATCGCCCGCGAGCTGGGCACCACGCTGCCGCCCGCCACCGCCTGGCCGCTGCTGAAGGGTGCGTTGGTGGGGCTCTGGATCCTGCTGACCTTCGCGCTGCCGCCGCTGCTGGCGCTGCGCCGGGTCAGCGCACTGGCGGTGCTGCGCAGCGACCTGCGCACGCCCTCGCCGCCGGCACTGCTGCTGTTCGGGCTGGCGCTGGCCGGGCTGCTGGCGCTGTTCTGGCAGGCCGCCGGCAACGCCACCACCGGCGCCATCCTGCTGGGCGGGCTGCTGGCCACCGCCGCGGTGTTGGGCCTCGCCGGCTGGGCGCTGGCGGCCTTGGTCGCGCGCGCCGGGCGCGCCGGCAGCGGCATCGTCCGCTACGCGCTGCTGAACCTGTCGCGTCGCCGCCGCCTGACCATCGCGCAGGTGGTGGCGCTGGGCACCAGCTTGATGGCGCTGCTGTTGCTGCTGCTGGTGCGCACAGACGTCTGGGAGCAGTGGCAGGCGACGGTGCGCGGCGACGCACCCAACCGCTTCGTGGTCAACGTGCAGCCGGACCAGCGGCCCGCGTTCGACGGCGTGCTGGCACGGCTGGGCTACACCTCGGCCGGCCTGTCGCCGCTGATCCGCGCGCGCTACGTCGGCGAAAGCGCGCAGCAGCGCGGCCGGCCGGCCCCGCAGGGCCGCGGCGAGCGGCTGCTGGACCGCGAGTTCAACCTGTCCACCGCCGATGCGCTGCCGACCGGCAACAGGCTGCGCGCTGGTGCGTTCTGGAACCCGAAGACCGCGCGCAACGAATTCTCGGTGGAAACCAAGTTCGCCGAACAATTACGCTGGCAATTGGGCGACACCTTGGCGTTCGACGTGGCCGGCCAGCGCATCGAGGGCCGCATCACCAGCCTGCGCGACGTGCGCTGGGAAAGCTTCACGCCGAACTTTTTCGTGCTGGCCTCGCCCGACCTGGCGCGCGACCTGCCGGCCACCTACATCACCGCGGTGAAGGTGCCGGTGGGCGACACCCGGCTGGCCGTGGCGCTGTCGCAGGCGGTGCCGAACGCCAACGTGATCGACATCGACGCGATCACCGGCGAGATCCGGCGCATCGGCGACCAGGCCGCGCTGGTGATCCAGGTGGTGTTCTGGTTCGCCTTCCTGTCGGGCTGCCTGGTGTTCGTGGCCGCGGTGGCCGCCACCCGCCGCGAGCGCATCACCGAGCTCGGCGTGCTGCGCACGCTGGGCGCCAGCAGCGCGCAGCTGCGTACCGCGCAGCTGGTGGAATTCGGCGCGATCGGCGCGATCGCCGGCGGCATCGCCGCGGTGGCGGCGGCCGGCATCGGCACCCTGTTCGCCCAGCGCGTGCTGGACCTGCCGCCCACCTGGAGCGGCAGCACGCTGGCGATCGGCGCACTCGGCGGCATGCTGGCGGCCATGCTGGCCGGCTGGCTGAGCATGCGCCGGCAGCTGCACGCCACCGTGCGCGACACCCTGGGCGCGGCGGCGAACTGAGCCGCGCCCGGGTCAGATGTTGGCGTCGGCGGGCGCCATGCCGGTGGTCAAGGGCGCCGCACCGGCCGTCGCGGCGTTCGCGGCCGCGACGCCCTGCGCTTCCAGGGTGAACGCGGTCATCGACAGCGAGCCGTAGGCGTAGCCATCCACCAGCACGTCGGTCGCGCGCCCCGCGGCGGCGGACAGGCCGGCCAGGTAGAGCAGCGGCAGGAAGTGCTCGTCGGTCGGCACCGCCTTGGTGAAATCGGGGTGCGAGGCCAGCGCGGGGAGATCGTGCGGACGCTCGGCCATCAGGACGCGGGCCTCCTCGTCGAACCGGCGCGCCCAGTCGAAGCCGTCGTCCGGCGACTGCCAGTCGATGGCACGCAGGTTGTGCACCACGTTGCCGCTGCCCACCACCAGCACGCCCTGCGCGCGCAGGGCCGCCAGCTTGGCGCCCAGCGCCAGGTGCCAATCCATCGGCTTGCGTGCGTCCAGCGAGAGTTGCACCACCGGGATGTCGGCGTCGGGGAACGCGTGCACCAGCACCGACCAGGTGCCATGGTCGAGACCCCACGCGTCGCGGTCGGCGCCCACCACGAAATCCGGCGACACCGTGTCCGCCACTTCTTCCGCCAGTGACGGCAGGCCCGGCGCCGGGTACTGCACGTCGAACAGCGCCTGCGGGAAGCCGTAGAAGTCGTGGATGGTGCGCGGCCGCGGCATCGCGGTGACCGCCAGCCCGTCGATGTGCCAGTGCGCGGAGACCGCGAGGATCGCGCGCGGCCGCGGCACCGCCGCGCCGAAGGCGCGCCACGCCGCGGTGAAGCGGTTGGTCTCCAACGCATTCATGGGGCTGCCGTGGCCGAGGAAGGCGGCGGGCATCAACGACGGCGTGGCCATGGCGGGACCTCCGGGTCCGGATGTCAGTCGGCCGTGCCGGTGGCAGGCACCAGCAGCCGCGGCAGGCCGTGCGGCACCGCGCGCAGGAAGCGCGGCGACGTGCCCACCGTCGCGCCCAGCGCGGCGGCGGCGTGCCACGGCCAACGGGGATCGTAGAGCAGCGCGCGGGCCAGCGCGATCGCATCGGCCTGCCCTTGCACCAACGCGGCCTCGGCCTGCTCGGGCGTGGTGATGAGCCCCACGCCGATCACCGGCATGGTGACGTCGCGGCGGATCGCCTCGGCGAACGGCAGCTGGTAGCCCGGCCCCACCGTGATCTTCTGGGCCGGATGCAGGCCGCCGCTGGAGACGTGCAGGAAGTGGCAGCCGCGCGCATCCAGCGCCCGCGCCAGCACCACGCTCTGCGCCAGGTCCCAGCCGCCGTCCACCCAGTCGGTGGCGGAGATGCGCACGCCCACCGCCATCGTGGCCGGCACCACCGCGCGGACCGCGTCGAACACCTCCAGCAGCAGCCGCATGCGGTGCTCCAGCGGACCGCCGTAGCCGTCTTCGCGGCGGTTGCTGAGTGGCGACAGGAACTGGTGCAGCAGGTAGCCGTGCGCCGCGTGGATCTCGATGGCATCGAGCCCCAGCCGCGCGGCGCGGCGCGCAGCGTCGGCGAAGGCCTCCACCACGCGTGCGATCCCCGCGGCATCCAGCGCTTCCGGCAGCGGATCGGGCTCCGCATACGGCAGCGCGGACGGGGCCACCACCTGCCAGCCGTGCGGTGCGTCCGGCGCGATCGCGCCGCCACCGTGCTCCCACGGCCGATGGGTGGAGGCCTTGCGCCCGGCGTGCGCCAGCTGCACGCCCACCGGCATCGGCGACCAGCGCCGCACGCTGGCCAACGCCTGCGCGAACGCCGCTTCGCAGGCGTCGTCGTAGAGGCCGAGGTCGGCCCAGCTGATGCGGCCCTCCGGCACCACGGCCGTGGCTTCGGTCAGCAGCAGACCGGCCCCCGACTGGGACAGCGCGCCCCAGTGCTGCACGTGCCAGTCGTTGGCCAGCCCGTCGGTGCTGGCGTACTGGCACATGGGCGCGACGACGATGCGGTTGGCCAGCGCGAGCGGACCGAACGAAACAGGGGTGAACAGCCGCGACATGGCGGATCTCCGGCAAGCAATCGCCCACTATCCGCGGCCGGCCCGCCGGCCATCAAGCGCATCCGCGGAACGCTGCCTTGCACTTGCCGTTCGTCGGCCAGCGCCAGCGGATGCATCCACTCCGCCGGAGCCCGCGTATCGGGTCGCACTGGCCACCCGCTGGCCTCCCACCCACACCAGGAGTCCCCCGACCATGAATCGCCTGCCTGTTGCCGTCCTCGCCGTTGCCCTGGGCCTGCCCGCCACTGCCATGGCCCAAAGCGGCCCGACGTTCACCCTGATTGCCGGCGGCGACACCAGTGTCAGCGGTGATGTACACAAGGGCGCCATCGCCCCGATCGCCGATCTCGGGGGGTTGAACCCCGACCTGGCCGGCGTGTCCGCCGAGCTGCGCATCGGCGCGCGGTCGTACGACAAGATCTACGGCAAGGCGACCAACTTCGGCGTGGAAATGGCGTGGCCGATGGCCAGCGGCGAAGTGTTCGGCCAGCTGCTGTCCACCCGCACCAGCGCGGGCAGCACCCAGGTGGGCGGCGCCTACGTGCCGGCGCTGGAGACCACGCTGCCGGTCTACGGCCGCTTCGAGGGCTACAAGGCCCTGTCGCTGGAAGGCGGCTACCGTTACTTCTACGGCAACGGCAAGGTGCGTCCGTACGTGGCCGGCCGCATCGGCACCACCCGCGTGGACAGCGTGAAGGCCACCTTCACGATTCCGGACGCGGACATCGCCCTGAACGACGTGCCGTTCTTCGACGGCGGCTGGGTGTTCAGCGGCGGTGCCGATATCGGCCTGCTGTGGTCCGTCTCCGACAAGACCTCGCTGGGCTTGGAAATCGGCGCCCGCTACCACGGCAACATCTCCGACGACGACAGCGCGCTCGGCGGCCTGGGCCTGGCGTCGATCAACAACGCCGGTCGTCGCACCTCCTACCCGATGAACCTGCGCCTGCAGGTCCGCTTCTAAGCCCTTCGCGCGCCGCCGCCGCTCCCCCAACCTCCCCCCTGCCCGCGGCGGCGCGTGTTTCTTCTCCCCGGCACCGGGATGGCGCTCCATCGGCTGTGAGCGCTGTCCCGGTGTCTTCTTGTCTGCGACTGCCGCCCCGGTCAGCCCGGCAACGCCTTCACGAACAGCGCCTTCACCCCGGGCGAGGTCTCCCGCTCGATCACGTTGAAGTGCTTGGGCTGCTTGCGCAGCAGGTCGCTGAGCTTCTTCTGCCCGTACAGGCGCGGGTCGAAGTTGGGCTTGATCTTGTTGAGATAGGCGCCCATCGCGCCCAGGTGCGCCCAGCCCTCATCGTCGGAGGCCTCCTCGATGGCCTGCCGAAGCAAGTTGAAGGGCACGGGCTGCGGCGCGGCCTTGCCCGATACAGGCGCGGGGGCCGCGGCGGGCTCCTGGGCCGGCGCGTTCGCCTTCGCGGCGGCCGGCTTCTTCGCGGCGGTCTTCTGCGCGGGCTTGGCCGGCGCAGCGGCCGCCGGCTCCGGCGCCTCGGCGCGGAGCACCTCGGTGTAGATGAACTTGTCGCAGGCCTGCACGAACGGGTCCGGCGTCTTGTGCTCGCCGAAGCCGTACACGGTCAGCCCTTCCTCGCGCAGGCGCTGTGCCAGCCGGGTGAAATCGCTGTCGCTGGAGACCAGGCACATGCCGTCGAAGCGGCCCGTGTACATCAGGTCCATCGCATCGATGATCAGCGCGCTGTCGGTGGCGTTCTTGCCGCTGGTGTAGGCGAACTGCTGCACCGGGCTGATCGAATGCTTCAGCAGCACCTTCTTCCACTGCGCCTGCTGCTGCGTGGTGAAGTCGCCGTAGATACGCTTCACGCTGGCCAGCCCGTACTTGGCCACCTCCGCCAGCAGGCCCTCGATCACCGAGGCCTGCGCGTTGTCGGCATCGATCAGCACCGCCAGCCGGCGCTGGCCGTCGTCGTGGGCCACGTGGGTGCGGGGTTTCATGGCTTACCCTCGAGCATCCACGGGATTGGCGTTCCATCGTTGCATTGCATGACGTTCCTCCCGGTGCGGCCACCGTGGTTTCGTGCACGATAAGGCATCGCGGCGGGTCGCGCCGCGCACCTCTCCTCAGGAGCCTTCATGCGCCAGACCCTGTTGACGACGCTGTGCCTTGCCATCGGCCTTCCCGCCTTCGCTGAGACACCTCCGCCGACCGACCTGCCGCTGCTGGACACGCTGGGCCGTGCGCCGTCGGCCGCGCGCATCGAGCATGACGTGCGCACGCTGGTGGGTTTCGGCACCCGCCATACGCTGTCGGACACGACGTCACCCACGCGCGGCATTGGTGCGGCCCGGCGTTGGGTCTTCGACGAATTCACCCGCATCTCGAAGGCCTGCGGCGGCTGCCTGGAGGTGCGCTACGTCAGCGGAACCGTGCAAGGCGAGCCGCGCATTCCAGGACCCGTGGAGGTGGTCAGCGTGATCGCCATCCAGCGGGGCACGATGGATCCGAACCGCTACGTGCTGATGAGCGGCGACATCGATTCCCGGGTCAGCGACGTGATGGATGCCACCTCCGACGCGCCCGGCGCCAACGACAACGCCAGCGGCGTGGCCGGCACGCTGGAGGCGGCACGGGTGCTGAGCCAGCACCGCTTCGCCGGCTCCATCGTGTACGCAGCGCTGTCCGGCGAGGAGCAGGGCCTGTACGGCGGCAAGTTCCTGGCCGAGGAGGCCACGCGACAGGGTTGGCGGATCGAAGCGGTGCTGAACAACGACATGATCGGCAATACCCGCGGGATCGACGGCGTCCACGACAACACGACCGCGCGGGTCTTCTCCGAGGGAACGCGTGCCACCGAAACCACGGAGGAAGCGCGGGCGCGTCGTTTCACCGGCGGCGAGCTGGATTCCCCCAGCCGCAACGTGGCGCGCTACATCGCGCGCATGGCCGACCACGTGCCCAACCTCGACGTGATGATGGTGAACCGTCTGGACCGCTTCGGTCGCGGCGGCCACCACCGCCCGTTCAACGATGTCGGCTATCCGGCGGTACGGGTGATGGAAACGCACGAGCACTACGACCGCCAGCACCAGGACCTGCGCACTGAAACCGATGCGCAAGGCCGCCGCCGCGTCTACGGCGATACCCTCGATGGCGTGGACTTCCCGTACGCCGCCAAGCTCACCGCGCTCAACGTGGTGGCGCTGGCCGGCCTGGCCTCGGCACCGCCGCCGCCCGCAGACGTGCGCATCGAAGGGGCCGTCAGTGCCGACACCACGCTGAAATGGTCGCGGCCGCCCGCCGCGCAGTCGGCCAACCTGGCCGGCTATCGCGTGTACTGGCGGCTGACCACGGACCCGCAGTGGACGCACAGCCGCTGGGTGGGCGACGTCGCATCCGCCACGTTGGAAGACGTGGTGATCGACAACTACTTCTTCGGCGTCGCCGCGGTGGCGAAGGACGGCAGCGAGAGCCCGGTGGTGTTCCCCGGCGCGGCTGGCAGCTTCGGCGGGTACTGACGCGGGCATCCGCTATCCTCCGCGGAACCACCCGGGGGACGCCATGGCCCACTCGCAATTCGACCTGCTGCGGCAGCGCCGCTTCCTGCCCTACTTCGTGGTGCAGTCGCTGGGCGCGTTCAACGACAACGTGTACCGGCAGGCGATCATCGGCCTGTTGGCTTACATGGCGGTGGGCAGCAGCCAGATGGGGCTGTACGCGAACCTGGCGCCGGCGATCTTCATCCTGCCCTACTTCCTGTTCTCGGCCACCGCCGGACAGATCGCGGAGAAGCTGGAGAAGCAGCGGTTGATCGTGATCACCACCACGATGGAAATCGTGGTGATGTCGCTGGCGGCGGTGGGCTTCCTGCTGCAGAGCATGCCGATCCTGCTGGTGGCGCTGTTCGGCACCGGCCTGCAGTCCACGCTGTTCGGGCCGGTGAAATATTCGATCCTGCCGTCGGTGCTGAAGCCGGAGGAGTTGACCGGCGGCAACGGGCTGGTGGAGATGGGCACCTCGCTGTCCATCCTGGTGGGCATGATCTTCGGCGGGCTGATCTTCCAGCTGGCCGGCGACCACGGCCCGCAGGTGGCGGCGGTGTCGGTGATCCTGATGGCGATCGCCGGCAACACGGTGGCGCGGCGCATCCCGAAGGTGGACGCGGGCGACCCGACGCTGAAGGTGGACTGGAACGTGCTGCGGGAATCGTGGCGCATCTGGCAGCTGACCCGCCGGCAGCTGGCGGTGCGCAACGCAGTGCTGGGCGTGAGCTGGTTCTGGTTCGTCGGCACCGTGCTCACTGCGCAGTTGCCGGTGTACGCGCAGGCCAACCTGGGGGGCACGCAGAACCTCTACATCTTCGCGCTGGCGCTGTTCTCGGTGGGCGTTGGCATCGGCTCGATGTCGTGCGAGAAGCTGTCCGGGCGCACGGTGGAAATCGGCCTGGTGCCGCTGGGTGCGTTCGGCGTCAGCGCCTTCCTGCTGGACCTGTATTTCGCCCGGCCCGGGCAGGCGCTGGCGCACGGCCTGTCGGTGATGGAATTCGTCCGGGCGCCCGGCACCTGGCGGATCATGCTGGACCTGACCGGCATCGGCCTGTTCACCGGCTTCTTCGTGGTGCCGCTGTTCGCGCTGATCCAGAGCCGCACGCCGAAACACGAGCTGGCGCGGGTGATCTCCGGCATGAACATCCAGAACGCGATGTTCATCGTCGCCGCCGCCGTCATCGGGCTGGCGCTGCAGCGCTACCTCGGCTGGACGATCCCGCAGGTGTTCCTGGCGCTGGCGATCGCCAACACGCTGGTGGCGGTCTGGATCTTCAGCATCGTCCCCGAGTTCTTCATGCGCTTCCTCAGCTGGGCGATGGTGCGCGGCCTGTACCGGCTGAAGCTGCACGGCATCGAGGGCGGCCCCGACGACCGCCGC
>DASWXO010000178.1:0-23847 GCA_036405455.1 Thermomonas sp. | reverse complement strand
GTCGTCGAAGAAGCCGCGCGCGTAGGCCGCGGCCAGCTTGTGGTGGGAGGCCGCGGCCAGCGCGTCCTGCGCCTCGCGCGGGATGCCCCATTCCTTCGCCATGTCCTCGCAGTGCTGGCCCATCGACTTGCCGGTGCGCGGTTCGGCCACGCCCGGGAAATCCGGCTTCAGTTCGGACAGGCGGAAGCCCTTGAACGCCGCCAGCTTGTCCTTGAAGGTCTTGGCCGCGGCCGCCTTCAGCAGGCGCTGGCGTAGCGCCTTGCCGTACACGATCGGCACGTCCGAGGTGGTGTCGGAGCCGCCGCCGATGCCGGCTTCGATCTGGCCGGTGGCGATCTTGCCGGCGATGTGGACGATGGTGTCCAGCGAGGTGCCGCAGGCGCGCTGCAGGGTGATGCCCGGGGTCAGCGGCGACAGGCCGGACGACAGCGCGGCCTCGCGGCCGAGGTTCCAGTCGGACGAGTGCTTGATCACCGCGCCCATCGCCACTTCGCCCAGCTGTTCCCCGTGCAGGCCGAACTTCTCGACCAGCGCGCCCAGCGTGCGCACCGACATGCCCAGGTTGCCGACGTCGGCATAGGCCGTGTTCTGTCGGCAGAACGGGATGCGGACGCCACCCAGGATGGCGACGGGACGACCGTGTTGCATGGACTCACCTCGGGGTCGGGCCCGCGACGCGGGCATAATGGGCCGAGTGTAGCGTTGTGCTTCCGAGTCGGGACTCCACATGCCGTCGAATCTTCCTGAGTCCGCCGCGTTCCGCGGCGTCGTCGCCATCGAACTGCGCGACGGTGCCCTGCCCGAACGGGCCGCCCTGCCGGCGGAGGCCGCGGGGGACGTGGCGACGCTGCTGGGCCGCGACCTGGCCAAGCTGGTGCCGGAGGCGGCCGACTGCGACCTCGCCCTGATCGGCGCGCATTTCGATCCGGCAGAAGCGCTGCGGCCCGGTTGGCCGCTGCACCGTCGCGTGCTGGAGCTGCTGCAGCGCGCACCCGGGCAGGCCCAGGGCGCGCGCGTGGTCGGCTTCGGCGCCGACGCCCAGGGCGACGTGCCGCAGCCGCTGCAGGCCGATGCCGGGTTGGCCGGCGGTGGCCTGCGCATCCTGCCGTTCGTGCTGCGCGGCCCGGGCCTGGCCGCGGCCGGGGAACGGCTGGAGTCGATGCTGTTCGACACCGGCATGGCCAGCGCCGATGCGGCGCTGGCGCTGCAGGACGGGCTGGGTGCGCAGGTGGAGCACGTCCGCTACCTCAGCCTGCACGACCTGCTGGCGATGATGGCGATGCAGTACCAGAATGTCGGCCTGCACGGCCTGTGGTCGCTGCTGGAAGCCGCGCTGCTGGCGCCGGACGGCGAATGCGTGCTGGACGCCCCGCCGGAGCCGCTGGCCCGCTACGGCGACGGCGAGGTGCGGATCGCCTTGCTGGACCCGCCGGCATGGCGCCAGCGCAACGCGCCGGACGAACCGGACGGCGACCGCCTGGAGCGCGCGTTCACCCGCTTCCTGGCGCGCCAGCGGCAGTACGCCGCGGTGTTCGAGGTGCACGGCGTGCCGGTGCAGTTCGTCCACTGCAGCGACGGCCAGCGCGGCTGCCTCGGCTGATGCCGGCACCGGGCCGGTGGCCCGGTGCGCTGCCCCTTCTCAGTTCGCGGTGACGCGGATCACGCCGCAGGCCACCCGCGCGCCGGCGTTGCCGGCCGGCTGGCTGCTGTAGTCGTCCGCGGCGGCGTGGACGACGATCGCGCGGCCGGCGATGTCGTTGGCGGCTCCGCCACCGAGGGTGACGCCGTCGACATGCACATCCACGCGCGCCACGCCGTTGGCGTCGGCGACCAGGTTGTCGGCATCGCCGGCGTGGTGGGCGCCGTGGCCGGCACGGCCGTGCGGCTGCGCCGCAGGGTTGAAGTGGCCCCCTGCGCTGCTGGCATCGGCCGCGCTGCAGTCGCCCTTCTCATGGATATGGAAGCCGTGGCTGCTGCCCGGCTGCAGGCCGCCGATTTCGCCCGTGAGGTGCACGCCGCGGCCCATCGGCACCACCATCAGGCGACCGCTGACCAGGCTGCCCGAGGCCGAGGCGAGGTTGGCCACGGCTTGGCGCGCGTTGCTGGCGGAAGCGGGCGGGGTGTCGCGCGGAGGGGCCTCGCCACTGCGCGGGGCGCTGGCGCAACCGGCCAGTCCGGCGATGATGGCGGTGGAACTGAGAGCGGCGAGGACAGTGCGCATCGAGGACGTCTCCTGGTCGCGGGTGGTGGCCGCCACTATGCCGCGGGCGTGCTAAACGGGGATGAAGGCCGCGCCTCAGCGGCGCTTGCGCGACGACCCCAGCTTCCGCGTCACCGTATTGCGGCTCAGGCCCAGGGCCTCGGCGGCGTCGCCGCGATGGCCGCCATGCAGGGCGAGTGCGGCGTCCAGCAGGGTGCGGTCGAGGCGCTCGCGCGCGACGGCATGCAGGTTGGGCGCGCCCTGCGCCAGCGCCGCGCGTGCCCAGTCGTCCAGTGCCTGCGTCCAGTCGGCGTCAGCTTGGGTCGGGCCGGCGGCGGTCGCGGGCAGCGCCAGCGCGAGGTCGGCTGCGCCGATGGTGTCGCCCGGGGCCAACGCGGCGAGCCGCCAGCAGACGTTCTCCAGCTCGCGCACGTTGCCCGGCCAGGCGTGTTCGCGCAGGCGCTCCAGCGCGGGCGTGGACAGCTTCTTGTCCGGGAGTTGCAGGGTGCGCGCGGCGTGGGCGAGGAAGCGCGTCGCCAGCTGCGGGATATCCTCGCGGCGGTCGCGCAGCGGCGGTAAGCGCAGGCGCACCACGTCCAGCCGGTGCAGCAGGTCGGCGCGGAAGCGGCCCTGCGCCACCAGTGTTTCCAATGGCTGGTGGGTGGCGGCGATCACCCGCACGTCCACGCGGATCAGCTCACGCCCGCCGACGCGGAAGAATTCGCCCTCGGCCAGCACGCGCAGCAGCCGCGTCTGCAGCGCCGCGGGCATGTCACCGATCTCGTCGAGGAACAGCGTGCCGCCGTTGGCCTGTTCGAAGCGGCCGACCTGGCGCTTGGTCGCGCCGGTGAAGGCGCCGGCCTCGTGCCCGAACAGTTCGGACTCCAGCAGCTCCGCAGGGATCGCGGCGGTGTTCAGCGCCACGAACGGGCGTGCGGCACGCGGCGACTCGCGGTGCAGCGCCCGCGCGACGAGCTCCTTGCCCGTGCCGGTTTCGCCGGTGATCAGCACCGACAGCGGCACCTGCGCCAGCCGGCCGATGGCGCGGAACAACTCGCGCATCGCCGGGGCCTGGCCGACCAGCGCCGGTTCGCCCTCCGCCGGCGTGGGCGCCCCAGCGGGCGTCGCCGTGCGCGTGGCGTCGGCCGGCAGCGCGCGCTGGACCAGCGCCACCGCGTCGTCCATGTCGAACGGCTTGGACAGGAATTCCTGCGCGCCGCCGCGGAATGCCCCGGCAGTGCTGGCCACGTCGGTGTGCGCGGACATGACGATCACCGGCAGCCGCGGATGCGCGGCCTTCAGTTTGTCCAGCAGCACCAACCCGCTGTCGCCGGGCATGCGCACGTCGGTCAGCAGCAGGTCCGGCATGCGGCCGGCCGCCAGCGCGGCCAGCACCTCGGCGGCATCGGCGAAGGCGGTGACGCGGTAGCCCGCTTCGCCCAGCGCGGCGGCCAGTACGAAGCGCACCGAGCGGTCGTCGTCGACGACCCAGACCTGGGCGGCGTCACGCATCGCTAGGCTCCATGGCGGTGGCGGGCTCGGTCGGCGGATCGGGATCCGGCAGGGCCAGCGGCAGCAGCAGGGTGAACACGGTGTGGCCCGGGCGCGAGCGCCAGGTCAGCGCGCCGCGGTGTTCGCGCGCGACCTGCTGGGCCAGCGCCAACCCCAGTCCGGTGCCGTCGGCGCGGCCGCTTACCAGCGGCAGCAGCAGGTGTTCGGCCAGCTCCGGCGGCACGCCGCGGCCGTCGTCCACCACGTCCAGCCGCAGCGCCAGCCCCGGCGGCGCCTCGCCGATCCGCGCGCCGTGCTCGGCGCGGGTGCGCAGGGTGACCGCGCCGGCGCCGGCCTCGATCGCGTTGCGCACCAGGTTCCACGTCGCCTGGCTCAGGCGGTCGCCGTCGGCGAGGAACTCCGGCAGGGACGGATCGTAGTCGCGCTGCAGCTGCACGGCCCAGCCGGCGTCGCTCTCGGCCAGCCGCAGCACCCGTTCGAGCACGGCGTGGATGTTGACCGCGGCGAACGCGCGCGGCGGCGCCGGGTTGAGCAGCTGGTCGACCAGCGCCGAGAGGCGGCCGACCTCGCTTTCGATGATGCCGGTCAGTTCGCGTCCGTCGCTATCGACGCGCCGCGCCAGCAGCTGGGCGGCCCCCTTGATGCCCAGCAGCGGGTTGCGTAGTTCGTGTGCGAGGCCCTTCAGCGAGGCCGCCAGTGCCGACGGCAGCAATTGGGCCGGGTCGGTGCCCGGGAACTCGTCCACCGGATGGGCTTCCAGCCACAGCCCGTCCTCGGCCGGGCCCAGCCAGAGGTCGGCGAAGCGCAGGGCGTCGGTGCCGGGCACCGCCAGGCCCACCCGCCGCAGGCGCACCGCGGCCTCCAGCGGGCGCGCCAATCGCGCCGCCAGTTGGCCGCCGTCGCGCTCCAGCGCAGCGGCCTGCAGGCCGACCAGACGGCGCTTGCCGACCCCGAGCCAGCGCGCCATCGCCGTGTTGGCGAAGGCGACCGTGCCCGCCGCGTCCAGCCGCAGCAGCGGCGTGGCCAGCGCATCGAGCGCGGCGTCGTCGAGGGAGGGGATGTCCATTTGCACTAATCTAGTGCAAATGGCGGGCGACCGCTTCAGCGGCCGGGAGCAAGCCGCTGCTGGGCCAGCGCGTGCAGGATCCGCAGGTCTTCGGCGTCGAACGTCGCCTGCGGGTCGTCGCCGTCGTCGCGCCCGCGGTAGTGGCGGTGGAACGCGCGCACGGCGGCGGCGCGGTCGTCCAGCGGGTAGCCCACGGCGGCCATCGCCAGCCACGGATCGAATCCGGCAGGTGGATCCACCAGCGCTCCCTGCGGCCACAGCCCGTAGCCGGCCTCGGCCAAGCGCGCCCATGGGAACAGCGCGCCGGGGTCGCGCTTGCGGGTGGGCGCGAGGTCGGCGTGGCCGATCACCTGGCTCTTCGGGATCGACAACCGGGCGGTGAGGTCGTCCAGCAGCCGCAGCAGCGTGGCGACCTGCGCGTCGGTGTAGGGCTCGCCCACCGCGTTGTCGATCTCGATGCCGATGGAGGTGCTGTTGAGGTCGGTGAGGGTGCCCCAGCGGCCGCCGCCGGCATGCCAGGCGCGCGCGCCGTCGGCCACCAGCTGGTAGAGGCGGCCGTCGTCGCCGATCAGGTAGTGCGCGCTGACCGGGCCGCCGCGGTTGGCGGTGCGCAGGGTGTCCAGGCTTTCCTGCGCCGAGGATTGCTCGGTGGCATGCAGCACGATGACCACCGCGCGCCGCGCGTCCAGGTTGGGCGAGGGCACCCACTCGGCCAGCGGGTTCGGAGTGGGCCGGGGCGCATGGGCGCAGGCCGCGAGCAGCAGGCAGGCGACGGGCAAGCCCCTGCGGACGATGGAAAGTCGGCGCATGCACCGATCCTAGCCGATGCGCGAACGCGGAGGGGCTGCTAGCCTGCGTACATCGCCACAGGCGGAACCGATCCGGGGCCCATGCTGCGGGAAGCGACCCATACCGACGACGCAGCGCCCCCGGCCATGTTCCGGGCGCTACAGCAGCGTCGCCTGCGCCAGGTCCTGTGGGTGCTGGTGGCGGTGTTCGCGGTGCTGGTCGCCATGAACCTGCTGACCGGCCGTTACCTCAGCGCCGGCTTCGAGCTGGTGGTGGCGGGCTTGCTGCTGCTGGCCCTGCACTGGAACGCCCGCGGCCGGCTCGGGCGGGCGGGCACGCTGACCATCGCCACGCTGCTGCTCGGCCTGTGTGCGCTGATGGCGAACAACCAGGGGTTGTACGACGAAGTCCCGATCGCGTTCCCGGCGCTGCTGCTGTTTGCCGGCCTGTTCGGGTTCCGCCGGATTTTCGCGGCGCTGGTGGGCTGCATGATCGCGGTGGTGGTGGTGTTGTTCGCCTTGCACCAGGCCGACCTGCTGCACAGCGTGCCGGTGCTGCCGATGGACTGGCGCAGGCCGTTCGTGATCAGCCTGATCATCGGCGTCACCGGCTTGTTCGCGTGGCTGCTGGCCAGCGACCTCGGGCGTACGATGCGCCAGCTGGAGTCCGAGAAGCGCGCGTTGCTGGAGTCGCACGCGCGCATCGAGGTGCTGGTGCAGCGCGACAGCCTCACCGGCCTGCCGAACCGCGCACTGGCCCGCGAGCGGCTGGCGTTCCTGCTGCAGCAGGCGCGGCGCAACGGCGGCATGGTCGCGGTGATGTTCCTCGACCTCGACAACTTCAAGACCATCAACGACTCGCTGGGCCACGCGGCGGGTGACGACCTGCTGTGCCAAGTGGCGGCCAAGCTGCGCGCCTGCGTGCGCGAGTCGGACACGGTGGCGCGGGTGTCGGGCGACGAATTCCTGATCCTGCTGGGCGACCTGCAGGACGAGGACGCGATCGTCGCGGTGGTGGCCAAGGTCACCCACCTGCTGGGACAGGCCTTCGTGCTGGACGGCATCGAAGTGCTGGTGACGGCCTCGCTGGGCATCGCCGTGTCGCCGCGCGACGGCGACCTGCCGGACGTGCTGCTGAAGAATGCCGACATGGCCATGTACCAGGCCAAGGACGCCGGCCGCAATACGTTCTGCTTCTTCGATCCGAGCATGAACGAGAGCGTCACCGAGCACCTGTACATCGCCTCCGCCCTCCGCGCGGCGCTTGCCAGCGGGGAACTCGAGCTGCACTACCAGCCCCAGTTCGACCTGCGCAGCGGCCGCATCCTCGGCGCGGAGGCGCTGTTGCGCTGGCGGCATCCGGAGCAGGGGTTCATCCCGCCCGGGAAGTTCATCCCGGTCGCCGAGCGCAGCGGGCTGATCAACGAGTTGGGCGCCTGGGTATTGCGCCGAGCCTGCGTCGATGCGCAGGCCTGGCGCGCGGGTGGGCTGGGCGACCTGCGGGTGGCGGTGAACGTCTCGCCGCTGCAGTTCCGCCGCGACGACATCGAGCGCGAGGTCGCCCGCGCGCTGTCCGCCAGCGGGCTGCCGGCGGAGGCGCTGGAATTGGAGTTGACGGAGTCCCTGCTGGTCGCCGATGCCCGCAATATCGGCGATGTCCTGCAGCGGCTCGGGGCCCAGGGCGTGCAGATCGCCATCGACGACTTTGGCACCGGCTATTCCAACCTCGGCTACCTGCGCCGTTTCTCGGTGCACCGGCTGAAGATCGACCAGTCGTTCGTGCGCCGCATGTGCGCCAACCCCCACGACGAGGGGCTGGTGCGCGCGATCATCGAGATGGCGCACTGCCTGGACCTGCAGACCGTGGCCGAAGGCGTGGAGGACGTGGAGACGCTGGAGCGCCTGCATGCGTTCGGCTGCGAGTTCGGGCAGGGCTTCCTGTGGTCGCCGGCCCTGCCGGATGGCGAGTTCGTCGCGTTCGTCCGCGCATCCCGGTCCGCCGCGGACGTGCCGCAGCGGACCGGAGCGGTGGTTCAGCCCGAGTAGGCGTTCTCGCCATGGCTGGCGATGTCCAGCCCCATGCGCTCGTCGTCCTCGTCCACCCGCAGGCCCCCGCAGGTGCGGCGTGCGATCGCCAGTGCGAGCAGCGACACCGGCGCGATCCAGGCCAGCGTGACCAGCACGCCAAGCGCCTGGATGCCCGTCTGCACGACGATGTCGTAGCCCGCCGAGGCTGCCTTGGTGCCACCCAGCGCCTCCGCGGAAAACACGCCGGTCAGCAGTGCGCCAACGATGCCGCCGAGGCCGTGGACGCCGAACACGTCCAGGCTGTCGTCGGCGCGCAGCCAGCGCTTCAGGCCGGTCACGCCCCACACGCAGGCGGCGCCGGTGAGCAGGCCGATCGCGATCGCGCCGAACGGCCCCACCGTGCCGCAGGCCGGGGTGATCCCCACCAGCCCGGCCACCATGCCCGAGGCCACGCCCAGTGCGGACGCCTTGCCCTTCATCAATTTCTCCGCCAGTGCCCAGCCCAACACCGCGGCTGCCGGCGCCAGCAGCGTGTTGAGGAAGGCGAGCGCGGCGCTGCCGTTCGCCTCCAGCGCGGAACCGGCGTTGAAGCCGAACCAACCCACCCAGAGCAGCGCGGCCCCGGCGAAGGTCAGGGTGACGTTGTGCGGCTTGAGTGCGGTCTGCCCGTACCCCAATCGCGGGCCCACCCGCCAGGCGCCCACCAGGCCGGCGACACCGGCGTTGATGTGGACCACGGTGCCGCCCGCGAAGTCCAGTGCGCCGCGTTCGAACAGGAAGCCACCGGGTGCCCACACCATGTGCGCCATCGGCAGGTAGCCGAGCGCGAACCAGACGGCCGCGAACACGAGCGCTGCGCCGAAGCGGACGCGTTCGGCGAATGCGCCCACCACCAGCGCGCCGGTGATGCCGGCGAAGGTCGCCTGGAACGCGACGAACGCGTACTCCGGTAGCGCCACGCCGGGGCTGAAGGTGGCGGCTGTCGAGGCGATGCCGGTGCCGCGCAGGAACAGCTTGTCGAGATTGCCGACCAGCGCGCCGTCGCCCGAGAACGCCAGGCTGTAGCCGAAACAGACCCACAGCACCACCAGCAGTGAGAACACCATGGCGACCTGGATCAGCACGGACAGGACGTTCTTGGCGCGGACCATGCCGCCGTAGAACAGCGCGAGCCCCGGCAGTGCCATCATCAGCACCAGCAGGGTGGCCGTGAGCAGCCAGGCGACGTCGCCCTTGTCGACGGTGGGCGCGGCGGCATCCTGGGCCAGCGCGGGCAGCGCCGCCGGCAGCAGCACCAGCAGGCAGGTGGCAAGGAAGGCCGCGAACAGGCGCCGCGACCGCCACACGGGCGTCAGAGAGGCGAGGTCAGAGCGCATCGGCGTCGAGCTCCCCGGTGCGGATGCGGACCACTCGGTCCAACGGCATCACGAAAATCTTGCCGTCGCCCACCTTGCCGGTACCGGCGGTGCGGACGATGGCCTCGATGGCGGCGTCGAACAGGCCGTCCCCCACGGCGACCTCGAGCTTCAGCTTCGGCAGGAAGTCCACCTGATACTCCGCCCCCCGGTACAGCTCGGTGTGGCCCTTCTGCCGACCGAAGCCCTTGACCTCGGTGACGGTGATGCCCGATACGCCGGCCTCGGCCAGCGCTTCGCGGACGTCATCCAGTTTGAACGGACGGATGATGGCGGTGATGAGTCTCATCGCGCCCCCTCCCGATGGAGGAGGTGGCATGCGGCAACCGCTGCGCCGGGGCAGCGGGAACAACGGAATGCATGGATCGACAACGCCATGACGCAGGCTCCTGTTGAACGGTGCCCTCCCCGGTCATTGGTGTTCGTTGCGTGCGGCAGGCGATCCCGTGTCGCCTGCGCGCGGCGACCCTGTCGGTCGTGCGGGTTCCCCTTCCTGTTGCGTGTGTTGCCCCAACGCCCGCTTCGCCCCGCCCCGGTCCGGGACGCGGGCGGACGTACCCGTCGATACGTCCGCCCGGCCCGCCTGATGCCCGCCGGGGAGGGAACGAAGCGGGATCAGCCCGCCTGCGTCCCGGCGCGCGTCGCGCGCCTGCCCGTGCCGCGCGTGCGGCACGGGGTCGTCCGCATCAGATCGTGTAGTACATCTGGTACTCGAGCGGGTGGGTGGCCGCGCGGAACGCGGTCACTTCCTTCATCTTCAGCGCGATGTAGGCGTCGATGAAGTCGTCGGTGAAGACGCCGCCGGCCTTGAGGAACTCGCGGTCCTTGTCCAGCGCGTCCAGCGCCTGGTCCAGCGAGTGGCAGACGGTCGGGATGCCCTTCTCCTCCTCCGGCGGCAGGTCGTACAGGTCCTTGTCCGACGGCGCGCCCGGGTCGATCTGGTTGCGGATGCCGTCCAGGCCGGCCATCAGCAGCGCGGCGAACGTCAGGTAGCCGCTGTTCATCGGATCGGGGAAGCGGATCTCGATGCGACGCGCCTTCGGGTTGGCCACGTACGGGATGCGGCACGAGGCGGAGCGGTTGGACGCCGAGTAGGCCAGCATCACCGGCGCCTCGAAGCCCGGCACCAGGCGCTTGTAGCTGTTGGTGGTGGAGTTGGCGAACGCGTTGATGGCGCGGGCGTGCTTGAAGATGCCGCCGATGTACCACAGCGCCACCTGCGACAGGCCGCCGTAGCCGTCGCCGGAGAACAGGTTGACGCCGCCCTTGGCCAGCGACATGTGCACGTGCATGCCGCTGCCGTTGTCGCCCACGATGGGCTTGGGCATGAAGGTGGCGGTCTTGCCGTTGCGGTGGGCGACGTTCTTGATGATGTACTTCATCGTCAGCAGGTCGTCGCCCTTCTTTACCAGCGTGTTGAAGCGGGTGCCGATCTCGCACTGGCCGGCGTTCGCCACCTCGTGGTGGTGCACTTCGGTCTCGATGCCCACGGCTTCCAGCGTCTTGCACATCTCGGCGCGCAGGTCGTGCAGCGAGTCCAGCGGGGCGACCGGGAAGTAGCCGCCCTTCACCATCGGGCGGTAGCCGCTGTTGCGGCCGTCGTACTCGCGGCTGGAGTTCCAGTGGGCTTCTTCCGAATCGACGTGGAAGAAGGTGTGGCCCATCTCGTTGGCGAAGCGCACGGAATCGAAGATGAAGAACTCGGGCTCGGGGCCGAAGAAGCCCTGCTCGGCGATGCCGCTGGCCTTGAGGTAGGCCTCGGCGCGCTTGGCGACGCCGCGCGGGTCGCGCGTGTAGGCCTGCATCGTGGTGGGATCCAGGATGTCGCAGGTCAGCACCAGGGTCGGGTCCGCGGTGAACGGATCCAGGAACGCGGTGGACGGGTCGGGCAACAGCACCATGTCGGAGTTCTGGATGCCGCGCCAGCCGGAGATCGAGCTGCCGTCGAACATCTTGCCGTCCTCGAACAGGCTGGCGTCGACGATCGACTTGGGGAAGGTGACGTGGTGCTGGACGCCGCGCATGTCGGCGAAGCGCAGGTCGACGAATTCGACCTTGTGGTCCTTGATCAGCTTTTCGACGTGTTCGAGGGTCATGGCGGGCTCCGGGCGGGATAGGAATGTGGATCGCCGGGATGGCGATGCCCCTTCCTAAGCACGGGGCGTGCCAGTCGGTTTCGGCCCACAAGCCATTGATTTCATTCGATCGCACTGCCGGAAGTGCCACCTAAATCGTCATAGTTGTGCAAATTGGTGTGAGATTGCACGTTGATTGTGCGAAATCGGCTTCGGGTATGCTGCCGCCTCCCGTGCGGGCACCGCACGCCCGCCGCCTGCGTTGTTCATGACCGACCTGCTTGCCGCCCTGCTGCTGGGCATCATCGAAGGCATCACCGAATTCCTGCCGATTTCCAGCACCGGCCACTTGCTGATCGCCGAGCGCTGGCTGGGCCATCGCAGCGACCTGTTCAACGTGGCCATCCAGGCCGGCGCGATCCTGGCGGTGGTGCTGATCTACTGGAAGCGCCTGTGGGGCATGCTGGTCGCCTTCGTCGGCCGCGATGCCCCGGCCGAGTTCGATCCGCTGGGCGTGTCGACCCCGCCGGCGCAGTCGCGCGATTACGCCTACAAGCTGGCGGCCGCTTTCGCGGTCACCGCGGTGGGTGGCCTGTCGGTGAAGAAATTGGGCTGGATGCTGCCTGACACCGTCCAGCCGATCGCCTGGGCGCTGGTGCTGGGTGGCGTGTGGATGGTGCTGGCCGAGCAGCTGGCCGCCCGGCGCGCGGCGCGCGAGGGCGAGCGCACGGGCATCGCCTGGCGCACCGCCCTGCTGGTCGGCCTGGCGCAGGTGGTGGCGGGCGTGTTCCCGGGCACCTCGCGCAGCGCCGCGACCATCTTCGTGGCCCTGCTGGCGGGCACCACCAGCCGCGCGGCCGCCACCGAATTCGCCTTCCTGGTGGGCATCCCCACCATGTTCGCCGCGACCGGCTACGAGTTGCTGGCGACCTGGCGCGACGGCGGGATGGCCGGCGAAGACTGGAACGCGCTCGGCGTGGCGTTCCTCGCCTCGGCCGTGACCGCCTTCGTGGCGGTGAAGTGGCTGCTGCGGTTCATCGAGGGCCACCGCTTCACCGCGTTTGCGGTATACCGCGTCCTGCTGGGCGTCGCGCTGCTGCTCTGGCTGCCCGCGGGGCAATGAGTGCAACCGGGAGGGGAGGCAGCGTGATGCGCAAGGCGTGGCCCGTGGTGGTGTCCGGCCTGCTGCTGGCAGGCTGCCGTGCGAACCCGGCGCCGACGGCCGTCGCGCCGCCCGTGCCGGCACCGACGGCCGGACTCCAGCAGGCCGCGCCCGCGCCGTCCGGGGCGCTGGAGACCGTGTTGGGATTGATCCGCCACTCCTGGCGCCTGGCCGCGGCGACCGACGCGGGCGGCCACCGCATCGGGAGCCTGTTCGCTCGGCCCGACAAGCCGCTCCGGCTCGATTTCAACGCGTCGCTGGTCAGCGTGGGCGGGGCCTGCAACGTGATGAGCGCGCACCACGCCGCGGGCGCGGACAGCCTGGTGGTGGAGCCGTTCAACAGCGCGACCGCGCCCTGCGACGATCCCGCGCAGGCCGCCGCCGGCGCGGACCTGGCCAGGCGCCTGCAGGGCCGGCTGGCGCTGCGCTTCGAGGCCGGCACGCCGCAACGGCTGGTGCTGGTCAATGCGGCCGGCGACACGCTAGCGTTCGAGGGCGAGGACGCGCAGGCCGCGCGCTGACGCCGTTCTGCCGCGCGGCGCGGGCAAAAAGAAACCCGCCTTGCGGCGGGTTTCCTGTCAGGACGCTGGGCGGGCACGCGGGGCACCCGCGCCGGGGCATCACTTGATCTTGCCTTCCTTGTACATCACGTGCTTCCGGACGACGGGGTCGTACTTGCTGACCTCCATCTTGTTCGGGGTGTTCTTCTTGTTCTTGTCGGTGGTGTAGAAGTGGCCGGTACCGGCCGAGGAAATCAGGCGGATCTTGTCGCGCTTGGTCGCCATGGTTCAGTCCTCCTCAGACCTTCTCGCCCTGCTTGCGCAGGTCGGCCAGGACGGCGTCGATGCCGTTCTTGTCGATGGTGCGCAGCGCGGCTGCGGAAACACGGAGCTTGACCCAACGGTTCTCCGAGGCGACCCAGAAACGGCGCTCGTGGAGGTTGGGCTGGAAGCGACGACGCGTCTTGCGGTTGGAGTGCGAGACGTTGTTGCCGGTCGTCGTGCGCTTGCCGGTGACTTGGCAGACTTTGGACACTGGGCACCTCGATGGTGTTTGGGATGTCGCCCGTAGCCCGGGAGACGGCGGCCCCGGCGCGCACCCCGGAGGGAACGAACCGCACGATGCAGGAGGAAAACCGCGCTGCCGGCGGCGGGCCGAATCGTGCTTCGGGCCCGGCCGGAACCGGCCGGGCAGGCGGGTTCGGACGCAGCGAGCCGCGCATTATGCGGGCAAATGCCTTTTCGGGCAAGCACTTGGCGCCCGTGGCCGGGGCGCCCGCCCAGGCGCTGGCGGACCTCAGCGGGCGGCGGCGGCCTGGGCGGAAGCGATGTAGGCCCGGATCTGCGTCTCCAGCACCGGCAGCGGCACCGAGCCCTGCGCCAACACCGCGTCGTGGAAGGCGCGCACGTCGAAGGCCGGCCCCAGCGCCGCCTCCGCCTCGTGGCGCAGCCGCATCAGGGTCAACTCGCCCAGCTTGTAGCTCAGGGCCTGGCCGGGCCAGCTGATGTAGCGGTCCACCTCGGTGGTGACTTCGTGTTCCGACAGCGCGGTGTTGTCGCGCAGGTAGGCCAGCGCCTGTTCGCGCGACCAGCCCTGGTGGTGCACGCCGGTGTCGATCACCAGCCGGCAGGCGCGCCACATCGCGTAGGTCAGCCGGCCGAAGTCCTCGTAGGGCGTCCGGTAGATGCCCATCTCCTTGCCCAGCCATTCGCTGTACAGGCCCCAGCCCTCGCCGTAGGCGCTGATGTACTCCTTGCGGAAGCCGGGCAGCGCGCCCTGCTCGCGGACCAGCGACTGCTGCAGCGAATGTCCCGGCGCGGACTCGTGCAGGGTCAGCGCCGGCAGGTTGTACAGCGGGCGCGACGGCAGGTCGTAGGTGTTCACCCAGTAGGTGTCGGCGCCGCCGCGTCCGGCGGTCCAGAACGGGGCGATGGAGGCCGGCACCGGCACGATGGTGAAGCGGCCGCGCGGCAGGGTGCCGATCAGCTTGCCGATCTCGCCGTCGACGCGCTTGCTGATCCAGGCCGCCTCGTTGAGCAGCTCCTGCGGGGTCTTGGCGTAGAACCGGGGATCGGTGCGCAGAAAGGCGAGGAAGTCGGCGAAGCGGGTCGCCTTGGAGCGTCCCTGGAAGCCGAGGCCGTCGATGATCGCGTCCATTTCCGCGCGGATCGAGGCGACTTCCCGCAGCCCGATCGCGTGGATCTCCTCGGGCGACAGGTCCAGCGTCGTGTATTTGCGGATCTGCTCGCGGTACCACGCGACGCCGTCCGGCATGGCTTCGGCGGCCAGCGTGGTGCGGGCCTGCGGCACGTACTCGTTGCGGAAGAACGCCAGCAGCTTCGCAAAGGCCGGCACCACCGCGTCGCGGATCGCCGCACGGCCCTCGGCGCGCAGCGCTTCCTGCTCCGCCGCGGGGATGGTCGCGGGCATCTTCGCGTAGGGCGCGTAGAGGCTGGCGTCCTCGGGATCCACCAGATCGGCGGTCGTCGCGATCGACACGTCGCGGCCGGCCAGCACCGCGCGCGGCACCGAGAAGCCGCGCGCCAAGCCGGCGCGCATGTTGGCGATCTGCTGGTCGAAATAGCGCGGCACGTCGCGCAGTCGTGCGGCATAGGCGCGGTAGGCGGCGGCATCGCGCAGCTCGGCGCGAGCCATGAAGTCCAGGTTCGACCAGAACGCGCTGTCCGCGTTGAACGGCATTTCGTAGTCGCGGAAGCGGATCTCCGCCGCCATGTGCATGATCTGCGGGCGGTAGATCGCGTAGTTGAGCCGCTCCGCCGGCGACAGCGCGGCGGGATCGATCGCATCCAGCTGGCGCAGCACGCCCTCGAGGTAGGCCAGTTTGCGCGCCTGTGCCTCCGGGCCCACATCGGGCAGCCGCGTCTGCCGTGCACCGTCGCCGGCATCGCTGTCCTCGTCCCAGCCGCTGGCCTGCTGCATGCGCCAGGTCCATTCGGCCTGGTAGAGCGCACGGAAGGTGGCATCGGCGGTGGTCGGGGGCGTGGCGGGCGCGGGCGCTTGCGCCGTCGCCAGTGCGGGCAGCAGGCACAGGGCGAGCAGGCAGGCGCGGAACGGGGCGTTCACGGGGGCAGTGGTCCAGGCGGGCAAGGCCCCGGATCGTAGCATCGGCCCGCGGTGGGCCGGCCGCGCTCAGTGGCTGTTGCGGTCGCGCTTCCAGCCGCGGTGGCGGATGTCCAGGTACAGGCTGTAGCAGGCGGTGAAGCTGGGGAACAGGTTCTGCAGGATGCCGACCGCGTCGTTCTTGCCGAACACGAAGTAGGCAAGCGTCATCAGGCTGCCAAGGATGCTCATGTACCAGAACAGCCGCGGGATGACCGGCTTGCCGTGGCGCTTGCTGGCGATGAACTGCACCAGCCATCGGCCGCCGAACATCAGCGCGCCCACCAGCCCGATGAGCTTCCACGGGCTCATGTGGATGCCGGTCCACGCCAGCGCGGCCAGCGGCGTGTCCATGAAGCCCGGCGGCGGCGCGACGATCACCGCGGCAGCTCTTCCACGGCGGTGCGCCGGCTGCGCTGGATCAGCCACGCCACGCCGAACAGGTCCTTGATGCCGACCAGCGCGCGGCCGAGGTTGTTGTACTTGGACACGCCGGCGGTGCGGTGGCGGTGGTTGACCGGCACGCTGACGGTCTGCCAGCCGGCGCGCTGCATCAGCGCCGGCAGGTAGCGGTGCATATGGTCGAAGTACGGCAGGTCCAGGAAGGCCTCGCGTTCGAACAGCTTGATGCCGCAGCCGGTGTCCGGCGTGGCGTCGCGCAGCATGCGGCTGCGGATCGCGTTGGCGAACTTCGAGGCCCAGCGCTTGCTGCCGCTGTCCTGGCGGTTGACGCGCCAGCCGGCGAACAGCTTCACCCCGGCAGGCGCGGCATCGCGCTTGGCCAGCAGGGTCGGGATGTCGGCCGGGTCGTTCTGGCCATCGCCGTCCAAGGTGGCGATCCACGGCGCGCGCGCGGCCTTCACGCCGTTGCGCACCGCGGTGCTCTGGCCGGCGTTGGTGACGTGGCGGACCACGCGCAGCTCCGGCGTGGTGGCCTGCAGGTCGCGCAGGCGCTGCAGGGTGGCGTCGCGCGAGGTGTCGTCCACGTAGACGATCTCGAACGCGATCCGGCCGCGCAGCGCGGCCAGGATCTCGCCGACCAGCGGGGCGACGTTGTCCTCCTCGTTGTGCACGGGGACGACGACGGAGAGTTGCGGCGATCCGCTCATGTCGGAGGCGGCCTCAGGTGCGGTTGCGCAGGCGCTCGAGCACGCCGTCCAGCGCGTCGAGGTTGGCGTAGTGGATGACCAGCTTGCCTTTGTTGCCGCGGCCGTTGAGCACGTTGACCTTGCTGCCCAGCGTCTCCGACAGCTCGCGTTCCAGCGCGGCGATGTCGGCCTGCGGGGCCTTCGCCTTGGGCGGGGCCTTCCGCGGTTCGGTCGGCACCTTGCCGGCGGCGAGCTGCTGGACGCGGTGTTCGACCTGGCGCACCGACCAGCCTTCCTCGGCGGCCTGCTTGGCCAGCGAGATCGCCATCGGCTCGGCCAGCGGCAGCAGGGCGCGGGCGTGGCCCATCTCGATCGCGCCGGCCTGCACCAGTTGGCGTACCGGCTCCGGCAGCTCCAGCAGGCGCAGCAGGTTGGACACCGCGGCGCGGGAGCGGCCCACGGCCTCCGCGGCGGCCGCGTGGGTCAGGTCGAATTCGTCGATCAGCCGCTGCAGCGCCTGCGCTTCCTCCAGCGGGTTGAGGTCCTCGCGCTGGATGTTCTCGATCAGCGCCATCGCGACCACGGTGCGGTCGTCGACTTCGCGCACGACCACCGGGACTTCGGCCAGGCCCGCGCGTTGCGAGGCGCGCCAGCGGCGCTCGCCGGCGATGATCTCGTAGGTGCGGCCGCCCTTGCCGTCCGCGCCCAGGCGCTCGCGCACCACGATGGGCTGGATCACGCCCTGCGCGCGAATGGAGGAGGCCAGTTCCTCCAGCTTGGCGTCGTCCATGGTGCGGCGCGGCTGGTACTTGCCCGGCACCATCGCGTCCACCGGCAGCGTGCGCAGCACGTCGCCCGGCATCGCCTGCAGCATCGGTGCCTCCGCTGCGGCCTTGGGGCCCAGCAGGGCTTCCAGCCCGCGGCCCAGGCCGCGCTTCTTGGCGCCGCCCTTCGCGGCCTCCTTGCCAGCCGTCATGCGGCGCTCTCCTTCTGTTTCTGCGTGCGTTCGCGCTGCCGGCGCAGGACCTCGCCGGCCAGGCCGAGGTAGGCCACGCTACCGCGGCTGGCCTTGTCGTAGCCAAGGATGCTCTGGCCGTGGCTGGGGGCTTCGGCCAGGCGCACGTTGCGCGGCACGATGGTGCGGAACACGAGGTCGCCGAAGTGGTTGGTCAGCTCGGCCGACACCGCGTTGGCCAGGTTGTTGCGCACGTCGAACATGGTGCGCAGCACGCCCTCGATCTCCAGCGCCGGGTTGAACCGGCCCTTCAGGCCTTCGATGGTGTCGATCAGCGCCGACAGGCCTTCCAGCGCGTAGTACTCGCACTGCATCGGCACCAGCACGGAGTCGGCGGCGGTCAACGCGTTGAGCGTGAGTACCGACAGCGACGGCGGGCAGTCGATCAGGATGAAGTCGTAATTCCCGCGCACCTGTTCCAGCGCGGCCTTGAGCCGGCCCTCGCGGCCCTCGGCGTCGAGCAGGCGGATCTCCGCGGCGGTCAGGTCGATGTTGCCGGGCAGCAGGTCGTAGCCGTCGGCGCAGCGCACGATGGCGTCGGCCGGCTGCGCCTCGCCCAGCAGCACGTCGGTCACCGAGGCGCCGAGTTCGCGCTTGTCGATGCCGCTGCCCATGGTGGCGTTGCCCTGCGGGTCCAGGTCGGCCAGCAGCACGCGCTTCGGCGTCCGCGCGAGGGCGGCGGCGAGGTTGACGGCGGTGGTGGTCTTGCCGACCCCGCCCTTCTGGTTGGCGATGGCGATGATGCGGGCCATGCGGCGTGTGTTCCCGAGGCTGGGCCTGCGCGGGGCTGGCAGGCGACAGAGGATTATGCCCTATGCCCGCGTGCGGACGATTTCCAGCAGATGTCGCTCGGCGGCCAGCCCCGGCACGCGCAGCGGGTGGATGGCCGCCACGCCCCAGCCCGGCGGCAGCGCGGCGATCTCGTCGTCCGGCACCACGCCCTTCATCGCCAGCAGCCGGCCGTCGTCGCCGAGCAGGTGGCCGCCCAGGTCCAGGATGAGCGGCAGGGTGGCCAGCGCGCGGGCGGTGATGGCGTCGAAGGTAGCGCCGGGCTGGAATGCCTCGATCCGCGACTCGGCCACCTGCACATTGCCCAGCTGGAGTTGGCGCACCGCCTCGCGCAGGAAGCGCGCCTTCTTGCCGTTGCTTTCCACCAGCGTGACCTGGAGGCCCGGCGTGGCGATGGCCAGCGGGATCCCGGGCAGGCCCGGACCGGTGCCGAGGTCCGCCAGCGTGGCGAGCCCGCGCACGAACGGCTGCATCGCCAGCGAATCCAGCAGGTGCTTGGCCAGCATCTCGCGCGGGTCGCGGATGGCGGTGAGGTTGTAGGTGGCGTTCCAGCGCGCCAGCAGGGCGAGGTAGTCCAGCAGCGGCCCGGCCAGTGCCGGCTCCTGCGAAAGCTGCGCCAGCCCGGCTTCTAGCTCGGGGCGCAGGGCGGCGATGTCGACGGTCATCCGCACAGTATGCCGCGCCGCAAGCGGATCGCCCGGCTTAACGGCCGGTCAGGGACGCGAACGCCGCCGTCACGCCCGGTCCGGGAGACTGGCGCCATGCCCGGGGCGATCCGCGCCGGGGCATCGCGGAGCGGACGGGCCGCTCCGCGCATTCCCACAGGAGGGCATGCCATGGGTCTCATCATCTGGTTGGTCATCGGCGGCATCATCGGCTGGCTGGCCAGCATCGTCATGAAGACGGACGGGCAGCAGGGGATCATCCTCAACGTCGTCGTCGGCATCGTCGGGTCGTGGATCGGCGGCCAGCTCATCGCCCCGCTGATCGGCGGCGCCGGCTTCATGGGCTACGTGTCCGCCTTCCTCGGCGCCCTGGTCCTGCTGGCCATCGTCAACCTGTTCCGCCGCGGCCGCGTGCGCTGACGCGCGGCAGGACACGGACGTCATGCGAAGGCCCGGCAGTTGCCGGGCCTTCGTGTTTCCTGCATCCGCCGAGGGCTCAGCCGAGGACGACGAACGCCGGCGCGTGGTCGCTGGGGCGCTCCCAGGTGCGCGGCGTGCGGTCGATGCCGGCCTCGATGGTGGCCCCGCGCAGCGCGTCGGACACCAGCGTCAGGTCGATGCGCAGGCCCAGGTTGCGGCGGAACGCGGCCTGCCGGTAGTCCCACCAGCTGAAGATGCCGCCTTCCTCGCTGTGCAGGCGGAAGCCGTCGTGCAGGCCCAGCGCCAGCAGCTGGCGGAGCGCCTCGCGCTCGGGGGTGGAAGTGAGGATGTGGTCGTCGTTCCAGGTGGCCGGATCGTGCACGTCGCGTTCGTCGGGGGCGATGTTGAAGTCGCCCAGCACCACCAGCTTCGGATGCCGCTGGAGCTCGTCGGCCACCCAGCCCCGCACCGCCTCCAGCCAGCGCAGCTTGTAGGCGTATTTGTCGGTGCCGACGTCCTGCCCGTTGACGACGTACAGGTTGATGATGCGCACGCCGTCCACCGTCGCCGCGATCGCGCGGGCCTGCGCGTCCTCGAAGCCCGGGATCGCCACCTGCACGTCCTCGATGGCACGGTCGCGCGCCAGGATCGCCACGCCGTTGTAGGTCTTCTGGCCGTGGAAGACGCTGCGGTAGCCGGCCTCCAGCAGCGCATCGTCCGGGAACCGGTGGTCCTCCAGCTTGGTCTCCTGCAGGCCCACCACGTCGGGCGCGAACTCCGCCAGCCATTGCTGCAGCTGCGGCAGGCGGACGTTGAGCGAATTGACGTTCCAGCTGGCGATCTTCATGGCACGATTCTAATCGTCCCGTGTCAGCGAACGATCAGGTCCAGCAGCCACTGCGCTTTCGAATACGGCGGCTTGAGCAGGTCGCCGCCGGTGCGGCGCGCCTGCCAGAGCACCGGCAGCAACTTGCTCATCGCGTCGAAGCCGGCGCGGCTGTGGTAGGCGCCCATGCCGCTGGCGCCGACGCCGCCGAACGGCAGGTCGGGGATGGCGAAGTGGAACAGCGTGTCGTTGACCGAGACCCCGCCGGCCACCGTGTCGCGCAGGATCCGCTCCACCACCGCGCGGTCGTGGCTGAAGGGATACAGCGCCAGCGGACGCTCATGCGCGTTGATGTAGGCGATGGCCTCGTCCAGCGTCGCGTAGGTCTTGAGGGGCAGCAGCGGGCCGAAGATCTCGTCCTGCATTACCTTCGCGTCGTCGCCCGGGTCCAGCAGCACGGTGGGCGGCAGCAGGCGCTGCGCCGGGTCCGCGCTGCCTGCCAGCGTGACGGTTTCGATGCCGCGCGCCCGGGCGTCGTCCATGTAGCCCTGCAGGCGTGCGTACTGGCCGTCGTTGACGATGCGGGTGTAGTCGTCGCGGTTGCCGAGGTCGGCACCGTAGCGCGCCTGCACTTCGCGACGCAGCGCGGCGACGAACGCATCGCGCTTGCTGGCGGGCAGCAGCACGTAGTCGGGGGCGATGCAGGTCTGCCCGCAGTTGAACCACTTGCCGGTGGCGATGCGCGCGGCGGCGCGTTCCACCGGGTAGTCGTCGCACAGCAGCACCGGCGACTTGCCGCCCAGCTCCAGCGTCAGCGGGGTCAGGTGCGGTGCGGCGGAGGCCATCACCTTGCGGCCCACCGCGGTGGAGCCGGTGAACACCAGGTGGTCGAAGGGCAGGCCGGCGAAGGTCGCACCCACGTCCGCGCCGCCGGTGGCCACCGCCACGCGGTCGGCCGGGAACACCTCCGCCAGCAGGTCGCGCAGGAACGCGCTGGTGCGTGGCGTGTGCTCGGACGGCTTCAGGTAGACATGGTTGCCGGCGGCGATGGCCGTGGCCAGCGGGATCAGCGCCAGGTTGACCGGGTAGTTCCACGGTGCGATCACGCCCACCACGCCCAGCGGCACCGGGCGCACCTGCGCGCGGGCCGGCAGGAAGCGCCAGCCCACGCCGACCCGGCGCGGCTTCATCCACCGGCGCAGGTGCCTGAGCAGGTGGTCGATCTCGTTGAGCGCGGTCATGCCGTCCGCGATCCGGCTCTCGTCCAGCGAGCGGTGCCCGAAATCGGCGGCGATGGTGCGCGCCATCTCGTCCAGCCGCCGCTTCAACGCGGCGCGCAGCCGCAGCAGGTCGTCGCGGCGCTGGCCGTAGTCCGGCTTGCGCTGTTGCCACGCGGCCCGCAGCTGCTCGAGGGTGGGCTGGAGGGCGTGCAGCGGGGTATCGGTGGCGGTGTCCATACGGACCAGTGTAGTGCGGCCAGCGGCGGAATCCAGCCATAATCCGGGCATGAACCTCCGACCCTACCGCGGCGTCTCCCCCACCCTCGGCGCACGCGCCTACGTGGATCCCCAGGCCAGCGTCATCGGCGACGTGGTGCTGGGCGACGACGTCTCCGTCTGGCCGTTCACGGTGATCCGCGGCGACGTCAATTTCATCCGTATCGGCGACCGCACCAACATCCAGGACGGTACCGTCATCCACGTCAGCCACGACGGTCCGCACGCCAAGCTGGGCGGTTTCGCCACCCGCATCGGCAGCGACGTCACCATCGGCCACAAGGCGATCATCCATGCCTGCACGATCGAGGACGCGGTACTGGTGGGCATGGGCGCCATCGTGCTGGATGGCGCGGTGGTGAAGAAGCACGCCTTCGTCGGCGCCGGCGCGCTGGTGCCGCCGGGCAAGGTGGTGGGCGAAGGCGAGCTGTGGCTGGGCAACCCGGCGCGGAAGGCGCGGATGCTCAGCGATGCGGAGATCGAGGCGCTGTACTACAGCGCCGGGCACTACGTGCGGTTGAAGGACGCGTACCTGGCCTGATCCGGGCGGGCGCGCGGGACGGTGCCCGCAGCGCGCCGCCCACGGGCGGCCTCAGGCCGCCAGCATCGCTGCGATCTGGTCCTTCAGGTGCAGGCGCTGCTTCTTGAGCGTTTCCATGTGCTCGTCGCTGGCGGCGTTCACGCCGTTCTCGTACAGTCGGATCTGGTGGTTCACGTCGTCGTACTGGGACTTCAGGTGGACGAAGTGGGCGTTCTCCAGCTTCAGCGTGTGGAGCTTGTCCTTGTGTTCGGGGAACTCGTGCGCCAGGTCGTGCAGTTCGATCGTCATCGTGGAACTCCTCGTCGATGGGGAATCAGGTGCGTCAGTCGGCGGTGACCAGCGCGTCGGCCTGCGTGCGCAGCGCGGTGTACACGGCGTCGGTCTCCGGGCGCACGCCGTGCCAGAGCAGGAAGCTTTCGGCGGCCTGCTCCACCAGCATGCCGAGCCCGTCCAGCGCCTGCGCGCAGCCGGCGGCGCGGGCCCAGGCGAGGAAGGGCACCGCCGCCTCGCCGTAGCTCAGGTCCACCGCCACGCTGCGCGGGCCGGCCAGCGACATCGGCAACACCGGCAGCGCGCCGCCACGGGTGGCGGAGGTGGCATTGACCAGCAGGTCGAATTCGCCGAGTCCCGGCAACGCGTCCAGCGCGCGCGCATGCACGCGGCCGGGTTCGCCCAGGGCGTCCGCCAGCGCGTCGGCGCGCGCCGCGGTGCGGTTGACGATGTAGAGCGAGTGGATGCCGGCGTCCAGCAGCGCGGGCGCCACACCGCGGGCGGCGCCACCGGCGCCCAGCAGCAGCACCCGGCGTTCGCGCAGGTCCAGGCCGTGGCGCTCGGTCAGGTCGCGCACCAGGCCGAGGCCGTCGGTGTTGTCGCCATGCCACCGATCCCCTTGGCGGATGAGCGTGTTCACCGCGCCGGCGCGCCGGGCCCGCGCGCTGGTGCGCTCGCCGCACAGCGCGAAGGCGTCCTCCTTCAGCGGCAACGTGACGTTCGCGCCGCTGACCCCGCTGGCGGCCAGCGCGGTGGCGAACTCGGCGTGGCCGGCTTCGATGGCGACGTACTCGAGCGCGATCCCGGTCTGCCTGGCGAACTCGGCGTGGATGCGGGGGGATTGCGAGTGGTGGATCGGCGACCCGAATACGGCGTAGCGTTGCATGTGCTGCTCCCTGCCTGTCATCGCGCCGCTGCGGCGCGCAGCTGTCGAATCAGGCCTTCATCCAGCGCGCGGCGTCCAGCGCGAAGTAGGTGAGGATGCCATCGGCGCCGGCGCGCTTGAACGCGGTCAATGCTTCCATCGCCACCATCTTCTCGTCGATCCAGCCGTTGGCGGCGGCGGCCTTGATCATCGCGTACTCGCCGCTGACCTGGTACGCGTAGGTCGGGCGCTTGAAGTGCTGCTTCACCCGGTACAGCACGTCGAGGTAGGGCAGGCCCGGCTTCACCATCACCATGTCGGCGCCTTCGTCGAGGTCGAGGCCGACTTCGTGCAGCGCCTCGTCCGAGTTGGCCGGGTCCATCTGGTAGGTGTACTTGTTGCCCTTGCCGAGGTTGCCGGCGCTGCCCACCGCGCTGCGGAACGGGCCGTAGAAGGCGCTGGCGTACTTGGCGCTGTAGGCCATGATGCGGGTGTGGATGAAGCCG
>DASWXO010000177.1:0-9805 GCA_036405455.1 Thermomonas sp. | reverse complement strand
GGGTGGTGGGCACGCAGCGCGTCGCGACACGCAGGCCCGGATCAGGCGTTCATAGTGCCGGCATTATCGCCCGCGTGGCGGGCTTTGCCCACCCCGGCGGGGGTCAGGCGATGCGCGGTGCCTGGTTGGCCAGCCAACGGGTGATGCCGTCCTGCTGGCGCATCCGTAACAGGGCCGGCGTGGCCGCGCGCAGCTGGCCGAGGTCGCAGCCGCGGATCGCGCGGCGCACGTCCAGCAACGTGGCCGGGTGCAGGCTCAGTTCGGTCAGTCCCAGCGCCAGCAGCAGCGGCACGAACGCGGGGTCGGCGGCGATCTCGCCGCAGACCGTCACGGGCTTGCCGCGGCGCTGGGCGATGCGGACCACGTCGCGCAGCACCCGCAGCACCGCCGGGTGCAGTGGCGAGTACAGGCCGTCCAGCGCCTCGTTGGTGCGGTCCGCGGCCAGCAGGTACTGCACCAGGTCGTTGGTGCCGATGGAGAGGAAATCGCACTGGCCGACGAACGACGGCAACGCCAGCGCCGCGGCGGGCACCTCGATCATCGCCCCCAGCGCCAGCTGCGGCGCGGTTTCCAGGCCCTCATCGCGCAACTCTCGCAACACCACGTCCAACGCCTGCCGGACCGCGCGGACTTCCTCGCCGCTGCTGATCATCGGCACCAGCACGCGCACCGAGCCGTAGCCGGAGGCGCGGGCGATGGCGCGCAGCTGGGTGTGCAGCAGGCCACGCCGGGCCAGCGACAGGCGCACGCCGCGCAGGCCGAGCGCCGGATTGGGTTCGTCGCGCAACGCCAGCCCGGTCTTGTCGGCCTTGTCGGCGCCCAGGTCCAGCGTGCGGATGGTGACGGTGCGGCCGGTCATCGCCAGCACGGCGTCGCGGTAGGCGCGGAACTGCGCCTCCTCGTCGGGCAGCGTGTTGGCGCCGAGGAACAGGAATTCGGTGCGGTACAGGCCGACGCCGGCGGCCCCCAGCGCATGCGCTTCGGTGACGTCGCCGCGCGACTCCGCGTTGGCCCACAGCTTGATGTCCACGCCGTCCAGGGTGCGGGTGGGTTCGCGGCGCAGGCGGTTGAGCTGGCGCCGTTCGCGCTTGGCCTCGGCGACGCGGCGATGGTGCTCGCGCAGGTCGGCGGCGTTGGGTTCCAGCACCACCAGGCCGCTGGCGCCATCGACCACCAGCACGTCGCCGTCGTTGACCTTCTGCAGCGCCTGCGCCGCGCCCACCACCAGCGGCAGGTGCAGGCTGCGTGCCAGGATCGCGCTGTGCGAGAGCGGGCTGCCGCCGGCGGTGACCACGCCCACCACGCCCTGCGCCTGCAGCTGCGCCAGTTCGGCCGGCGCCACGCTGTCGGTGACGAGGATTTCGCCGGAGGCGCCTTGCAGCGCGGCGCGCCGGCTGTGCAGTGCGGCGTGCAGGCGCCCGATCACCTGGTCGATGTCGTCGATGCGGCTGCGCAGGTAGGGATCGTCCATGCCCTCGAACACCGCGGCGATGCGGTTGCGCTGCAGGCGCAGGGCGTAGTCGGCGGTGTACAGGCCGGTGCGGACCAGGGCGTCGATGCCGGACAGCAGCTCGGGGTCGTCCAGCAGCAGCGCGTGGAGGTCGAGGAATTCGCCGATCTCCTGCGCCAGCGCGCCGTGCAGGCGCTCGCGCAGGTCGCGCATCTCGGTGCGCACCGTGTCCACGGCTTCGTGGAAACGCGCCAGCTCGGCGTCCACCTCGTCCGGCCCGATCCGGGCCTCCTCGATGTCCAGCGCGTGCGGCAGGCGCACGCGGGCCCGTCCAAGCGCGCTGCCGCGGGCAGCGGCGGTGCCGGACAGGACCTGGCGCATCAGCTGTCCTCGTCGAAGCGGCGCTCGAACAGCGCCGCCGCCGCGTCGGCGGCCGCCTGTTCGTCCTCGCCGTCCACGCGCAGCACCACCTCGGCACCCGGTCCGGCGGCCAGCAGCATGACGCCCATGATGCTCTTGGCATTGACCTCGCGGCCGCGCGCCTCGAGCGTGGCCTGGCAGCGGTAGCCCGACAGCAGCTGCACCAGCTTGGCGGTGGCACGCGCGTGCAGGCCGAGGCGGTTGGTCACGTGCAGTTCGCGCCGGATCATGTCGGTTCCCTCCGGCGCGGCCGGTGGTGGGCGGTGGGTTCAGGCGTCATCGACGATCGCCCCGTTGCGCGCGCCGGCAGCGGCGACCGCCGGCAGGTCTTCGAGCGGCAGTTCCGCGTAGTTCATCACCCGCAGCAGCATCGGCAGGCTCAGTGCCGACACCCGTCGCGCCGGCGTGCCCAGGCGTGCCAGGCGCGCGGCGATGTTGGCCGGGGTGGCGCCGTACAGGTCGGTCAGCAGCAGCACGCCGTGGCCGCCGTCCACTCGCCGCATGGCGGCGCTGGCCCGGGGCAGCAGGGCGTCGGGATCGGCGTCGAACGGCACCTCGAACGCCTCGCAGGCCAGCGGCAGGTTGCGCAGCAGGCGCGTGGCCACCGCCAGCAAGGCGCTGCCGATGCCTTCGTGGGTGACGAGGAGGATGCCGACGGACATAGCCTGCAAACTTAGCAGACGCGGGCGATCCCGCGAAAGCGCCGGCGCGGGTCAGTCGATCTCGCGGTGGTGCACCGCCACTTCCGCCCAGCCGGTGGCGCGGCAGTGCCGGGCCATGCGCTCCGCCAGGTAGACCGAGCGGTGGCGTCCGCCACTGCAGCCGAAGGCCACGGTGACGTAGTTGCGGGTCTCCGCGCGCAGCTTGGGCAGCCAGCTGTCCAGGAAGGCCTGCACCTGGTCGACATAGGCCACGACGTCGGGCTGGGCGTCCAGGTGGTCGCGCACCTCGGCGTCGCGGCCGGAAAGCGGCCGCAGGCGCGCGTCCCAGTGCGGGTTGGGCAGCACCCGGGCGTCGAACACGAAGTCCGCGTCCGGCGGCACGCCGTGGCGGTAGGCGAACGACTGGAACAGCAGCGACAGGCCGGTCCCGGACAGGCCGAACTCCGCCAGCACGCGGCGGCGCATCTGGTGGACGTTGAGGTCGCTGGTGTCGATGCGGATGTCGGCGATCTGGCGCAGCGGTTTCAGTGCCTGCCGATCCAGTGAGATGGCATCCGCCAGCACCAGCCCGAGGTGGCTCAGGGGATGGCGGCGGCGGGTGTCGGCGTAGCGGCGCAGGATCACCTCGTCGCGCGCCTCCAGGTACAGCAGGCGCGGATTGGCGCCCAGTGCGCCGACCTGCGAGAGCACCGCGGGGACTTCCGCCAGGTCGCCGAGGCTGCGCGCGTCGATGACCACCGCGATCTTGGACGGCGCCGACTCGCTGGCCTGCAGCAGGCGCACGAACTCCGGCAACAGTTCGGCCGGCAGGTTGTCCACGCAGTAGTAGCCGAGATCTTCCAGCGTGTGCAGCGCGCCGGACTTGCCGGAACCGGACATGCCGCTGACCACCAGCATGGTGGGCATCTCGCGGGCGTTCATTGCGCGGCGTGCTCCAGGAAGTGGCTGTGGCGGGCCATGAACGCGGCCGCCGGATCGATGCCCTTGCTGCGCAGGATGTGCATGCGGGTGGCGGCCTCGGTGAGCACTGCCAGGTTGCGGCCGGCCATCACCGGCAGGGTGATCATGGGCACGTCGAGGTCCAGCACGCGGCGGATGCCGAGGTCGCCGGTCAGGCGCTCCATGCCGCTCGGGCTGGGCTCCAGCGAGGGCTTGCTGAGGTGCACGATCAGGCGCAGGTACTTGTTCCGCTTGACCGCGGTGTCGCCGAACATCTGGCGGATGTTGAGCACGCCCAGGCCGCGCAGCTCCAGCATGTCCTGCAGCAGCTCGGGGCAGGCGCCGTCCAGTACGTCGGGCGCGATCTGGGTGAATTCGGGGGCGTCGTCGGCCACCAACCGGTGGCCGCGGGTGACCAGTTCCAGCGCCAGTTCGCTCTTGCCGGAGCCGGACTCGCCGGTGATCAGCACGCCGATCGAATAGATCTCCATGAACACGCCGTGCAGGGTGACCCGCGGCGCCAGCCGGCGCGCCAGCATGTACTGGAGGTGGTTGAGCAGTTCGTGGCCGCGGCGCGGCGACACCCACAGCGGCGTGTCGGATTCCTCCGCGGCGATGCGCAGGTCTTCCGGGCAGGCCTGGTTCTTGCTGATGACCAGCGCCAGCGGGCGGAAGTCGATGATCTTGTGGATGGTCTCCCAGCGCTGGCGGGCGTCCAGCCCGTCCAGCCATTCCAGCTCCTCGGAGCCGAGGATCTGCACCTTGTTGGGGTAGATCGCGTTGAGGTAGCCCGCCAGCGACGGCCGGCGGGCCACGGTGTCCACGGCTTCCAGCACGCGCTGCCCGCCGGAGGCCTGGCCCGCCACCCAGCGCAGCGCCAACCGCTCCTGCTGGTTGGCGAACAGCTCTTCGGCGGTGATGCGGGCGGCGATCATGGGCGGAAGCGCGCGTGGGGGAGGCCGTGGCGGTGCATGGTCAGTCCAGCGCCCCGCTCTTGGCCAAGCTTTCGCCGCGGTGGTGGTCCACCTGCTTCTCCTTGTGCTTCAGCAGCTGGCGGTCCAGCTTGTCCACCAGCAGGTCGATCGCCGCGTACATGTCCTGGCCGGTGGCGTCGGCATGCAGCTTGCGGCCGGCCAGGGTGACGTTGGCCTCGGCCTTGTGCGCCGGCTTGTCCAGCCCCAGCTGCACGCGGATCTCGCAGTCGCCCTCGAAGTGCCGCCCGAGCCGCTCGAAGCGGGTCTCCACGTAGCTGCGCAAGGCGGGCGTGACGTCCATTTGCTGGCCGTAGGTTTCGATCTGCATCTTGACCTCCTTCTGCTGTGGGCCGCGGGCGGGGTGCCTGCGGCGATGGGGCGCATCGGTTTGGCCGATGCGCACGCGTTCGTGCGATGCCAGGATGCGCAGCGCTTCGCGGGACATCGCGACCGTGCGCCGGACCACCGGCACGCCTTCCGTCTTCAACGTAGCCGCCAGCCGTGCATCCGACAAGGGCCGGGAGGCGATGGGATCGGTTGCCGCATGGCCGGAGCGGCCCCGCGAGCGGGCGCCATCGGCCCTGGCCCGGACCGCCTTGAGGTGGGGTCCCGGGCATGGCGGCGTCACTGGGACGAGGCGCGGCTTCATCGCCCCCAGCATAGCCCCGGGCGGCGTTAAAAAACCGGCATCCGCGCGGCGGCGCGGGACGGTTTACAGGCGGAAGCTGTCGCCCAGGTAGACCCGGCGCACGTCCGGGTTTTCCAGCAGGTCGGCCGGCGCGCCCTGCGCCAGCACGCCGCCGTCGGCGAGGATGTACGCGCGGTCGCAGATACCCAGCGTTTCGCGCACGTTGTGGTCGGTGATCAGCACGCCGATGCCGCGTGCCTTGAGGTGGCGGACGATGCGCTGGATCTCGTTCACCGAGATCGGGTCGACGCCGGCGAACGGCTCGTCCAGCAGGATCATGCGCGGCTTGCCGGCCAGCGCGCGGGCGATCTCCACCCGGCGCCGCTCGCCGCCGGACAGGCTGGCGCCCAGCTGCTCGGTGACGTGGCCGATCTGCAGCTCGTCCAGCAGCGCGTTGAGCTCCGCCTCGCGGCCGTCCTCGTCCAGGTCGGGGCGCAGCTCCAGCACCAGCCGGAGGTTATCGGCGACGCTGAGCTTGCGGAACACCGACGGTTCCTGCGGCAGGTAGCCCAGGCCCAGCTTGGCGCGGGCGTACATCGGCTGGTCGGTGATGTCGGTGCCGTCCAGCACGATGCGGCCGGCGTCGGCGGCCACCAGGCCGACGATCATGTAGAAGCAGGTGGTCTTGCCGGCGCCGTTGGGGCCCAGCAGGCCTACCACCTCGCCGGGGTTCAGGGTCAGCCCGAAGTCGCGCACGACCTCGCGCGACCGGTAGCGCTTGCGCAAGCCTTCCGCCAGGAGCATCAGGGAGAACCCTGCGCGCCGCCCTGCTTCGGCAGGATCCGCATCTTCACGCGGCCACCGCCGTTGCCGCCGCTTTCCAGCTGGCCGGTCTTGAGGTTGTAGACCACCCGTTCGCCACTGAGGCTGCCGCGGTTCTGGGTGATGGTGACGTTGCCGGTGAACACGATCACTTCGTTGCGCATGTCGTACTCGACGTTCGCCGAGCGCGCGTCGATCTTGTCGCCGTCGTCCATTTCCTGCTGCAGGGTCACGCCGCCGCTGAACTGCGCGCGGCTGGGCTTGCCCGCGGCCTGCACCACCACCGCCTTCTCGGCGACGATGCGCAGCGTGCCCTGGGTGATGGTGGCGTTGCCGGTGAACGTGCAGGTGGCGTTCTCGCCCAGCCCGCAGTCGCTGCGCGCGGCCTCGATGTCCATCGGCTGGTTGCGGTCGGAGGTGCGTGCGCCCGCGCCGCAGGAGGCGGCCAGCAGGGCCAGCGCCAGGGCGCCGGCGGCGAGTTCAGTCGTGCGGGACATAGTGGGTGCGTACCTGCGAAAGGAGCGAAACCTGCTGGCGGTCGAAATCCGCCTCCAGGCCGGTGCCCCGCATTGTAAGACCGGGGCGGGTGACGGTGACGGCGGCGGTGGAGTTGGCGCGGTTGCGCTCCAGGTCCAGGGCCAGCCAGTCGGTGGCGATGCGGGTGGGCGGGGGCGCGTCCGGGGGGCTGTCCGCCACCACCTCGCCGCGCAGCTCCAGCCGGCTGCCGTCGGCGGGGACGAAGCCACGCCGCGCGCGGACGTCCCAGTAGCGTCCCAGCCGGTCCGGCACCAGGAACCGGGGGGTCTCGAGGCTCATCGTGCGGTCGGCCGGATCGCGCTGCAGCATCGGCCCGCGCAGGGTGAAGGATTCCTTGCCCTGCCTGTCCAACGCGGTGATCTCGAAATCGCGCAGCACGTAGTCGGGGCGCGTGGTCAGCAGCGCCTCCCCGGCCGGGTGCGCCATCCGCCACACGGACCAGCCGCTGGCGATCGCGCCCAACAGCAGGACGAGGGTCAGGGCAAGCCGCCAGTTCACGGGTGCTCGCCGTGCGCCAGCAGCGCGTCCACTTGGCCCTGCGCGTGCAGCAGCAGGTCGCAGGCGTCGCGCGCGGCGCCCTCGCCGCCGCGCTGCGGGGTGGTCCAGTGCGCGGCCGGCAGCACCCACGGATGGGCGTTGGCCGGTGCGATCGCCAGTCCGACGGCGCGCAGCACCGGCAGGTCCGGCAGGTCGTCGCCCATGAAGGCCACTTGGTCCAGGGCGATGCCGCGTTCCTGCGCGAGGCGTTGGATGCAGCCCAGCTTGTCGCTCTCGCCCAGGTGGAGGTGGTCGATCTTCAGTTCGCGCCCGCGCACCGCCGTGGCGTCGCTGCGGCGCGCGCTGACCAGCGCGGTCGCGATCCCGGCCTGGCGCAGCAGCACCAGCCCCATGCCGTCCTGGACGTGGAAGCGCTTGGTCTCGCCGCCCTGGCCGTCGTAATGGAGGCCGCCGTCGGTCAGCGTGCCGTCCACGTCGAAACCGATCAGCCGGATGCGCGCGGCGCGGGCCAGCACGTCCGCGGGATACGCCGGGGCGACCATCAGACCACCCTCGCGCGCAGCAGGTCGTGGATGTTGAGCGC
Source organism: Thermomonas sp. (assembly GCA_036405455.1). GTDB lineage: Bacteria > Pseudomonadota > Gammaproteobacteria > Xanthomonadales > Xanthomonadaceae > Thermomonas. The sequence continues at coordinate 2,292 of DASWXO010000177.1, read as the reverse complement.
GCCGAGCAGCCGGCCGTCCCCGGCAGTCACCAGCAGGCCCTGGATCTGGTGGGCTTCCATCTGCTGGGCGGCTTCGGTGGCCAGCGCCTCCGGGGCGATGGTGCGCGGACCCCGGGTCATCACCGCGTCGATGCGGGTGGTGCGCAGGTCGATGCTGGGATCGTTCAGGCTGCGGCGCAGGTCGCCGTCGGTGTAGAGGCCCAGCAGGCGGTCGTCGCCGTCCACGATGGCGGTCATGCCCAGCCGCTTGCGCCCCATTTCGAGCAGCGCTTCGCTCAAGGTGGCGGTAGGCGGGACGCGCGGAACCTCGTCGCCGACGTGCATCACGTCGGCGATGCGCAGCAGCAGGCGCCGTCCCAGTGCACCGGCCGGGTGCGAGCGGGCGAAGTCGTCGGCGGTGAAGTCGCGGGCTTCCAGCAGCGCCACCGCCAGTGCGTCGCCCATCGCCAGCGAGGCGGTGGTGCTGGAGGTCGGCGCGAGTTGCAGCGGGCAGGCTTCCACCGGGACGGACACATCCAGGTGGTGGTCGGCTTCGCGGGCCAGGCTGGACTGCGGGCGCCCGGTCATCGCGATCAGCGGATTGCCCTGCCGGCGCAGCGCCGGCAGCAGCAGCAGGATCTCGTCGCTCTCGCCGGAGTAGGACAGCGCCAGCACCACGTCGGCGTCGGTCACCATGCCCAGGTCGCCGTGCGCGGCCTCGCCCGGATGCATGTAGAACGCCGGGGTGCCGGTGGAGGCGAGGGTGGCGGCGATCTTGCGCGCCACGTGGCCGGACTTGCCCATGCCGGTGCAGACGATCCGGCCGCGGCAGGCCAGCATGGCGCGGCAGGCGGCGTTGAAGGCGCCGTCGATGCGCGCCGCGACGGCAGCCAGCGCATCGGCCTCCACGGCGAACACGCGGCGGCCGCTGGCGGCGAAATCGAAGCTGTCTGGCAGGGCGGGCATGGCGGGGGGCTCGGCGGGATTCCGCTAGACTTGGCCGTTCAGTTTACGCCAGCCCCCCTGCCACGCCATGAACGCCGACACCATCCGCCAGCTGATCGAATCCGGCCTGCCCGGCGCCCGCGCCGAGGTGCGAGGCGACGACGGCGTCCATTTCGAGGCCACCGTGGTGTGCGCCGCCTTCGCCGGCAAGTTGCCGCTGGCGCGCCACCGGCTGGTCTACGCCACCCTGGGCGACCGCATGGGCGGGGAGATCCACGCCCTCCAGCTCAAGACCCTGACGCCCGAGGAGGCGGCTGCCTGATGCAGAAGATCGTGGTTGGTGGCGGCGCCTGCTTGGCGGGCGAGGTCCGCATCTCCGGCGCCAAGAACGCGGTGCTGCCCATCCTGTGCGCCACCCTGCTGGCCGACGCGCCGGTGCGGATCACCAACGTGCCGCGCCTGCATGACGTGCTGACCACGGCCAAGCTGCTGGCCGGGCTGGGCGCGGGCGTCGTCCACGAGGGCGATGCGATGACCGTCGACCCGCGCAGCGTGAACAGCCATGTCGCGCCGTACGAACTGGTGAAGACCATGCGCGCCTCGGTGCTGGTGCTGGGCCCGCTGCTGGCCAAGCAGGGCGTGGCCGAAGTGTCGCTGCCCGGCGGCTGCGCCATCGGCTCGCGCCCCGTGGACCTGCACATCAAGGGCCTGCAGGCGCTGGGCGCCGAGATCGTGGTGGAGCATGGCTTCATCAAAGCGCGCAGCGCCGGCCGCCTCAAGGGCGCGCGCCACGTGTTCGAGCTGGTCAGCGTGGGCGCCACCGAGAACGTGCTGATGGCCGCCGCGCTGGCGGAGGGCACCACCGTGCTGGAAAACGCGGCGATGGAGCCGGAGATCGTCGACCTGGCCGAATGCCTCAACGCGATGGGCGCCCGCATCAGCGGGCACGGCTCGTCCCGCATCGTGGTCGAGGGCGTGGAGCGGCTGCACGGCTGCACGCACGCGGTGGTGGCCGACCGCATCGAATGCGGCACCTTCCTGGTCGCCGCGGCGATGACCGGTGGCCGCGTCACCGCCACCCACGCCCGCGCCGACACCATGGACGCGGTGCTGGACAAGCTGCGCGAGGCCGGCGCCGATGTCACCGTCGAGTCCACCGCCGATGCCGGCGACCGCATCACCGTGGACATGCACGGCAAGCGGCCGCGCGCGGTGAACATCACCACTGCGCCGCACCCGGCGTTCCCCACCGACATGCAGGCGCAGTTCATGGCGCTGGACTGCGTGGCCGACGGCGTGGGCGTGATCAACGAAACGATCTTCGAAAACCGCTTCATGCACGTCAACGAGCTGCTGCGCCTGGGCGCG
>DASWXO010000176.1:0-6656 GCA_036405455.1 Thermomonas sp. | reverse complement strand
GCGCGCCTGCTGCCGCGAGAAGCCACGTGCGCCCGGCGATGCTGAGGCAGGCACGAACCGGTGAACGAGATTGGAGCCGAGCGCCAGGGCCAAGCCGGAAGAACCGGTTGGCGAGTTGCACCTGCACAAAGCATGGCGCAGTTACGGAAGCATTGCTCTTAGCGGCCTAACACCTAAGTAGACCCCAAAAGCGGGGTATGGACGGGATAGTGCTGGGTGACATCGAGCGGGTCAAGGCGAATTCCTACCTGAAATCAACCGCTTGCCTGCTGGTGGTGCGTGCGGTGGAAGCTGAACCTCTCGGATTGGAATCCGAAGAGGGGGGCGTAATGGAGCGGAAGCCTCAAAAGCGGGGTGTAGCAACGGGGCAGGGCGCGGGTGGGAAAACCCGCTTGATGGACGAAGTTCGCGCCCGTATCCGCGCCAAACACTACAGCTTGCGCACGGAGCAGGCTTACCTCGGATGGATCCGGGAATTCATTCTGGCGAACGGTCGCCGGCACCCGCGGACGCTCGGCGGGCCGGAGGTGGAGGCGTTTCTCAGTCGGCTGGCGGTGGAGCGCCACGTGGCGGCCAGCACGCAGAACCAGGCGCTGTCGGCACTGTTGTTCCTGTACCGCGAGGTGCTGCACATCGAGTTGCCGTGGATGGATTCGGTGCTGCGGGCCAAGCGGCCGCGGCGTCTGCCCACGGTGCTGTCGGTGGAGGAGGTGCGCAAGCTGCTGTCGATGCTGGAGGGCCGTACCTGGCTGATGGCCAGCCTGCTCTACGGGACGGGGATGCGCCTGATGGAGTGCCTGCGGCTGCGGGTGAAGGACGTGGACTTCGCCCGGGGCGAGATCCTGGTCCGCAACGGCAAGGGCGGCAAGGACCGCCGCACGGTGCTGCCGCGGACGCTGGAGGAGCCGTTGCGCCGCGAGATCGAGCGCGCGCGGGTGCTGCATGCGCTGGATCTGGCCGAGGGGTTCGGCGAGACGCCGCTGCCCGATGCGCTGTCGCGCAAGTATCCCGACGCCGGGCGGGAGTTCGGCTGGCAGTTCGTGTTCCCGGCCGATCGGCGGGCGGTCGATCCGCGCGGCGGCGGCGTCCATCGCCACCACGTGGACGATGCGGTGCTGGCGCGGGCATTGAAACGCGCGCGGGCGCAGGCCGGCATCGACAAGCTGTTGAGCGCGCACACCCTGCGCCATTCCTTCGCCACGCACCTGCTGGAGGCGGGCTACGACATCCGCACGATCCAGGAACTGCTGGGGCACAAGGACGTGGCGACCACGCAGATCTACACCCACGTGCTGAACCGCGGCGGGCGCGGGGTGCGCAGTCCGCTGGACGGCTAGGGCTCAGTCGCCGGCGGGCGTGATGCGCAGCGTGGCCTTCGGGGCGATGCCGCGCTCCAGGGCCTCCAGCGCCACGCGGTGCGGGCCGAACGTGACCGCGGTCTGCCGGCCCTGCAGCGGGCTGGTGTGCAGCGCGGCGTCCTGCGCACGGCCGCCGGCCGCCTGCCAGCGCACCTGGATCTCGGCGTCGCCGGCCCAGACGCACTGTACGTCGGGCGGGCAGCGCGAGTCGTTGACGAGACGCAGGTAGGTCAGCTGGCTGCCGTCGGCCAGCGCGGCGCGGGCGCCGACGTCCAAGGTCACGGTTTGGGGGGCGGACGGCGTGGAAGCAGGCATGCCGGACTCCTCGGCGGTGGGGCGGGGGGCGTCGGGAGCGCGTCCGCCGGGCGCGGCGCCCACGCAGCCGGTCAGCAGGGCGAGGAGAAGCAGGGGGGCAAGTCTGGCCATCGCGGGCTCCCGATCCAAAGGTCTGCCAGCGGTATACCACTTCGCCCGTGAGCGGGCGTGCGGAGCGCGGTGGCGGTCAGTCGACGCTGCGCGGGCGGTCGCGGCGCGAGGCCAGCCGGTCGGCCAGGCGGGTCGGTTCGGGTAGGCGGTAGGTGGTGGTGAAGCGCATCACCAGCTCCGGCGCGGAGGCCAGCGCCACGCGGTGGCCTGGCGAGACCACCAGCGGCAGGCAGCCGGGTTTGCTGCGCAGCAGCCAGCCGATCTGCGCGGTGCCGTCGCGCAGCGGGGTGAACGCGCCGCGCATCTCGTGCAGGGCCATGCGCGCCTCCCCGGTGAGGATGGTCTTCCCCACCCCGATGCTGGGCAGCCCGGTGGCCACGCCGAAATGCGCGGCGATGCCCAGCCGCCGCGGGTGCGCGATGCCGTGGCCGTCGACGAAGGCCAGGTCCGGCGCCTGCGGCAGTCGGGCCAGTGCCGCCAGCAGGGCTGGCAGTTCGCGGAAACTCAGCAGGCCGGGCACGTAGGGCATGCGCGTGGGCAGGCGCGCCACCTGCCGGTCCAGCACGGCCAGCGTGTCGGCGTCCAGCAGCACCGCGGCGGCGCGGGTGGTGGCGCCGCCGTCCTCGAACCCGACGTCGAAGCCGGCCACCGTTCGCAGCGGTTTGGCGAAGGCGTCGCGCAGCACCACCTGCTGCGCCAGCGTCTGTTGCAGGGCGCGCAGCGGCGCGGTGTCGCCGGTCCAGTCGGGCAGCGCGTCGCTCACGGCGTGGCCGAGGGCGCGCCGTAGCGCTGCACGTCCAGCCGGGCGCGTCCGCGGGCGTCGAAGGTGACCACGCTGAAGCGGTCGTATTCGGTGTCGGCCATCGGCGCGACGGCGCAGGCGCACAGCGCGGCGACGAGCTCCGGCACGGTGTTGCTGTGGCCGGCCACCAGCACCGTGCCGCGCGGATGGTCGGCACGCAGGCGCGCGGCGACGGCGCTGGCGGGCTGGCCGGCGCCGTAGGGCGTGATGGCCAGGCGGTGCGCGTCCGCGGTCGGGCCCACCGTCTGCCCGGTGCGCTTGAATTCGGTGGCGTAGACCGCGGCGAGGGTTGCGTCGTCCAAGCGGGCGGCCAGCGCCTGCGCGCGCGCGCGGCCGGCGGCGCTCAGGTCGGGGTCGCGGCTGGCGTCCACCTTCTCCGCGTGGCGGACGACGATCACCGTCGCCACCACGGGCGCGGCGGCGTCCGGATGCGTGGCGCAGCCGGCCGGCAGGGTGGCGGACAGGACGAGGAGGACGCGGAGCAGGGGGCGCATGCCACCCATCATAGGGAAACCGTGGCGATGGGGTCCGGCGGTCGTGCGCGACGAGACGCCCCGGCCAGCGCCCGCGGCATTGACGCCACCCGCCACGCGGATCCCTGGGTGGCTCATCCCGGCCGCAGCGCCGCCAGCAGGCCGCGCGCGGCCTGGAAGCGGGTGGTGGCGTCCGGCAGCGGCAGGGTGATGCGCAGCTTGTCCGGGCCGTCCATGCGGTAGTGCTTGGGCTGGCCCTGGATCAGCCGGATCACCGCCATCGGGTCCACCTGCGGCTTCTCGACGAACTGCAGGCGGCCACCCGCCTCGCCCAGGTCCAGCTTGCGGATGCCCAGCGCGGTGGCGTCCAGCTTCAGCTCGGCGGTGGCGAACAGGTGCTTGGCCGGGTCCGGCAGCAGGCCGAAGCGGTCGATCATCTCCACCTGCAGCTCGCGCAGCGCGTCGGCGTTGCGGGCCGCGCTGATGCGCTTGTACAGGGTCAGGCGCGCGTGCGGGTCGGGCAGGTAGCCGTCGGGGATCAGCGACGGCACGTGCAGGTCCACGTCGGCGCCGTGGCGGTCCACGTCGTCCGCGTCGGGCAGCTTGCCCTGCTTGATGCTGCGCACCGCGCGCTCCAGCAGCTCGGTGTAGAGGCTGAAGCCCACCTCCGCCATCTGCCCGCTCTGGTCCTCGCCCAGCAGCTCGCCGGCGCCGCGGATCTCCAGGTCATGCGTGGCCAGGGTGAAGCCGGCGCCCAGCTCGTCCATCGAGCTGATCGCGTCCAGCCGTTTGCGCGCGTCCTCGGTGATGCTGCGGCGGTCGGGGATCAGCAGGTAGGCGTAGGCGCGGTGGTGGCTGCGGCCCACGCGCCCGCGCAGCTGGTGCAGCTGGGCCAGGCCGAACTTGTCGGCGCGGTGGATGACGATGGTGTTGGCGTTGGGGATGTCGATGCCGGACTCGATGATGGTGGTGGACAGCAGCACGTTGAAGCGCTGCTTGTGGAAGTCCAGCATCACCCGCTCCAGCTCGCGCTCCGGCATCTGTCCGTGGGCGATGCCGATGCGCGCGTCGGGCACCAGCGCCTGCAGCGTCTCCTGCATGCGGCCGATGCTCTCCACGTCGTTGTGCAGGAAGTACACCTGGCCGCCGCGCGCCAGTTCGCGCTGGAACGCCTCGCGCAGCAGCGCCTCGTCCCAGGCGTGGACGAAGGTCTGCACCGCCAGCCGGTTGGCCGGCGGGGTGGCGATGATCGACAGGTCGCGCAGGCCGCTCATCGCCATGTTGAGCGTGCGCGGGATCGGGGTGGCGGTCAGCGTCAGCAGGTGCACGTTGGCGCGCAGCTTCTTCAGCGCCTCCTTCTGGCGCACGCCGAAGCGCTGTTCCTCGTCCACGATCACCAGGCCCAGGTCGGCGAACTTCACGTCGGGCTGCAGCAGGCGGTGGGTGCCCACGATCACGTCCAGCTTGCCCTCGGCCAGCTTGCCCAGCTCCGCCTCGATCTCCTTCTTGGACTTGAAGCGCGACAGCACCTCCACCCGCAGCGGCCAGTCGGCGAAGCGGTCGCGGAAGTTGCGGTAGTGCTGCTCGGCCAGCAGCGTGGTGGGCACCAGCACCGCCACCTGCTTGCCGGCGCTGGCGGCGGCGAACGCGGCGCGCACCGCCACCTCGGTCTTGCCGAAGCCGACGTCGCCGCAGACCACGCGGTCCATCGGCTGCGAGGAGGCCAAGTCGCGCAGCACCGCGGCGATCGCCGCGCGCTGGTCCGGGGTTTCCTCGAACGGGAAGCCGGCGGCGAAGGGTTCGTACATCGCGCGGTCCACGTCGATGGCCAGGCCCTGCCGCGCGTGGCGCTTGGCCTGGATCTCCAGCAGCTCGGCGGCGACGTCGCGCACCTTGTCGGCGGCCTTCTTCTTCGCCTTGTTCCACTGCTCGCCGCCGAGGTTGTGCAGCGGCGCGGTGTCGGGGTTGGCGCCGGAGTAGCGGCTGATGCGATCCAGCTGCGCCACCGGCACGTACAGGCGGTCGCCCTTGGCGTACTCGATGTCGAGGAACTCGCCGGGCATGCCGCCCACGTCCATCGCCACCAGCCCGCGGTAGCGGCCCACGCCGTGGTCCTCGTGGACGATCGGCGCGCCCAGGGTGAGCTCGCCGAGGTCGCGGATGATCGCCTCCGGCTCGCGCCCGGCGCGCTTGCGGCGGCGGGGCTGCAGGGCGCGCTCGGGGAACAGCTGGCGCTCGGTCAGGACGCAGAGCGTCGGGGCGTCGAGTGCGAAGCCATCGTCAAACGGTGCCACTGCGATGCCGAACCGAACGCCGTCCTTCCCGCGAAGGCGAGAATCTTCCAAGCCGTCATTCCCGCCTTCGCGGGAATGACGAGCAAGTGCAAAAGCCGCCCAGCTTTCGAAGACCGCCGGCTGCAACCCCGCCGCCTGCAGCACCTCCAGCAGCGCCTCGCGTCGGCCGGGCGAATCCGCGGCCACCAGCACGCGGCCCGGATAGTGCGCCAGGAAGTCGCGCAGGGCCTGCCCCGCGGGCTGGTCCTTCGCCGCCACCGGCAGCGCCGGGGCCGGCTGCACCGGCAGCGCGTGCGCTTCGCCGTGGCGCGGATGCGCGTCGCCGCAGACCTCGATGCGCGCGCCGCGGTTCAAGCGTTCGCGCAGCGCGTCGGGCGGCAGCCACAGCGTGTCGGGCGGCAGCAGCGGCCGCTCGATGTCGTGGCGCAGCTGCTCATAGCGCAGGCCCACCTGCGTCCACGCCTGCTCGGCGGCGTCCAGCGCGCCGTCGCAAAGCAGGGGCAGCGTGGTCTCGGCCAGGTAGTCGAACAGCGTCTCGGTGCTGGTGCCGCCATCGCGCGCCTCGAAGAACAGCGGCAGGTAGTACTCGATGCCGGCCGGGGCCAACCCCGCCTTCAGGTCCTGCACCAGCGCGCTGCGCCGGGTGTCGATGTCGAAGCGCTCGCGCAGCGCGTCCAGCGCCCGCTGCACGTGCGCCGCGTCCATCGGCACCTCGCGGCCGGGCAGCAGCTCGATGGCGGCGATGCGCTCCAGCGAGCGCTGCGTTTCCGGGTCGAAGGCGCGGATGCTGTCGATCTCGTCGTCCAGCAGCTCCACCCGGAACGGCGCCTCGGCGCCCATCGGGTACACGTCCAGCAGGCCGCCGCGCACGGCGAAATCGCCGGGATCGAACACCTGCGGCACGTTGCGGTAGCCGGCGGATTCCAGCCGGCGCTTCTCGGCGTCCAGGTCCAGCCGCTGGCCGGTGCGTACGCTGAAGCGGTTGCCCAGCACGTGGCCGCGCGGCGCCAGCCGCTGCATCAGGGTGGCGGCGGGGATCACCACCACGCCGCGCGCGAGCGTGGGCAGGCGCGCCAGCGTGGCCAGGCGCTGGCTGACGATTTCCGGGTGCGGGCTGAAGCGGTCGTAGGGCAGGGTTTCCCAGTCGGGGAAGCCCAGCACCGGCAGTGCCGGGTCGCCGCCGGCCAGCGTGCGCAGGTCCGCTTCCAGCTGGTGCGCGGCGTGGTTGTCGCGCGCCACCAGCAGCAGCGGGCCGGCGTGCTGGCGCGCCGCGGCCAGCGCGGCGGCGGCCAGCGCGGTGCCG
>DASWXO010000175.1:0-13929 GCA_036405455.1 Thermomonas sp. | reverse complement strand
ACGTCCGGCACGAAATAGGTGTAGGTGCCGTCGGACTTGCGCATCACCCGGTCCTTGTCGTCCCCGAAGACGGTGGTGCGCAGCCACAGCGCGCCGCCTTCCTCGTAGGTGTGGCCGTGGGCGATGAGCTCGCGCACGGTTTCCTCCACTTTGCCGTCGGTGTACAGCGAGGACTCCAGGAAGTAGCGGTCGAAGCTCACGCCGAAGGCCTGCAGGTCGGCGTTCTGCTCGCGGCGGAGGTAGGCGACGGCGAACTTGCGGATGGCGTCCAGGTCGTCGGCGTCGTCCTTGCCGGTCACCACGTGGCCCTCCACTTCGACGCTGTCGCCGCGCAGGTAGCTGGCGGCGACGTCGCCGATGTAGTCGCCGTTGTAGGCGTCCGCCGGCCAGTCGGTATCACCCGGCTTCAGGCCCTTGGCGCGGGCCTGGGTGGAGATCGCCAGGTTGTTGATCTGCACGCCGGCGTCGTTGTAGTAGAACTCCCGCTTCACGTCCCAGCCGTTGGCGGCCATGACGCGGGCTATGCAGTCGCCGATCACGCCGGCGCGGCCGTGGCCCACGTGCAGCGGTCCGGTCGGGTTGGCGGACACGTACTCCACGCCCACGGTCTTGCCGCCGCCGCTGGCGTTGCGGCCGAACGCGGGGCCGGCGGCGTGGATGTCGCGCACCTGCTGCTGCCAGGCGCCCGGCGCCAGGTGGAAGTTGATGAAGCCGGGGCCGGCGAGTTCCACGCGGGCGATGGCATCGGAGGCCGGCAGGGCTTCCAGCAGCTGTTGCGCCAACGCCCGCGGGTTGGTGCGCGCGGCCTTGGCCAGCAGCATCGCCGCATTGGTGGAGAAGTCGCCGTGCGCGCGCTCCTTGGGGCGCTCGATCACGAACTCGGGCGGCGGGAGGTCGGCGGGCAGGGTGCCTGCCTGGCGCAGGGCGATCAGGCCCTGGTCGATCAGGGCGCGGAGCTGGGCTTTCACGGTGTGTCTGCGGGGTGTTTCGAGAGCCGTCGATTGTACGCGAGGCGTCGCCCCGCCCCGGCTATCCGCCGGCGGGGTTCAGGGCCGGAACAGGTTGCGCGCGGGTCAGACCCAGCCGCGCGCGGCCATCGAGGTCGGGGCGCCGTCGCCGACCACGAAGTGGTCCAGCAGGCGCACGTCCACCAGCGCCAGCGCCTGCTTGAGGCGCGCCGTCACCGCGCGGTCGGCCGCGCTGGGGTCGGGATGCCCGCTGGGATGGTTGTGGCCCACGATCACCGCCGCCGCGCCGTGGGCCAGCGCGCGCTGCACCAGCACGCGGGGATGCACCTCGGCGCCGTCGATGCCACCGCGGAACAGCTCCTCGAACCCCAGCGCACGATGGCGGGTGTCGAGGTAGAGCGCAGCGAACACTTCGTGGTCGAGGCCGCGCAGGCGCTGGGCGAAGTAGCGGCCGGCGGCGTCGGGATCGGCCAGCGCTTCGCCCCGCGCCAGCTGTGCCGCCAGATGCCGCTGCCCCAGTTCCAGCGCCGCCGCCAGCAGGCAGGCCCGGGCCGGGCCGATGCCGCGCAGCCGGGTGAGTGCGCGGGCGTCGCGGTCCAGCAGCCGGCGCAGGCCGTCGTGGGTGGCCAGCAGGTCGCGCGCGCTGGCCACCGCGTCCCGGCCGGCGGTACCGGAGCCGAGGAAGAGGGCCAGCAGTTCGGCATCCGACAGCGCGCCGGCGCCGCGCGCCAGCAGCTTCTCGCGGGGACGTTCCGATTCGGGCCAATCGCGAATGTGCATGGAACAAGACTGCATGGCGCATGGCGCCGTGGGCAGCGGAACCGTGCCCGGCATCGGGTAAGCTGCCGCTTTGTGGCAAGGTCAGGCAGGCGGCCGATGCAGGCTCCGGGTTTTCCCATCGACGGCAACCGCGTGCTGCTTTGCGTCTGCGGCGGCATCGCCGCGTACAAGAGCGCCGAGCTGGTGCGGCGGCTGCGTGACGCCGGCGCCGAGGTGCAGGTGGCGATGACCGAGAACGCCCAACGCTTCGTCGGTGCCCAGACCTTCCAGGCGCTGTCGCACCGGCCGGTGCGCACGTCGCTGTGGGATGCGCAGGCGGAAGCGGCGATGGGCCACCTGGAGCTGGCCGGCTGGGCCCAGCGCGTGGTGGTGGCACCGGCCACGGCGAACACCCTCGCGCGGCTGGCGCACGGCCTGGCGGACGACCTGGTGAGCACGCTGTGCCTGGCCACCGAGGCGCCGCTGCTGGTGGCGCCCGCGATGAACCACCGGATGTGGCGGCACCCGGCCACGCAGGCCAATGTCGCCACCCTGCTGGCGCGCGGTGTAAGCATGGTCGGCCCCAACGATGGCCCGCTGGCCGAGGGCGAGTCCGGGCCCGGCCGCATGGCCGAGCCGGCGGAGATCGTGGCGGCGCTCGGGGCGCTGGCATGAGCGGCGCGCTCGCCGGGCTGCGCGTGGTCGTCAGCGCCGGGCCCACGTTCGAGGACATCGACCCGGTCCGCTTCCTGGGCAACCGCAGCAGCGGCAAGATGGGGTTCGCGATCGCCTGCAGCGCGGTCCAGCAGGGCGCCGACGTCGTGCTGGTCGCCGGTCCGGTACACCTGCCCACGCCCGCGGGGGTCCGCCGTGTCGACGTGCGCAGCGCCGCGCAGATGCACGACGCGGTGATGGCCGCATTGCCCTGCGACGTCTACATCGGGGCGGCGGCGGTGGCGGATTTCACCCCGCGCGCGCCGGCGGCCTGCAAGCTCAAGAAGCAGCCGGGCCAGGACACGCTGGTCCTGGAACTGGTCAAGACGCGCGACGTGCTGGCCGACGTGGCCGCGCATGCGCAGCGGCCGCGTTTGGTGGTGGGATTCGCGGCGGAGACCAACGACGTGGCCCATTACGCGCGCGGCAAGCTGGAGCGCAAGCGGCTGGACATGATCTGCGCCAACCAGGTGGGCCTGCCGGGCGGCGGGTTCGAGAGCGATGACAACGCGCTGCTGGTCATCGAGCCGCAGGGCGAACACGCGCTCGGGCCGGCCCCGAAGGCCGAACTGGCCGCCGCCCTGCTGGCGCGCGTGGCCGGGCGACTGCGCATCCAGGAGAACAAATGACGCTGCATGCCTTGCAGGTGAAGCTGCTGGATCCGCGCTTCGGCGGCGACTGGCCGCTGCCCGCGTACGCGACCGAACACAGCGCCGGCATGGACCTGCGGGCGGCGCTGGACGCGCCGTTGACGCTGGGCGCCGGGGCCACCGCGCTGGTGCCGTCGGGCCTGGCCATCCACATCGGCGATCCCGGCCTGTGCGCGGTGCTCCTGCCGCGGTCCGGCTTGGGCCACAAACACGGCATCGTGCTGGGCAACGGCACCGGCCTGATCGACGCGGACTACCAGGGGCCGCTGATGGTCAGCCTGTGGAACCGCAGCGACGCGGCGTTCACCATCGCGCCGGGGGATCGCGTCGCGCAGCTGGTGCTGCTGCCGGTGGTGCGCGCGCAGCTGCAGGTGGTGGATACTTTCGAGGAAAGCACGCGCGGCCAGGGTGGCTTCGGCCACACCGGCGTGCGCTGACGGGGGGAAGACGCATGGCGGTGTTCGGACTGGGCGGCAAGAAGGACGAGGCGGACGCGGACGGGCGGGGCAAGCTGCAGTTCGATCCGCTGCAGACGGCGCGCGCGCTGCCGTGGCTGATCGCGCTGCTGGTGGCACTGGGCCTGTGGTGCCTGGTGGCCGGTGGCCTGCGCCAGCGCGATGACAGCCGCGAACACGCGCTGGAATTCGCGCGCGACGACGTGGTCGTGGCGGTGCGGCGGACGCTCAACGAGCACCGGCAGAAGTTGGGCGCGCGGCTTGCCGCCAAGCCCTTCAGGGCGGCGCTCGCCGCCGGTGACACCGCTGCCGCCGTCGCTTCCATCAAGGAGGGATGGGGCGAGCTGCGTCGTGCCGAGCTGTGGCCGGCCGACCTGGATGCGCTCTACGGAGCGTTGCCGCGGAGCGGCTTCGGCACCCTGGCGGTGGCCGAGGATGCCCTGATCAGCGGCAAGATGGCCGTCCGCGTCGTGCGCGCCGGGCCGGAACATCGGCTGGCCATGGCGGTGCCGGTCGACGGTGGCCGCGTGGCCTACGTGGAATTGCCGCTGGCGCGACTGGAAAGCAGCGTGGAGGCGCCGCTGCTGCCGGGCGGGACCTACCTGGCGCTGCGCCAGGGACAGCGCAGCGTGGTCGAGCGTGGCGACGCCGCGCTGGCCTCGTCGGCCGAGGCGATGGGCGTGAAGGTCCCCGACAGCGACCTGCGCGTCGCCGCGGCGACGCCGGACAGCGTGGCCGCCCCGTTCGGCCTGGGGGGCATCGCGTCGCTCGGCTTCGGGCTGGTGCTCGTGGTGCTGGCGGGCGGACTGTGGTTCGTGCTGCGCCCACGCCTGCTGGCCATGGGAGGGGTCGGTGAGGTCGAGGCAGGCCCCACGCTGTCCGACCTGCAGCAGACCCTGCCGCCCTCGGAGCCGGTGGCGCGGATCCAGGCGCGGGAACACGACGTCGTCAAGCAGGCGGAAAAGGTGCCGGTGGTGATCGACCACCGCATCTTCCGTGCCTATGACATCCGCGGCGTGGTGGGCCAGTCGCTGGATGCCGGCGTGGCCGAACTGATCGGCCAGGCGATCGGCTCGGTGATGGCCGAACAGGGGCTGGATGCCATCGTGGTCGGCCGCGACGGACGCCTGTCCGGGCCGGACCTGGCGCAGGGGTTGATCGAAGGCCTGCGCAAGGCCGGCCGCAACGTCATCGACATCGGCATGGCACCGACGCCGGTGGTGTATTTCGGCGGCTTCCACCTGCGCACGGGTTGCGGCGTCGCCATCACCGGCAGCCACAACCCGCCGGACTACAACGGCTTCAAGATCGTGGTGGGGGGCGAAACCCTGTCTGGTGCGGCGATCAAGGACCTGCACGCCCGCATCGCGGAGGACCGCCTGCTGGAGGCCGAGGTGCGCGGTACCCTGGACGAGCGCGACATCGGCGAGGACTACGTGCAGCGTATCGCCGGTGACGTGCAGATCGGCCGCCGCCTGAAAGTGGTCGTGGACGCCGGCAACGGCGTGGCCGGCGTGTTGGGGCCGCGGGTGCTGGAGGCCATCGGCGCCGAGGTCACCCCGCTGTTCTGCGACATCGACGGCACCTTCCCCAACCACCACCCCGATCCCAGCGAGCCGCACAACCTGGAGGCGCTGGTGCAGATGGTGCAGCGCCTGGATGCCGACCTGGGCATCGCGTTCGACGGCGATGGCGATCGCCTCGGCGTGGTCACCAAGGCGGGCAAGAACATCTTCCCCGACCGCCTGCTGATGCTGTTCGCCGCCGACGTGCTGGAGCGCAACCCGGGCGCGGTCATCGTCTACGACGTGAAGTGCACCGGCCGGCTGCCGACCCAGATCCTGCGCTACGGCGGCAGCCCGCTGATGTGGAAGACCGGGCATTCGCTGATCAAGTCGAAGATGCGCGAAGTGGATGCCGCGCTGGCCGGCGAGATGAGCGGCCACTTCTTCTTCGCGGAGCGCTGGTTCGGCTTCGACGACGGCATCTACGCCGCGGCGCGCCTGCTGGAGATCCTGGACGCCCGCGAGGAATCCCCGGACGCGGTGTTCGACGCGCTGCCCGATGGCGTGTCCACCGCCGAGATCAAGGTGGACGCGCCCGGCGGCGATCCCCACGAGTTCGTCGAACGCTTCCGGTTGGCGGCCAGTTTCGACGGTGCGCGCATGACCACCCTGGACGGGGTACGGGTGGATTGGCCGGATGGCTGGGGCTTGGTCCGCGCGTCCAACACCACGCCGGTGCTGGTGATGCGCTTCGACGCGGACAGCAGCGCAGCCATGGCGCGCATCCAGCAAGCCTTCCGTGACCACCTGCTGCGCCTGGAGCCGGGGCTGCCGCTGCCGTTCTGAGTCCGCCGCGGGTGGGCCCGCGGCGAGACCTGGGTGTCCGTCCCCCGTGGCCCCGTCAGCGGGTGGTCGGGGGGGAGCCCGCTTGCGGCGCTGTTGCGGTCGTCGCGGCGCCCGTGGCCTGCCGCATCTCGCGATAGCGGCGGACGGAATCGGCGAGTTCGCGCTCCAGCTCCGCCCGGTCGGCCTCCTGCGCCTGCAGGATCTGCTTCTGGCGCAACAGCTCCGCGTGCTGGCGCTGGATCGAGCCGATCAGTTTGCGGGTCACCGGAGCATCGGCCAGTTCCATGTCGCCGGCCTGGCGCAGCAGCGAGAGCAGGCTCAGGCGCAGGTTGGCGACGCCCAGCCGGCTGGCCTTGAGGGTTTCGTCCAGCAGCGTGGTGCGCTCGCCGTAGGCGCGGCGCAGGTCGTCCTCTGTCATGTAGGACTCCACCATCGCCAGGTCGCGGCGCTTCTGCATGGCCTCCGCCTCGGCCTGCCGGCGCGCGAGTTCGGCGGCCTGCTCAGCCGCGCTGCGCTCCGCGTCGGTCAGGGCGCGGTCCACCTGGCCGGTGGTCATGCCGCTCTTGGCACTGATCTCGGTCCGCGCGCGATCCACCGCCGATGCCGGCAACGCGTCGCCGCAGACGCGGCGGCCACCCTCGTCCCAGCAATAGATCTTCTTCTGCGTCGGTGCTGCGGTCTGCGCGTCTGCGCTGCCTGCGGCGCCCAGCGCGAGGGCGATGGCGGCGAAAAGGCGGATGTGGTGCGACATGGACGGCCCCCCGTGGCTGCCGATGAGCGTATCAGACGACCCCGTAGCGCGCGCGGTAGGCGAGCAGGTCGTTGCGGTGGGCGGCCAGCGCGGCGTCCTCGCCGGCGAAGGCCAGCAGGTCGGACAGGGTGGCCACGGCCACGACCGGGATCCCGTGCTCCCCCGCCACCGCCTGCGCGGCCGATTCGGCCACGTCCTCGCGGACGCGCTCCTGCCGGTCCAGCGCGATCACGATGCCGGCCGGCAGGCCGCCGGCCTCGTGGATGATGGCCAGCGCCTCGCGGATCGCGGTGCCGGCGGTGATCACGTCGTCCACGATCAGCACCCGGCGCCCGGCCAGCGGCGCGCCGATCAGGCTGCCGCCCTCGCCGTGCGTCTTGGCTTCCTTGCGGTTGAACGCCAGCGGCAGGTCGCGGCCGCGGCGGGCGTACTCGCAGGCCAGCGCCGTGGCCAGCGGGATGCCCTTGTAGGCCGGGCCGAACACCAGGTTGAAGTCCAGCCCGGCGGCGTCCACCGCATCCGCGTAGCAGGCGGCCAATCCGGCCAGCGCGGCACCGGAGTCGAAGCGCCCGGCATTGAAGAAGTAGGGGCTGGTGCGGCCGGACTTCAGCGTGAATTCGCCGAAGCGCAGGGCCTCGGCCCCCAGGGCCAGCTGCAGGAAACGGGCGCGATGGTCGGGCATGGACGGACGGTCGATGGCGTCGAAGGGTGCAAAGGTTACCCCATGGAACCGCTATCCTTGGCCGATGCGCATCCTCACGTTCAACGCCAATGGCCTGCGGTCGGCCGCCTCCAAGGGCTTCTTCGAATGGTTCACCGGCCGGGACGTCGATGTCCTGTGCGTGCAGGAGACCAAGGCGCAGGAACACCAGCTCACCGACGCCGCCTTCCGACCCGAAGGCTACAAGGCCTGGTTCAAGGACGCCTCCACCAAGAAGGGCTACAGCGGCGTGGCGATCTACAGCCGCCGCGAGCCGGACGAGGTGCGCACGGCGCTGGGCTGGGCGCCGTTCGACGACGAGGGCCGCTATATCGAGGCGCGCTTCGGCAACCTGTCGGTGGTCAGCTTCTACATTCCCTCCGGCAGCTCGGGCGAGCTGCGCCAGGGCTTCAAGGAAGAGGTGATGGCCTGGCTCAGGCCGATCCTGGACCAGTGGCTGGCCAGCGGCCGCGAGTACGTGCTGTGCGGGGACTGGAACATCGTCCGCGCCAGGAACGACATCAAGAACTGGACCGGCAACCAGAAGAATTCCGGCTGCCTGCCGCACGAACGTGCCTGGCTCAACGGCCTGATCGCCGATGGCTGCCACGACGGCCTGGTCGTGCCGCCCGCCCACGGCTGGAAGGACGCCTTCCGCGTCGCGAAACCTGAGGCGGTGGAGTACTCGTGGTGGTCGCAGCGCGGCGCCGCGCGCGCCAATAACGTCGGCTGGCGCATCGATTACCAGCTGTGCACGCCGGGGATCGCCGCCGGCATCCGCAGCGCCGAGATCTTCCCGGAACCGAAGTTCTCCGACCACGCCCCGGTGCTGGTCGACTACGGCGCCTGACGGCGTCGGTCGCGTTCCCCCATCGCCGCCGCCGCGCCTGCGCGCGCCCCTGACTGGAAGCCCCGATGTCCGCCGACGCCAAGCCCGCCAAGAAGACCTCGCGCGACGTTCTGCGTGCGCTGCGCCGACCCAAGGTGCTGGCCATGCTACTGCTGGGCTTTTCGTCCGGCCTGCCGCTGTACCTGGTCGGCAACACCATGGGCTACTGGATGCGCGAGAACGGCAGCGAGCTGTCGGCGATCGGCTTCCTGTCGTGGGTGGGCCTGGCCTACACGCTGAAGTTCCTGTGGGCGCCGATCATCGACAAGACCAACGTGCCGCTGCTGGGCCGGCTGGGCCATCGCCGCGGCTGGATGCTGCTGTCGCAGCTGGTGGTGGCGCTGGGGCTGGCCGGGATGGCGATCGTGCAGCCGCAGGGCGGGCTGGTGGTGTTCGGCGCGCTGGCGCTGGTGGCCGCGTTCGCCTCGGCCACGCAGGACATCGTGATCGACGCCTGGCGCATCGAGATCGCCGACAACGCCGAGGAGCTGGGCCTGCTCACCTCCGGCACCCAGTTCGGCTACCGCACCGCGCTGCTGGTCACCGACGCGCTGATCCTGATCCTGGCCACCTACGTGGGCTGGGCGCTGTCCTACTGGGCGATGGTGGCGCTGATGGGCGTGGGCCTGTTCGCGGCGCTGTTCCTGGCGCGCGAGCCGGCGGCCTCGCAGCGCCCCGAGGTGACGTCGCACGCGCCGCTGTGGACCGCGTCCGGCCTGTGGGACGCCATCGCCGGTCCGTTTTTCGCCTTCTTCAAGACCCACGGGAAATGGGCGCTGCTGATGCTCGCGGCGATCAGCCTGTACCGACTGCCCGACTTCGTGATGGGGCCGATGAACAATCCGTTCTACGCCGACATCGGGATCAGCAAGGAATTCGTGGGCGAGGTGCGGGCCTCGATCGGCCTGGCCACCTCGCTGCTCGGCATCGCCGCGGCCGGCATCAGTGCGGTGCGCTTCGGCTTCGTGCCGACGCTGCTGGCCGGCGCGATCCTCGGCCCGGGCTCGAACGCGGCGTTCACCTGGGTGGCGTACGCGGGCGGCGACCACACGGTGTTCGTCGCGGCGATGGCGATCGACGGCTTCGCCACCGGTTTCGCCGGCACCGCGCTGGTGGCCTACATGTCCAGCCTGACCAGCATCGGCTACACCGCGACGCAGTACGCGCTGCTCAGCTCGTTCTACGCATTGTTGGGCAAGCTGCTGAAGGGCCTGTCGGGCGTGGCGGTGGAGCAGCTGGCGGTGGGCCGCACGCTGATCGACGGCTACGCGCTGTTCTTCCTGGGCACTGCACTGGCCGGCCTGCCGGCGCTATTGCTGTGCCTGTGGCTGTCGCGGCGGATGCGGGTGGCGGCGCCGGCTCAGGCCGGGTAGAGCGCCCCCAGCACGCGCGGTCCCGCCGCGCCGGTGACGGCAGGGAGGTTGCCCGCCCGCCCGGCTAGGTGCTCGCGGGCCAGCCAGGCGAAGGCCATCGCTTCGACCGCGTCCGGGTCCAGCCCGTGCGCGGCACTGGATTCGATCACCGCCGTAGGCACCGCCTCGGCCAGCGCCGCCATCAGCAGCGGGTTGTGTACGCCGCCGCCGCAGACGATGACCCGCGACGTGGTGGGCTGGGTCGCGTGCAGCGCCTCCGCCACGGTGCGCGCGGTCAGCGCCAGCAGCGTGGCTTGCACGTCAGCGGTCGCCTCGTCGCCGGCCAGCGCGGCCTCCACCCAGTCGAGGTGGAATTGGTCGCGACCGGTGGATTTCGGAGGCGGTGCGGCGAACCACGGCTCCGCCAGCAGGCGCTCCAGCAGCGCTGGATCCACGCGGCCCTGCCGGGCCAGCGCGCCGCCCGCGTCGTAGGCGTGGCCGGTGTGGCGCAGGCACCAGGCGTCCATCAAGCCGTTCGCCGGTCCGGTGTCGAAGCCGCGCACGTCGCCGCGCGCCGGCAGCAGGGTGAGGTTGGCGATACCGCCCAGGTTCAGGACCGCCCGGTCTTCGCCGGAGTCATGCAGCACCGCGGCGTGGAAGGCCGGCACCAGCGGGGCGCCGTGGCCGCCGGCGGCGACGTCGCGGCGGCGGAAGTCCGCCACCACCGGCACGCCGCAGCGCTCGGCAAGTACGTGCGCATCGCCCAGCTGCACGGTGAAGGGGAAATCGCCCTGCGGCCGGTGGCGCAGGGTCTGGCCGTGCGAGCCAATCGCGGTGACGTCGCGCGGTGCCAACCCCGCGTCGCGGATCGCTGCCATCGCCGCCGCGGCGAACGCGTGGCCGATGCGCACGTCCAGCTCGCCCACCTCGTCCAGCGTCAGAGCCGCCGCCTGCTGGCCCAGTGCCACCAGGCGCGCGCGCAGCACGGGGTCCCACGGGTAAGTGCGGCCGAACAGCAGGGTGGGGCGCGCGTGCGCCTGGTCGCCGTTGAAACACACCAGCGCGGCATCGATGCCGTCGGCGCTGGTGCCGGAGATCAGGCCGAGGAAACAGCCGTCGGAAGGGCGCGTGGTCATGCGATGCAGTATCGCATCGCGCGCGCCGGGTCAGCCCTTCTTGCGTGCCGGTGCCGCCGGCTGGGACGGCGCGCTGGCCACGCGTTCGTCGTCGAGCTGGAAGACCACGTCCTCGACCTCGCGGATCTTGTCCAGCGCACGGCGGGTCTCGTTCTTGAATGCCACCAGCGAGCTGCCCGTGAGCGGCGTCGGCGGCGGCAGGGTCATCTTCAGCGGGTTCATGTGCACGCCGTTGACCCGGAATTCGTAGTGCAGGTGCGGGCCGGTGGCCAGGCCGGTGCTGCCGACGTACCCGATCACCGTGCCCTGCGCCACGCGCTGGCCCACGCGGATCTTGGCGAAGCGCGACATGTGGCCGTACAGGGTCGTCTTGCCGCCGCCGTGGTTGAGGATCACCACGTTGCCGTAGCCGCCCTTGCGGCCCACGAACTCCACCCGCGCATCACCGGCGGCCTGGATCGGGGTGCCGGTGCCGGCCGCGTAGTCCACGCCCTTGTGCATGCGGAAGCGGCCCAGCACCGGGTGCTTGCGGCCACCGAAGCCGGAGGTCAGGCGGGCGTAGGGAATCGGCATGCGGATGAACGGCCGGCGCAGCGAGCGCCCGTCCGGGGTGAAGTATTCCGGCTTGCCGTCGCGCATGTAGCGGAAGGCGCTCTTGAGCTTGCCGTCGACGGTGAAGGTGGCCGCCAGCACCGGGCCGGTGTTGACCAGCTGGCCGTTCTTCCAGGTCTGGTCCACCACCACGCTGAAGCGGTCGTCCTCGCCCAGGTCGGAGTCGAAGTCGATGTCGTACTTGAACATCTCGTCCGTGAGCTGGGTCAGCTGCGCGCTGCCCAGGCCCAGCTTGCGCGCGGAGGCGAACAGCGACTTGCCCACTTCGCCGGTCAGCACCACGGTGCGGGTGGTGACTTCCACCGGCACCGCATGCTCGCGCAGCGTGTCACCGGCGAATTCCAGCTCGATCGGCATGTCGCCGATGCCCGGGCCGGCTTCCAGCCGCATCGCCCGCACGCTGCCGTCGGCCGGCAGGTTGAAGCTCAGCTCGGTGCCGGGGCGCAGCTTGCGCAGCGTCGGCTTGATCTTCGGATGCTGCATCACCCGCGCCAACTGGTCGTAAGGAATGCCAAGCTCCTCGAACACGCCGCTCAGGGTCTGGCCCGGCTTCAGCGTGACGGACTGCCAGTGGTCATCGGTGGCTTTGCCGCCCGGCTTGCCCAGCTTGGGCAGACTCAGTGCCAGCGTCATGCGCTGCGCGCCGATGTCGCCGGCATGGTCCAGGACGCTGGAGAAGCCGGGGACGATGGCGGCCAGCAGCACGCCCATGGTGGTCAGCACGCTGGCATGCGCCCAGTGGCGACGCGTCCAGCGGCCGCGGAACGGGTGGGAGGTGGCTGGCGCGACGGATCGATCCGCATTGGCGCGAGCGCGTACGAGATTCTCTCGACGCACCGCGTCGTGATTCGAATCCGTCATATGATCGTCCCCTGCGTCTGGCGAAAACATCGACGCGCTACCATAGAGATGCGTGAAAGACGCGTCAACCCGTTGAATCTGCAAATGTTTTTCGACTTCACGGTTTAACGCCCAGTTAACGCGATCCGCCCAAAACATGAATGCGGCGCTGTGGCGCCCACGGAGAGAAGTGCTCGTGTCCGAACAGCAACAGGCCCTGGACCTCATCGCCCGCGGCAGCGAGGAAATCCTCAAGCGCGAGGAGCTGGCCGCGCGGCTGGCGTCGGGACGCCCGCTCCGGGTCAAGGCCGGGTTCGATCCCACCGCGCCCGACCTGCACCTCGGCCACACCGTGCTGCTCAACAAGATGCGGCAGTTCCAGGAGCTGGGCCACCAGGTGATCTTCCTGATCGGTGACTTCACCGGGATGATCGGCGACCCCACCGGCAAGAACGTGACCCGCAAGCCGCTGTCCCGCGAGGACGTGCTGGCCAACGCCGAGACCTACGCCGCACAGGTGTTCAAGGTGCTCGACCGCGAGCGTACCGAGGTGCGCTTCAACTCCGAATGGTTCGGCCAGATGGCGGCGGCCGACATGATCAAGCTCGCCGCGCAGCACACGGTGGCGCGGATGCTGGAGCGCGACGACTTCGCCAAGCGTTACGCGGGGCAGCAGCCGATCGCCATCCACGAGTTCCTCTATCCGCTCGTGCAGGGTTACGACTCCGTCGCGCTGAAGGCCGACGTGGAGCTGGGCGGCACCGACCAGAAGTTCAACCTGCTGATGGGGCGCGGCCTGCAGGAGCACTACGGGCAGCCGCCGCAGATCGTGCTGACCATGCCGCTGCTGGAAGGGCTGGATGGCGTCAACAAGATGAGCAAGTCGCTGGGCAACTACATCGGCATCGCCGAGCCTGCGATCGACATCGTCACCAAGACGATGAAGATCGGCGACGCGCTGATGTGGAAGTGGATCGACCTGCTCAGCTTCGAGATCGGCATCGACGAGGCTGCGCGCCTGCGTGCCGAGGTCGCGGCCGGGCTCAACCCGCGCGACGTCAAGCTGCGCCTGGCGCGCGAGCTTGCGGCGCGCTTCCACGACGCAGCCCAGGCCGAGCAGGCCGTCGCGGGTTGGCATGCCGCTGTGCGCGGCGAGGGTGACCTGTCGACCCTCCCGCTGCAGGAAGTGGCGGTGCCGGCGGAGGGGCTGCGCATCGCGGCACTGCTGGTCGCGGCCGGGCTCATGCCCAGCAACTCCGAAGCCAACCGCAAGCTCAAGGAGCGCGCGGTGCGCGTGGATGGTGAGGTGTTCGAGGACGCGGCCCGCGTCTTCCTGCCGGGCTTCGAAGGCGTGCTGGCGGTAGGCAAGCGCAATTTCGCGCGGATCCGCCTGGGTGCTGCCTCCTGACAGGAGTGCCCAGGGTGGCCGCCTGCGCGCGCCCACACCACATGAAGGCAATGGCGCGCGCGCGATACCCGCATTCAGCTTGAAAGATCAAGACTTCCCAATGCGTGATGTGTAGTCCAAGATGCGCGGCCTCGCAGCTGACGGGTGGTTAGTTGGCGGCGAGGGAGGCAAGGCGGTGGTGCTGGGAGTTGACAGTGATGTGACTCCGGGTATGATGCGCGGCCCTCCTGCAGGTGGCTTCGGCCGGTGCGGGGGAGCGGAAAAAAGTTCATCGCGGGGTGTTGACAGACGTCGAAACCCCTGTATGATGGGCGGCTCACTCGGACGCTGCGGTGGACGGGGTG
>DASWXO010000174.1:0-1630 GCA_036405455.1 Thermomonas sp. | reverse complement strand
GTGGTCGTGGCGTCCGAGCAGCCGTTGCTCCGCATCGGCCTTGTGGCCGGCGCGCGGGTTGAAGCCGATCACCTGGCCCGTGCTGACCGCTTCGGCCTGCTCGATCGTCGCCATGTCCTCCAGCGCGATGTACTGGTCCGGTCGTACCGGCGCCATGCCGTGGTCGGACACCACCACCACGTCGGTGGTCGCGCGCAGGCCATGGGCGTCCAGCGCTTGCACGATGCGGCCCACCGCGGCGTCGACTTCGCGGATCGCCGCGTGCGTTTCGGGCGCATCCGGCCCTTTCTCATGCCCCAGGTTGTCGACGCGTTCGAAATACAACGCAGCCAGGCGCGGGCGCGTGGCCACCGGTTCGGTCATCCAGCCCGCGACCTGGTCGGCGCGATCGGCCGCGCTGATCTCGGGCGAGTAGGGCACCCAGCGGGTCGGCCGGCGACCGTCGATGGGTGCGGCACTGCCGGGCCAGGCCCAGATCGCGGTGCGCAGGCCAGCCTTCTCGGCGGTATTCCAGATCGGCTCGCCCTGCCACCAGCGCGCATCGGCGCCCGCAGCCTTGTCCGCCACCTTGAAGCCGCCGACGGATTCGTCGCGCATGCTGTTGTGGATGATGCCGTGGCGGTCCGGCCGCAGTCCGGTAACCAGGGTGAAATGGTTGGGGAACGTCAGCACGGGGTAGGACGGGTTCATCCACGCCGCGTGCGTGCCACTAGCGGCAAGGGCATCCAGATGGGGGGTGTTGCCCTGTCCCAGCGCGCTGGCGGGCAGGCCGTCGATGGAGATGAGCACGACGCTGTGCGGCTCGGACGGAGGCGGGGTGGTGGTGGAGGTGGTGGCGCAACCGGCCGTCCAGAGCAGGGCGGCCAGCATCGTCACCCTGACCAATGGCAGGCGCATGCGGTACGGGAACAGGCTGGAATCGGCCACAGCTTGGCAGACTCCGGGACATTCCGCATGACAGCGCTCTTCCGACTTTCGTCCATCGCGCTGTTGGCTGCGGCCAGTGGCGGAGTCCTGGCCTCGACGCCGGAGGCCGCCCGGCAGGCCGAATGCGCGGTCTGGCAGCGCGAACTGAGCTTCGCGCAATCCGTCGCCGATCATGACGCCACCGCCTTCGCCGAGCATCTGCACCCCGAGGCGGCCTTCGGCGTCAGTCAGAAACCCACCCGCGGGCGCGAGGCCATCACCCGTGAATGGATGCCGTTGATCGAGGGCACGGCGCTGAAGCTGAGCTGGTATCCGTCGGTGGTGACCCTGGGCGGCGACGGCCGCACGGCGTATTCCAGCGGCCCCGCGCTGTACGAAGACCCGAAGACCGGCGACACCCGGCTCGGCCGCTTCGGCTCGGTCTGGCACCGGAGCGACGACGGTGCATGGCATGTACTGTTCGACGATGGCGTGGCGCCCCAGAAGGCCGATGCAGCAGCGGTCCAGCGCTTCCACGACGGTCGCAAGGCCGGGTGCCCGGCGGCCTGAGGTGCGGCTGAACCTGGTCGGTTGAGGCTGCGACGCCATGGCGCACTGGGGCGTACCCTGTAGACCAAGCCCCTGCGGAGCCCCCTCATGAAGCACCTCCCGCTCCTGGCCCTGGCTGCCTGCCTGATGGCGGCCACCGCGCAGGCCCAGTCCC
>DASWXO010000173.1:0-5643 GCA_036405455.1 Thermomonas sp. | reverse complement strand
ACCGCATCATGTCGATCAACAAGATCCTGCTGGCGATGGCGCTGGGCCTGGCCCTGACCGCGTGCAGCAAGTCCGAGCCGGCCGCCGACGCCGCCGCCAGCGCCGAGGCCACCCCGGCCGCCGACGCCCAGGCCGCCGCCGACAGCGCTGCTCAGGCTGCCGACGCCTCCGCCGAAGCCGCGCCGGCCGACGCCGCCGCTGCCCCGGCTGAAGCTGCTCCGGCCGACGCCGCTGCTGCCCCGGCCGAAGCCCAGCAGGCTGCCGACGCCGCCGAGCAGGCTGCGACCACGGCCGAAGAAGCCAAGAAGTAATCGGGTCGGCGGAGACCATTTCGCCAGATCCTGTCCCAAAAATCGGGAAAGCCGTCGGCATACCGGCGGCTTTTTCGTGTCCCGGCCATCCGGGGCTGTTTCGAGTCAGTGAACGACCCGCCGGCGCCTGCCGGATCGCTAAGCGCACTGGCGTTGTCTGATCAAAACCCGTTCCACCCTTCAGTCAACCCTCCCAGGAGATTTCCATGAACACCAAGCTTTTCGCGCTCCTCGCCGCTGGCGTCCTCGCTCTGTCGGCCTGCAAGAAGGAAGAAGCCCCGGCCGCCGACGCTGCTGCCCCGGCTGACGCCGCTGCCGCTCCGGCCGACGCCGCTGCTGCCGAGGCCCCGGCTGCCGACGCCGCTGCTCCGGCTGCCGACGCCGCTGCCCCGGCTGCCGACGCCGCTGCCCCGGCTGCCGACGCCGCTGCTCCGGCTGCCGACGCCGCCGCTGCTCCGGCTGCCGACGCCGCCGCTGCTCCGGCTGCCGAAGGCGAGAAGAAGTAATCGCCTGCCGGCGCAAGCCGGTCGAAAAGGCCCGCCTCACGGCGGGCCTTTTTTTTGCGCGTCCGGTGACCCGGCCTCGCCGTGTCCAGCGGCACGCAAAAAAAAGACCCCGCCGAAGCGGGGCCCGGAATGGTGCGGGAATCCCGCGGCTCAGGCCGGCTTGACGCCCGCGGCCTGGGCGCCCTTGGCGCCTTGCTGGACTTCGTAGCTGACGCGCTGCCCTTCCTGCAGGCTGCGGAAGCCCTTGGCGTCGATGGCCGAAAAATGCACGAACACGTCGGCGCTGCCGTCTTCCGGGGCGATGAAACCGAAGCCCTTGGCGTCGTTGAACCACTTCACGGTGCCGTACTGCATGGTGGCGAAGACCTCTCTTGCGGATGCGTTGGGTGATGGAGCCGTTGGGTGGAACACGCCGCCGCGAGGCAGCGGCGCCTCCCGAGTATGCAACAGCGCCCCGTCGGCGCAAGGCCCCTTCAGCCCTCCAATAGCGCCCGCAGCAAGTGCGGCACGCCGCCCATGGCCGCCGCGACATTGTCCAGGACATCCTGCAGCGTGATCACTTCGTCCACGTCCGGGCCCGCGCCCGCCGCCCAGTTGGCGACGATGGCCAGGCAGGCGTAGTCCAGCCCCAGTTCACGGGCCAGCCCGGCCTCGGGCATGCCGGTCATGCCCACCAGGTCACAGCCGTCGCGACGCATGCGGGCGATCTCGGCCTTGGTCTCGAGACGCGGCCCCTGGGTGGCACCGTAGCAGCCGCCATCGACCAGCGGGACGCCGGCTCGGGCGGCGGCGGCCAGCACCTCGCGTCGCAGCGCCGGCGTGTAGGGATCGCCGAAATCCACGTGCAGCACGTCGCTGCCCGGCTCTTCGCACAACGTCGAGATCCGGCCCCAGGTGTAGTCGATCAGCTGGTCAGGGCAGGCCAGTACGCGAGGCCCGAAGCGTTCGGTGATGCCGCCGACGGTGTTCAGCGCCAGCACGCGTGTCGCACCCAACGCCTTCAGGGCCGCCAGATTGGCCCGGTAGTTGATCTTGTGGGGCGGCAAGGAATGGCCTTCCCCGTGACGCGCGAGGAAGGCCACGCGCCGGCCGGCATAGGTGCCGATGCGCACGGGCCCCGACGGCGACCCGTAAGCGGTTTCCGGCTGGTGGGTTTCGACGTCGGCCAGATCGCCCAGCGCGTAGACGCCGGTACCGCCGATGACGGCGAGTTCGATGGTCATTGCTCTTGCTCCTCCCGCTTTCCCCATTTGCGCGGCGTGCGTATGCCGGCGGGGCGTTGACGGACTCGCGGCGACGGAGATGTCGCCGGGAAGCCTACATGGACGTCACACGGCGTATCCGGCGACGTCTCGCCGGCTCGTGCATGACGCATCACTCTCCCAGCGCATAGATCGCCGGCAGGTTGCGGCCCTGCTCGTGGTAATCCATGCCGTAGCCGAAGACGTACGCGTCCGGCACCTGCACGCCCACGTGGTCGGCGCTGATGCCTTCGACGCAGCGGTCGTGCACTTTTTCCGCCAGCACTGCGATGCGCACGTCGGCCGCGCCCTGGTCCTCGCACCACTGCTTGATCGCCAGCAGCGTGTGGCCCTCGTCGAGGATGTCGTCCGCCAGCAGCACCTTGCGGCCGCGCAGCGGCGTGGCCGGCCGGTGCAGCCAGGCCAGGCCGGAGCCGCTGGTCTGCCCCCGGTAGCGGGTGGCATGGAGGTAGTCGAACTGCAGGTCCAGTCCCTGCTCGCCCAGCGCAAACGCCAATTGGGCAGCGAACGGCAGACCGCCGTTCATCACCGTGAGATAGACCGGAACGTCGTCCGCGGCGTACGCCGCCCGGATCTCGCCCGCCATGCGGAGGATCGCCGCTTCCAGTGCGTCGCGCGCGAACAACACTCGCGAGGACGCCAGCGCGTCGGCCAATTTTGGTGCACTCATGCCACGTCTCCCATGTGGGTGGCGCCCGAGAGGACGCCGGTTGCCAGTTCGGGCGCCCGCACCGCGTCCAGCCGCGCCTGCACGCCGGCCCGACGGCCGTCGGCCAGCAGGCCGTCCCAGCCCAACGCGCCGCGGCCCAGCAGGCCCACCAGCGCCATCGTGTTGAGCGGCCGGCCGTCGATCGCCGCCAGCGCGTCCTCGACCTGCTCGAGGTGGCTGACCAGCACCACGTCGCAGCCGGCGTCGAGGTGCGCGTCGATGCGCGCCTTGGTCCCGCCGACGGCGCCGGCGGCGGCCATGCCGATGTCGTCCGAGAACACCACGCCACGGAAGCCCAGGCCGCCTTCGGACGGATCGCCGCGCAGGATGCCGTCGATCCAGCGCCGCGAGCAGCCCGCCGGCTCCGGCGCGACCTGCGGATAGGTCACGTGCGCCGCCATCACGGCGTCCGCGCCGGCCGCGACCCCGGCCGCGAACGGCACCAAATCGTGGGCGCGGATTTCCTCCAGCGGACGCGGGTCGATGGCCGCGTCGTGGTGGGTGTCTTCCAGCACCGAACCGTGGCCCGGGAAATGCTTGAGGGTGGCGGCCATCCCGGCCTCGTGCATGCCCGCCACGTAGACGCGGGCGAACGCGGCCACCACCGCCGGATCCGCCGCGAACGCGCGGTCGCCGATCGCACGGTTGCCGCGCGCCAGGTCCAGCACGGGGGCGAAGCTGAGGTCCACGCCGCTGGCCCGCATCTCGCTGGCCATCAGCCACGCGTGCTCGCGGGCCAGCGCCAGCGCGGCCTCGGCATCGCGCAGGTACAGCGCCTCGAAGCCGTGCAGGGCCGGCAGCTTGGTGTAGCCCTCGCGAAAGCGCTGCACGCGGCCGCCTTCCTGGTCCACGCAGACCAGCTGCGGGCGCGGGGCCGCCTCGCGGATCGCCTGCGAAAGCTCGGCCACCTGCGCGCGCGAGGCGAAATTGCGCGCGAACAGGGTGACGCCGGCGCAGGCAGGATGCTGCAGCCAGCCGCGCTCGCGCGCGGTGAGTTCGTGTCCGGCAACGCCGATCAGCAGCATCCGTGTCCGTCCTTCAGGTCCAAGGCCTGCCGCTCGTCCTCCCGCCATTGCGAGAACGGGCGCGAGGCCAACGCCAGATTGTAGTAGCGCTGCGCATAGGTGGCCTCCGGGCCGGCCCAGTCGGGCTTGGTGAAGGCTGCATCCTCCGCGTCCAGCTCGATCTCGGCCACCACCAGCCCGGCGTTGTCGCCCAGGAACTCGTCGACCTCCCACAGGTGGCCGGCATGCTCGACGTAGTGGCGATGCTTTTCGACCAGCCCACCGACGCACAGCTGCAGCAGCGCACGCGCCTCCGCGACCGGGACGGGGTATTCGAACTCCTGCCGGCGCGCGCCCAGCTCGCGCGACTTGATGTTGAGGAAGGCGGCATCGCCCTCGATGCGCACCCGCACCGAGGCCTGCATCGCGCCGGAATCGACCAGCGCCAGGTCGTTGAGGTAGCCCTGCGCCATCGGCACCACCTTGTGGGCGGCGGCGCGCCAGCCGTCATTGCGCGGCAGGAACTTGCGCTCGATCTCGATGCCCACGGCTCAGCCCTTCTTCGGCGGATCGAACACGGCGATCGACTCGACGTGCGCGGTGTGCGGGAACATGTCCATCACGCCCGCCTCGCGCAGCGTCCAGCCGGCCTCGTTGACCAGCCAGCCGGCGTCGCGCGCCAGCGAACCCGGGTGGCAGCTGACGTACACGATGCGCTTCAGGCCCTTGAGCGGCAGCTGCTTGAGGACCTCGATGGCACCCGAACGCGCCGGGTCCAGCAGCAGCTTGTCGAAGCCGGCCTTCAACCACGGCTGCCCGACCAGGTCCTGCGACAGGTCGGCGACGTGGAACTGCACGTTCCCCATGCCGTTGCGCTGGGCATTGCCGCGCGCGCGCGCCACCAGCCCGGCGTCGCCCTCCACGCCCACCACCGCGCCGTCGCCCGACGCGCGCGCCAGCGGCAGGGTGAAGTTGCCCAGCCCGCAGAACAGGTCCAGCACCCGCTCGCCCGGCTGCACGTCCAGCAGGTCCAGCGCGCGGGCGATCATCGCCTCGTTGAGCCGCGCGTTGACCTGGATGAAGTCCAGCGGGCGGAACTGCAGCTCGACGTCCCACTGCGGCAGGCGGAACGACAGCGCCACGTCGTCGCCGAGCGGGCGCACGGACTCCAAGCCGCCCGGCTGCAGGAACATGGCGAAGCCGTGCGCCTCGCCGAATGCGGCCAGCTTGGCCTTGTCGGCCTCCGAGAGCGGCTGCAGGTGGCGGACCACCAGCGCGGTGGCGGCGTCGCCGGCAATGAACTCGATCTGCGGGATGTCGCGGCGCGCGTCCAGTCCGTCCACCAGCGCGCCCAGCGCGGCGACCTTCGTCCCGAGCTGCGGTACCACCACGTGGCATTCCGAAATGTCGGCGACGAAGCGCGGGTCCTGCTCGCGGAAGCCGACCAGCGTCTTGTCCTTTTTCTCCACCCGGCGCACCGAGAAGCGGCCCTTGCGCCGGTAGCCCCAGGCCTCGCCGCGCAGCGGCGGCAGTACGGCGGCCGGCGCCACGTGGCCGATGCGTTGCAAGTTGTCCAGCAGGACCTGCTGCTTGTAGGTGATCTGGCGGTCCTCGGCGAGGTGCTGCAGCACGCAGCCGCCGCAGGTGCCGAAATGCGGGCAGCGCGGCTGCACGCGATCGGGGGACGGGGCCAGCACGTCCAGTGTTTTCGCTTCGTCGAACTGCTTCGAGCGCGCGGTCTGCTGCACGCTCACCGTCTCGCCCGGCAGCGCGCCGGCCACGAACACGGCCTTGCCGGCCTGCGGGTGCCCCTCCGGCCAGCGGGCAACGCCGCGACCGTCGTGGGTCAGG
>DASWXO010000172.1:0-10195 GCA_036405455.1 Thermomonas sp. | reverse complement strand
CTGCGCGGCGACGCGGCGGCCAAGCGCGCGCTGTGGCCGCGCCTGCGCGCCTTGCGCCGGGCCGCGGTGTGAGCGGCCTGCAGGCCTACGGTGCGGCGGCCCTTCCCGGGCTGCGGCCGATGCGCGAAGCCGTCCTCGTGGCGGTCATGGCCATCGAGGTCCGCGCCTACCCCTTCCCCTGGTCGCGCGGCATCTTCCGCGACTGCCTGCACGCCGATTACGCCATGTGGGTGCAGGAACAGCAGGGCGTCATCGTCGGCTACGGCGTGCTGAGCATCGCCGCCGACGAAGCGCACGTCCTCAACCTGTGCACGGCGCCCGGCCACGAGGGGCAGGGCCTGGGCCAGCGCATGCTGCAAGCCCTGCTGAAGATCGCCCGCGGCCACGGCGCGCAGCGGGTGTTCCTGGAAGTGCGGCCCTCCAATCCGCGCGCCATCGCCCTCTACGAGCGCAGCGGCTTCAACGAAATCGGCCGCCGCCCACGCTACTACCCGGCCCACGACGGCCGCGAGGACGCCATCGTCATGGCGATGGAGCTGCTGGACTGAGCACGGCGTCCGCGCCGCCGCCGGCGGCTTAGAATGCGCGCCATGGACATCTTCAAGAGCTTCACCCTCGAGGCCGCGCACCGGTTGCCCAACGTTCCGGAAGGGCACAAGTGCGCGCGCCTGCACGGACATTCGTTCCGGATCGAGCTGCACGTCGAGGGCGAGCCCGATCCGCACACCGGCTGGGTGATGGACTTCGCCGACCTCAAGGCGGCGTTCATGCCGCTGTACGAGCAGCTGGACCACCATTACCTCAACGATATCGAGGGGCTCGAGAACCCCACCAGCGAGCGCCTGGCCCAGTGGATCTGGGCGCAGATGAAGCCGCGCGTGCCGCTGCTGTCGGAGGTGGTGGTGCACGAGACGTGCACCTCGGGCTGTCGCTACCGGGGCTGAAGCGGGTCAGCCGGCATTAATTGACAATCATTCGCATATGCGATTGAATCGCGTCATCCTCTCCGGGGTGACGCTCCCATGTACGTCTGCATCTGCAACGGCGTGACCGACCGGCAGATCCGCGAAGCCGCGGATGCCGGCTGCGACAGCGTTCCGGAAATGACCATGCGCACCGGCGCTGGCGCCAACTGCGGCGCCTGCTTGGGGCTGGTCGCGGAGTTGATCGACGAGGCGCGGGCGCGGCGCGCGCTGCCGTTGCCGGTCCTGCCGCGCGCGGCCTGAGTCGCTGCAAGGCACCCGGTCGCGGTCCACCCTTCCCAGCGCGGTCGGCGCTACAGTCACGCCTTTCCCCGCAGGAGCAGTCCCATGAAGGGCGACGCGCAGGTCATCGGCTACCTGAACAAGGCGCTGTACAACGAGCTCACCGCGATCAACCAGTACTTCCTGCACGCCAAGATGCTGAAGAACTGGGGGCTGAAGGCGCTGGCCGCGCACGAGCACCACGAGTCCATCGACGAGATGAAGCATGCCGATGCGCTGTCCGAGCGCATCCTCTTCCTCGACGGGCTGCCCAACTTCCAGGCGCTGGGCAAGCTGCGGATCGGCGAGACCCCGGCGGAAATCCTGCGCTGCGACCTGGCCCTCGAGCTGGAGGCGGTGCCGCTGCTGCGCGAGGCGATCGCCCACTGCGAGTCGGTGGGCGACTACGTCAGCCGCCAGCTGTTCGCCGACATCCTCGACTCCGAGGAAGAGCACATCGACTGTATCGAGACACAGCTGTCGCTGGTCGAGCGGCTGGGCGAACAGAACTACCTGGCGCAGCAGATCGACGCCGGCTGATCCTGGCCGGTCTTGCCGCGTGGCGGAGTCAGCGCGGCAGGGTCGCCTGCAGCGCCGCGCGGACCTGGGCGAACTCGCCGACGATCCGTGCGACCGCGGTGGCCGGGTTGGCCAGGGTGCCGTCGCGCGCGCCGTGCTCGAGGTCGCGCGCGGCATCGGCCAGGGTCGTGGCGCCCACGTTCGCGCTGGACGACTTCAGCGTGTGGGCGGCGACGCGCAGCGCGATCGGGTCGTTGCTCGCGGCCGCACGCTCCAGCTGCGCGATCAGGCGCGGGGCGTCCTCCAGGTAGACGGCGACGATCCGGTCCACCTCCGCGCCCAGTACCTCGCGCAGCTCGCCCAGCACGCCACCGTCCAGCACGGGCGGCGAGCGCTCCGCCAGCTGCGCCGCCGGCGGCAGGGTGTCCGGCACGGCCAGGTTGGACCCCTTCCAGCGCGCCACGCACTGCTCCAGCTCGGCGCGGGTGACGGGCTTGGCCAGATAGTCGTCCATGCCGGCATCGAGGCATTTCTGGCGATCGCCCGCCATCGCGTTCGCGGTCATCGCCACGATCGGCAGGCGGCGCTCGGCGCCGCGTTCCTGCTCGATCTCGCGCCAGCGGCGGGTGGCGGCATAGCCGTCCAGCACCGGCATCTGACAGTCCATCAGCACCAGGTCGTAGTCGCCGCCGTCCAGCTTCTCCAGCGCCGCCTGGCCGTTGCCGGCGGCGTCGCAATCCACGCCCAGCACCTGCAGCAGCCGCTGCGCGACCATCAGGTTCACCGGGTTGTCCTCCACCAGCAGCACCCGCGTCTTGCGCTGCGGCATCGCGCGCGGAGGACGGGGCGCCGGCTCGGGGTGTGCCTCGTGGTGGGACCACGACACGCCCGACGCGGAGAGCGCCGCGCGCAGGTCCGCGTCCTCGACGTTGCGCGGGACGATGGTGGCCGACAGCGGCAACTCCAGCGAGGTCACGTCGTCGCCGCGCAGGTAGACCAGGCGCGCGTCGCCGTACTGGGCGCGGCGCTCCATGTTGCGGGCCAGCGACAGCGCGGTGCTGCGGATGCTGGAGAGGTCGGCCAGGACCACCGAATACACCCAGGGCTCGCCCTGCGCGCGCGCCTGGCGCAGGCGCTCCAGCGCGTCGTGGGTGTTCTCCACGGTGGTCACGCGCAGGCCCCAATTGGGCAACAGCATCGTGAGCCGCATGCGCAGCCGCTGGTCGGTGGTGATCAGCAGCACGCGCCCGCCGTGCAGGTCCTCCTGCTGGCTGGGCATGTCGCCGGCGACCTTGAGCAGCGGGATCTCGAACCAGAAGGTGGACCCCATGCCCGGCTGCGACTCCACGCCGATCCGGCCGCCCATCAGCGAGACGATCCGCTGCGAGATGACGAGGCCCAGGCCGGTGCCGCCGTACAGGCGGGTGGTAGAGGCATCGGCCTGGCTGAACGGCTGGAACAGGCGGTCGCGGGTGGCCGCGTCGATGCCGATGCCGGTGTCCTGCACCTCGAAGCGCAGCTGGTGCTGGGCCGGCGTCTCGCCGATCCGCCGCACGTTCACGGTCACGCTGCCGCGTTCGGTGAACTTGATCGCGTTGCTGATCAGGTTGCTCAGGATCTGCCGCAACCGCACCGGGTCGCCGCGCACCGGCAGGCGTACCGACGCATCGATGAACAGCGTGAGGTGCAGGTTCTTCGCTTCCGCCGGGCGCTCCATCAGCGTGATCACGCTGTGCAGCAGGTCGCGCAGGTTGAAACCGGTGGTTTCCAGCTCGAGGCGGTCGGCCTCCAGCTTCGAGTAGTCCAGGATGTCGTCCACGATCCGCAGCAGCTGCTGCGCGGACGCGGTGGCGGTGCGCAGGATCTCCTGCTGGTCCATCGCCAGGCGGGAA
Organism: Thermomonas sp.; assembly: GCA_036405455.1. GTDB lineage: Bacteria > Pseudomonadota > Gammaproteobacteria > Xanthomonadales > Xanthomonadaceae > Thermomonas. The sequence continues at coordinate 6,540 of DASWXO010000172.1, read as the reverse complement.
CTGGACAGCAGGTCCAGCATCGGGATGATGCCGTTGAGCGGCGTGCGGATCTCGTGGCTCATGGTGGCGAGGAACTCGCCCTTGGCCATGACCGCCGATTCGGCCGCCTGCTTCGCGCGGGTCAGCTCGGCTTCCAGCTGGGTGTGGCGGTCGATCTCCTTCTGCAGCGCGCTGATCTCCTCGGCGCTGCGGCGCCCTTGCTCCTGCTGGACCTGCAGCTGGCGCTCCCGGCCGTGCACGGCGAACGCCAGGGTGACGGTGGCGAAGAGCGCCAGCAGCGCCAGCACCAGCGCGATCATCTGCCAAGGGCCCTGCACGCCGAACTGTTCCACCACCAGGGCGAGGGACGCGCCGCCGGCCGCGCCCAGCGCCAGCCAGCGGGCCGTGAGCAGGTTGAGGCCGCGGGCGTCGTCGCCGTTCACAAGGTGGCACTCCGGAAGTCGAAGTCCAGCGCCTGGTCGGGGCCCTGGACCAGGTTGCCCTGGATGAAGTCGATGCCGCCCACCCACAGTGCGGCCGCGGCTTGCGGGTCTTCCACCGCCTGGCCGATGACCTGCAGGCCCAGCCGATGGGCGCGCTCGATCACGTCGCGCATCTCGTCATGCAGGTCCTGCGGCAGCGGTGCCTGGGCGAAGTCCGCGGACAGGCGCAGGTAGCCCAGCGGCAGTTCCTGCAGCAGCTGGATGGCATCCTCGCCGCGCCGGAACTGGCTGAGGCAGAACTGCACGCCGGCCGGGACCAGCTGTTCGCAGAACTGGTGCAGCAACACCACGTGCACGATGGCGTCGTGCAGGCGCAGGTCGATCACCAGCGACGGCGGATCGACGTTGTAGCGCTCCAGCGCCTCCAGCAGCCAGCCGACGTAGCTGTCCTGCGCCAGCGTGCTGGGCGACTGCGAGACGAACAGGCGCATCGGGCGGCTTTCGGCACGGCGCTTCTGCAGCAGCATCAGCGCCTGCTCCATCACCCAGCGGTCCAGCTGCGGCATCAGCCCGGCGGCTTGCGCGGTGGGCAGGAATTCGGCGGCCTTGCGCACGTTGCCGTCCGGGCCGTGCATGCGCACCAGCACCTGGAACTGGGCATCGTCGCCGCCTGCCACCGCCACCACGGGCTGGAAGGCGAGGTACAGCCGGTCGCTGCCCGGCGCCAGCGCGGCGCGCAGCTCGTCGGCGACGTCGCCGGTCACGACGGCGTTGGTGGGGACGTAGGCAGCGATGCCGATGGGCGAGGCCTGCGCCTCGCGCGCGGCATCCTCGCAGGCCGCCAGCACTTCGCCGGCGTCGGTGAAGCCGTGCTCGAAGGTGGTGTAGCCCAGCGTGCAGCGCAGCCGCAGGGTCTCGCCCTCGACGTCGAAGTCGTGGTAGCCGACGCCATCGCGCAGGCTGCGTGCGTAGCTGTCCAGCGCGGCGCGGTCGCCACCCCGGACGACCACCATGAAGGCGTTGTCGCTCAGGCGGGCGGTGATGTGTTCACGAGCCAAGGTGCCCAGGTAGCGGCCGGCGTCGTTGATGAGTGCCTCGAAGGCGGCGAAGCCATAGTGCTTGCGCAGCGCCGCGGCGTTGCCCATCTCCACCAGCAGCGCGCCGCCACCCTTGCCTTGCGCCAACTGCGCGGCCAGCGCCTTCATCAGCGCGGGGCGGGTGTGCAGGCCCGTCACCGGGTGGCGGTCGCTTTCCACCGGTGCCTGGCGGCTTGCGGCCAGCGCGCGCGCGCGCTTGACCCGGCTCTGCACCGCGGCGATCAGGTGGCGCGGTCGGACCGGCTTGAGGATGTAGTCGTCCCCGCCGTGCTCCAGCACCTCGACCTGGCGCTCGGGGTCCTGGTCGCCGGTCAGGAACACCACCGGAGTGTGTTCGAAGCGGGGATGCTCGCGGATCTGCGCGGTCAGCGCGGTGCCGCTGGAGCCGGGGATGTGCAGATCCATCAGCACCAGGTCCGGGTCGAAGCGCTCCATCGCCTCCATCACCCGCTCCGGCACCGCCACTGCCTCGGCCTGCATGCCGGCGCCGCGCAGGATCGCCTCGGCGAACACCGCCTGGCTGCGATCGTCCTCGACGATCAACACGCGGAACGGGGTGGCGTCGCCGGCGTCGTTCTGCGGGCCGCTCATGCCGCGGTTCCCGGGGTGCGGGGCCGGGCAGGCGCCGGGGTGGAGGGCGTCTTGGCGGGGCTCGGTGGCATGGAAACGGCGGAAGGCATTCGGGACATTCTGGCTATCAGACGGGAAACGGTACTACGGACGGCCGGAGCCGGGGGAGGGGGCCCGGCCGCGGAGGCGGGCCATGCCGCGAAGCACGTGGCGGCCCAGCCACCACGCCAGCAGGGCCAGTCCCAGGCTGACGGTGACGGCCGCGCCCAGCGCCAGCCAGGGGTGGTGGAAGGCCAGCAGCAGCGCACCGACCACCAGCGCGTCCTCGGACAGCGAGGCCACCCAGTTGGTCACGGGCTCGGGCGATACGTTCAAGACCCCCCGGGTGCCCGCCTTCAGCGCATGGCTGGCCAGCGCCACGCCGGCCCCCGTGGCCAGCATCCCGGTGCCCAGCGTACCGTCCGGCGACAGCGTGGCCGCCGCGAGGAACGCACCGGCAGGGATACGCAGCAATGTCTGCAGCAGATCCCACACGGAGTCCACGCCCGGCAGCTTGTCGGCGAAGAATTCGCCCGCCGCCAGCGCGCCGGACACCCCGAGCACCCACGGCGACTGCGCCACCTGAAGTGCCGGTGGCAGCACCAGCCAGCCGAGCAGCCCGGCGATGCCGACGCCGAACACGGTCAGGTAGGCGCGGATGCCCGCCAGCCAGGCCAGCAGGATTCCGATTGCGAACACGTGGGCCGTTTCCATCGGGGGATGTTCCGAAACCGGCACGGGGCGGCCCAGTCTATACGCGGGCCCGCCTTGACGCAGGCGCGGCGCGGATGCGATACCGCCGCGATGGACCTGCCACCGCCCCTGCAGCGCCTGCGCCACGGCGGGCATCCGCGCGTCGCGCTGACCCTGCTGGTGGCCGCGGCCCTGCTGCTGGGCCTGTGGGGCGCCTGGCGCAGCTTCGCGCCGACGCCCGCCAACGCCCGCGAGCGGCTGGCCCTGCAGGCGCGCCGGATCGAGGCGCTGGAGCAGGAGAACGCCACCCTGGCCCGCTCCGACCAGATCAGCCGGCAGGCCAATGCCGACCTGCAGGACGCATTGGCCGAACGCGACGAGGAGATCGCCGGCCTGCGCGCGGACATCGCCTTCTACGAGCGTTTCGTGGGCGCCACCGGGCAGCGCCGCGGGTTGTCGGTGCACGCATTGAAGCTGCTCCCGCAGCGCGATCCCCAGCTGTGGCACTTCGTCGCCACCCTGACCCAGAACCTCAACCGCGGCGCGGTCAGCAGCGGCCGCCTGCAGCTGGCCCTGGAGGTGACCGACGGGGGCAGCATGCGCCGGCTGGATTGGACCGTCCTGCGGCAGCAGGCGGGGGCAGCGGACATCGCGTATTCGTTCCGGTATTTCCAGCAGGTCGAGGGCGACATCGTGCTGCCCCGCGGGGTGCGCCCGGTGCGGGTGGTCGTCCGCCTGCTGCCGGCCTCCGGGCCGCCGGTGGAGCAGTCCTTCACCTGGAGCGCGGCGACCGCCGCGGATGCCGCCGGAGGTTGAATCGGCGCCCGGGGCCCCCCATGCTGGGCGCATGGAAATCGCCGTACTCGATCAGGCCGCGCCGTCCCTGCCCCCGGCGCCGCTGCGCTTCACCGCCGCCGCTGCCGCCAAGGTGCGGGAACTGGCGGCCGAAGAGGGCAACGCGTCGCTGAAGCTGCGCGCCTACATCCAGGGCGGTGGGTGCTCCGGCTTCCAGTACGGCTTCGAGTTCGACGAGGGCCAGAACGAGGACGACATCGCCATCGTCACCGACGGCGCCACCCTGCTGGTGGACCCGCTCAGCCTGCAGTACCTGATGGGTGCGGAAGTCGACTACAGCGAGTCCCTCGCGGGCGCGCAGTTCGTGATCCGCAACCCCAACGCCAAGACCACCTGCGGCTGCGGCAGCAGCTTCACGGTGTGAGCATGGCGCCGGTCGCGGGCGCCTCGCCCTTCGCGTTCGTCGACGGTGCGCTGGACCGCGCCGACCATCTCCGCGACGATCCGGCCGCGCTGCAGGCCCTGTGGCCGCAGGCCGGCGTGGTCGCGCTGGATCCGTCGGGCCGTGCGCCCATCGACGCCGCCGGCCACCTGGCGGTGCAGGAAGGCGTCGCCGTGTCGCCCGATCCCGGTGATGCGACGTTCCTCGGCTTGCGCGACGGTCGCGCCTGGTTCGGCGTGGCCGTGCCGGCCGACGACACCACGCCCCGGATCGACCTGCGCAAGGCCGCGGCCACCTGGCCGGCATGGCAGGCCACCCTGTTCGCCCAGGCGCGCGCGCTGCAGCACTGGCACCAGCGTCATCGGTTCTGTGCGGCCTGCGGCGGCGCGCTGCGCTTCGTCCGCACCGGCTGGCTGGGGCGCTGCGATGCCTGCGCCAGCGAGCACTACCCGCGCACCGACCAGGCCATCATCGCCGCCATCACCGACGGCGAGCGCCTGCTGCTGGGGCGCCAGGCCACCTGGCCGGCGCGGCGCTGGTCCGTGGTCGCCGGCTTCGTCGAGCCCGGCGAGACGCTGGAGCAGACCGTGGCCCGGGAGGTGCTGGAGGAGACCGGCGTGCGCGTGCGCCCCGGCACGGCACGCTACCTCGGTTCGCAGCCCTGGCCGTTCCCCGGCTCGCTGATGCTGGGCTTCTTGGCCGAGGCCGAACCCGACGCGCCCCATGCCAGCGAGGAGCTGGAAGACGCGCGCTGGTTCGATGCGGAGGCGGTCCGCGCCGGGCTGGCCCGCCACTGGACCGAGGCGGACGCGCCCGGCGACGGCATCGTGCTGTCGCCGCCGATTTCCATCGCCCGCCACGTCATCCGCGCCTGGCTGGACGCCTTCGACGCCACGCGCACCGGCGGCTAGGGCACCCACGCTCTACACTCCGCGCATGGCCGCCACCCTGCTCGCCGTCATCGCCGCACTCGCCATCGGACACCTGGCGCCCGCGTTCGCGGCCGGGCTGCGCCGGTTCGACTGGTTCCGTGCCTGGCTGCGCTGGCTGGATGCGCAGTTTCCGGCCGATGGTGTCTGGCGCGGGCCCTACGGCATCGCGCTGGCCCTGGTGGTGCCGTTGCTGCCGCTGGCGCTGCTCCAGATCGGCGCAGCGCGTGCCCTGTGGGGTCTGCCGGGCCTGCTGCTGGGCGTCGCGGTGCTGGCCTGGTGCTGGGGACCGCGCGACCTGGACAGGGATGTCGAAGCCATCCTCGACGCCCCGGACGCCGCCGCGCGGCGCGTCGCCGCGGCCCGCCTGTGGCCGGCCGGCGAGGCGCCGCGGCTCGACGGTCCGGCGCTGGTCGAGGCAGTCTTCCGCAACGCCTTGCAGCGCTGGTTCGCGGTGCTCTTCTGGTTCTGCGTGCTGGGGCCGGTCGGCGCCTTGTTGTACCGGCTCAGCGCACTGGCCGCGCGTGACGGCGAAGCGGGCCTGCCGCCTGCCACCCGCGCCGGTGCATGCCATTGGCTGGCCTTGCTGGAATGGCCGGCAGTGCAGCTGGTCGCGCTGCTGCTGGCGCTGGTCGGCAACTTCGACAGTGTGGCCGCGGCCTGGCGGGAGCCGGGTGCCTTCGGCCTCGACGGCCGCGTGCTGGGCACCGCCGCGCGCGCCAGCGTGCGCAGCGAGATCGCCGAGGAAGTGGCCGACTACACGGAGTCCGGCATTCCGGCGGCCACCGCGCTCGCCGAGGTTTTCGGGGAATTGCCCGAGCTGCGCGACGCCATGCGATTGGCGTGGCGCGTGCTGGTGCTCTGGCTGGCGCTGCTGGCGCTGGTCGTGGTCGCCGGCTGGGTGGGCTGACGCGGGTCAGGCCGCGTCGCCGCGCAGCGCGCGTACCTTGGCTTCCAGCAATGCCGCACTGGCCTCGCGGCCGGGCACCGGCACGTCCGCTGCCACCTCCACGTGCGCGCGCAGCCGGCGCGGCACGCGCATGCGGCCCAACCGTGAATCGCGTTTGCTCCACATGCTGCCCCACATGTTGCGCAGCGCCATCGGCACCACCGGCACGTCCTGCCCGCGTGCCGCGGCGCGCTCGAGGATCTTGTCCACGCCGGACTTGAACGGGGCGATCTGCCCGTCCTTCGTCAACGCGCCTTCGGGGAAGATGCAGACCAGCTCGCCCTCGGCCAGCGCCGCGTCCACGGCGTCGAACGCGCGCTGCATGATCTCGGGGTTTTCGCGGGCCCCGGCGATCGGGATCGCCTTGGCGGTGCGGAAGATCCAGCGCATCACCGGGATGTTGAAGATCCTGTAATACATCACGAACCGCGCCGGGCGCGGGATGCAGGCCGACAGGATCAGTGCGTCCATGTAGCTGACGTGGTTGCACACCAGCAGCGCCGCGCCTTCGTCCGGCACGCCGCGGCGGTCGTCGGGGCCGCCCTCGATGCCGTGCAGCTTCAGCCGGTACAGGCCGCGCACCATCGCCCAGCTGAGGAAGCGC
>DASWXO010000171.1:0-4443 GCA_036405455.1 Thermomonas sp. | reverse complement strand
GATCGGCGCTCCGTCCGCGTCCAGCACGCGGCTGTGCAGGTCGGTGCGCAGCCCGCCCAGGCTCTTGCGGGTGATCAGCTGCATGTGGATGGCGATGTACGGCCCGGCACCCGGTTGCTGCAACGGCGCGGGCTTGCAGGTGCGCAGGCGGTCCGGGCCCCACTGGCGCGCGTGCAGGATGCGGCGGACCTGCAGGTCGTCTTGCGGGTTCGCGCCCGGCGCGAAGTGCGCATCGAAGGCATCGGCGGTGGCCTGCAGCGTGAGCGGATCGATGTCGTGCGAGCAGGTCAGCGCGTTCATCCGGTCCGCCAGCCCGGCCAGCGTGTCGTCGACCAGGAAGTGGGGGCTTTCGGACTGCATCTGCCGTACCAGCCGGTGGTTGCCCAGCAGCGTCTCCTTGAGGAAGCGCAGGAACTGCTTGTCGCGGATGCGCGGGTTGTGCTCGGCGCCGGAGATCGCGAACTCCTTGGCGGCGATGCGCCAGTTGAGCAGGTGCCAGGTCCACGGCTTGTCCTGCTCCGCCACCCGCTGGCACAGCCAGTGCGTGTCGAAGCCCGTCACCAGCGGCTCCGGGCCGATGCGCCGGCCGGTGTGGTCCAGCCACAGCGCCGACTTGCAGGGGATCGCGGACAGCCCGTGGCCCTCGAAGTGCGGGAACGGATGCGGGAAGCCGGCGGCGTAGTTCCACATCTCGCCGGCGCGGACGATCTGCCCGCCCAGCGTTTCGGCGGCGTGGTGCATGGCGCCGTCGGCGAACGGGTGCGCGCCGTTGAGCATGGTCGCCGGCCGCGGACGGTCCGCCGGCCAGTTGCGGCGCGTTTCGGCGTGGCTGCCGTTGAGGCCGCCGGTGGCCAGCACCACCACCGGTGCGTCGATGCGGGTTTCCCTGCCGGTGCCCTCATCGACGGCCAGCACGCCGGCCATGCGGCCGTCGACGGTCTCCAGCGCGGTGGCGCGATGGCGATGCAGCAGGACGAGCTTGCCGCTCGCGCCGGCCTCGCGCAGCGCCGCGATCATCCGTCGGGCGAGTTCGCGCGATGTCCCCCAGACCACGTGGTAGCGCGGCACGGAATTGCCGTCGCCGTCGCGCCCACGCTCCACCCAGTTCACCGCCGGCATGAACGTGATGCCGTGGGCCTGCAGCCAGTCGTGCACGTCGGGGCGCGAGCGCTCGACGTAGTGGCGCGCCCATGCCGTGGCGTGGGTATCGGACGGGTCGAGTTCGCCGAAGCGCATCCAGTCGGCGAACGCGCGCTCGGGCGAGTCGACGATTTTCTTGCGCGCCTGCAGCGGCGTGCCGACCAGCGCCATGCCGCCGAATGCCCATAGCGCCAACCCGCCGAAGCGCTCCGGCGTGTCGCGGTCCACCAATACCACGCGCTGGCCGCCGCGCAGGGCTTCCAGCGCGGTGACGATGCCGGCCAGGCCACCGCCGATGACCACCACGTCCGTTTGCAGCCTTGCCATTCGGTGCCCCCCCAGCGCCGTCTTCGTCGGCGTGCATCGCGATGACGCCGCCCGCCTGTCCCCACGATAGCCGCAAGTCGTGCGGCCTGTCCCTCAGCGTGCCAGGCCGGCCAGCAGCGCCTGCGCACGCAGCGGCGTACCGCCGGGACCCTGGAGGCCGTCGCCGTGGTCCAGCGGCAGTACTGCCAGCGCCAGCGTCCCCGCGCTGCTGGCCACGCTGCCGAGCAGTTGGTCATCGCGGCGTAGCTCGGCGCCAGCGGCCAGCGGCACGTCGCCCTCCAGCAGCGCCAGCCCGCGCTTGGCCTGCCCCAGGAAATGGGTCCGCGCCACGATCTCCTGCCCCGGATAGCAGCCTTTCTTCACGCTGAAGGCGGCCAGCCGGTCCAGCGAGAGCTGCTGCGGCGTCCACTGCTCCAACTGCGATGCCGGCAGCCACGGCAGGCCGTGGGCCAGGTCGGCGCGGGACCAGGCCGCCTGCGCCTGCGGATCGGCCGGTGCCGGGTTGCCGCCCAGCAGCAGCGTGCGCGGACCGCCATCGCCGCCGACATCCAGCGCAAGACGGCCATCGTCCAGTCGACCGGCCTGCGCGCCTGCGGCGGGCGCCGCGGCGAAGCAGCCCGCCACCGGCAGGGCCTGCGGGGCCAGCGTGACCTTGCTGCGGAAAACGAAGCGTTGCAGCCGTGCCGCCAATGCCGCGGCGTCGGTCTCGGGCAGCAGCACCAGCCACAGCGTCTCCGTGTCGAGCCGGAGCAGCGCGAACAGCGCGATGACGCGGCCTTTCGGGGTCAGCCACCCGTTCCACTGCCACTGGCCATCCGCCAGCACCGTGACGTCGTTCATGAATTGCGCCTGCGCGAACGCCAGCGCATCGCGTCCGGAGAGGGCCAGGACCGCATGGCCGGGCAGGGCGAATTCGTGGGCTGGCGCGGCTTGCGGCTTGTCGTGCATCGGCTTGCGGACGTAAACTTGCAGGGTCGTGAATGCATCGATCATAGGCCAAACCCCGCTTGCTCCGGAGTCCGCGCCCACCGCGCCCGCACCGGCAGGGGCGCCGTCGCCGGATCCAAACGCGCCGCCCGCGCGTACGGAAATCGGCGGTCGCGACGGCCCGGACCCCACGCGCTACGGGGACTGGGAAAAAAACGGTCGCTGCATCGACTTCTGATCCTTCGCCACGCGGTCTCGACCGCCCCTCCCGGAGAACGCACCGATCATGGCTGCTTCCGAACCACGCGTCCGCGAACGCCCGTTGTCGCCGCACCTGCAGGTCTATCGCTGGCAGGTCCAGATGGCGTCCTCCATCCTCCACCGCATCACCGGCACGATCCTCGCGATCGGCGCGCTGGCGTTCGTCTACGGCCTGCTCGCGCTGGCCGGCGGCCCGCAGCGCTGGGCCGCGTTCGCGGACTGCCTGGCCGGCCCGCTGGGCAAGCTGCTGCTGCTGGGCTTCAGCTGGGCGCTGGCGTACCACCTGATCAACGGCGTCCGCCACCTGCTGCAGGACGGCGGGCTGGGCTTCTCGGTGCCGGACTTCGTCCGCAGCAGCTGGATTTCGATCATCGGCAGCGTGGTCCTCACCGCCATCGGTTGGGGCATCGTGCTGTCGCATTGGGGGCAGGCATGAACGGCAAGACGAACGACCTGCGCTCGCCGCTGAAGCGCGCGCGCGGCCTGGGGTCCGCGAAGGACGGCACCCACCATTTCATCTGGCAGCGCGTCACCGCCATCGCCACCGGCCTGTCGGGCCTGTGGCTGTTGGGCATGCTGCTGACCCTGCGTAGCGGCGACTACGCCGTGGTGCACGGCCTGGTGGCCGATCCGATCAACGCCACGGTGCTGGTCGCGTTCCTGCTCGGCATGTTCTGGCACGCACGCCTTGGCCTGCAGGTGATCGTGGAGGACTACGTCCACACGCCGCTGTCGGCCACGCTGGCCCAGCTGGCCATCCTTTTCGTCTGCGCCCTGGCGGCCATCGCCGGCGTGCTGGCGGTGCTGCGCATCGCGCTCGGGAGCTGATCTCCGATGTCTGCCTACAAGATCCAGGAACACACCTTCGACATGATCGTGGTCGGCGCCGGCGGCGCCGGCCTGCGCGCCACGTTCGGTCTGGCCCAGAAGGGTCTGCAGACCGCGTGCATCAGCAAGGTCTTCCCCACCCGCAGCCACACGGTGGCGGCGCAGGGCGGCATCTCCGCCGCGCTGGGCAACATGGGCGAGGACGACTGGCGCTTCCACTTCTACGACACCATCAAGGGCTCCGATTGGCTGGGGGACCAGGACGCCATCGAGTACATGTGCCGCGAGGCCATCCCGGCGATCATCGAGCTGGAGCACCAGGGCGTGCCGTTCAGCCGCACCGAGGAGGGCAAGATCTATCAGCGCCCGTTCGGCGGCATGACCACGCACTACGGCAAGGGCATCGCCCAGCGCACCTGCGCCGCCGCCGACCGCACCGGCCACGCCATCCTGCACACGCTCTACCAGCAGGCGCTGGCGCACGACGCGCGCTTCTTTATCGAGTACTTCGCGCTCGACCTGATCATGGACGAGGAGGGCGCCTGCCGCGGCGTGCTCGCGCTGGACATGGCCGAGGGCACGCTGCACCTGTTCCGCGCCCAGGGCGTGGTGCTGGCCACCGGCGGCTACGGCCGCGCCTACTTCTCCGCCACCTCGGCGCACACCTGCACCGGCGACGGCGGCGGCATGGCGCTGCGCGCCGGGCTGGGCCTGCAGGACATGGAGTTCGTGCAGTTCCACCCGACCGGCATCTACGGTGCCGGCTGCCTGATCACCGAGGGCGTGCGCGGCGAAGGCGGCATCCTGCGAAACAGCAACGGCGAGCGCTTCATGGAGCGCTACGCGCCGAACGCCAAGGACCTGGCCTCGCGCGACGTGGTGTCGCGCTCGATGACCATCGAGATCCGCGAAGGCCGCGGCGTGGGCGAGCACAAGGACCACATCTTCCTCGACCTGACC
>DASWXO010000170.1:0-4042 GCA_036405455.1 Thermomonas sp. | reverse complement strand
CAGCCGGGGCCGCGGCCTTGGGCGCTTCCGCGGCGGGGGCGGCCGGGGAGGCCGGGGCAGCGGCGGCCACGGCACCTTCCTCGATCACCGCGATGACCTGCTGGCTGGTCACGGTGGCGCCGGACTCGAACTTGATCTCCTTGAGAACGCCGTCGACCGGCGAGGGGACCTCCAGCACGACCTTGTCGGTTTCCAGGTCGAGCAGGTTTTCGTCGCGCTTCACCGCGTCGCCGGCCTTCTTGTGCCAGCTGGCGATGGTGGCGTCGGAGACGGATTCGGGGAGAACCGGGACTTTGACTTCGATGGCCATGAGGGCGTCCTGTCGGAATGCGGGAATGGGGTTAGTCGGCGTCGCTGTCGCCGCCCACCGGGTTCACCAGGGCATCGGCAAGCAGCTTGTTGAGTTCGGCCACGTGTTCGGCCATGTGGCCGGCGGCGGGCGAGGGCGAGCGGGCACGGCCGGCATAGCCCAGCACCTGCTTGGGTTGCAGGCAGGCACGCAGGTGGTGCTGGATCTGGTACCACGCGCCCTGGTTCTGGGGCTCTTCCTGGCACCACACCACGTCGGCCGCGGAGGCGAAGCGCTTCAACTCGGCGGCCAGTTCCGGGCGCGGGAAGGGATACAGCTGCTCCACGCGGACCAGGGCCACGTCCTGGATGCCCTGCTTCTGCGCTTCCTCCAGCAGGTCGTAATAGACCTTGCCGGCGCAGACCACCACGCGCTTGACCTTCTTGGCGGTCGCGGTGGTGTCGGGGATCAGGCGCTGGAATTCGCCGTTGGCCAGTTCGTCCAGCGTGGACACCGCCAGCTTGTGGCGCAGCAGCGACTTCGGCGTCATCACCACCAGCGGCTTGCGGGTGGCCTGGTGCATCTGGCGGCGGATCATGTGGAAGTCCTGCGCCGGGGTGGTGGGCGTGCAGACCACCATGTTGTCCAGCGCGCACAGCTGCAGGAAGCGCTCCAGGCGCGCCGAGCTGTGCTCGGGGCCCTGGCCTTCGTAGCCGTGCGGCAGGTACAGGGCCAGGCCGCACAGGCGGTCCCACTTGGCTTCGCCGGCGGCGAGGAACTGGTCGATCACCACCTGCGCGCCGTTGGCGAAGTCGCCGAACTGCGCTTCCCAGATGTTCAGGGTCATCGGGTCCGCGGTGGAGTAGCCGTACTCGAACGCCATCACCGCTTCCTCGCTCAGCAGCGAGTCGATGATGGTGACGTCTTCCTTGTTGCCCACCAGCTCGCGCAGCGGCAGGTAGTAGTTGTCGGTGTTCTGGTCGTGCAGGATTGCGTGGCGGTGGAAGAACGTGCCGCGGCCGCAATCCTGGCCGACCAGGCGCAGGCGGTAGCCTTCGTCCAGCAGGGTGGCGTAGGCCAGGTTCTCGGCGAAGCCCCAGTCGCCCGGCTGCTCGCCGGCCGCCATCTTGCGGCGGTCATCGTAGATCTTGGCCACGCGCGGGTGCAGCTTCACCTCGTCCGGCACGCTGTTGATCTGCGTGGCCAGCGTGTCCAGCGTCTTGCGCGGCACCTTCGTATCCACCGGGTCGGACAGCTTGCCGGCCAGGTAGGGCGACCAGTCCACGGTCAATGCATCCGCCTGCGGCTTGACCACGTCGGTGGTGACTTCGCCGGCATCCAACTTGTCGCGGAACGCGTCGACCATCGCCTGTGCATCGGCGGCGGACACGCTGCCCTCGGCGGCCAGCTTCTCGGCGTAGAGCTCGCGCGTGGTCTTCATCGCGCGGATCTTCTTGTACATCACCGGCTGGGTGGCGGCCGGCTCGTCGGCCTCGTTGTGGCCGTGGCGGCGGTAGCAGACCAGGTCGATGACCACGTCCTTGCCGAAGGCCTGGCGGAAGTCGAAGGCCAGCTCGGCCACGAAGGCCACGGCCTCCGGGTCGTCGCCGTTCACGTGCAGCACCGGGGCGCCGACCATCTTGGCCACGTCGGTGCAGTACAGCGTGGAGCGTGCGTCCTCGGCGGCACTGGTGGTGAAGCCGACCTGGTTGTTGACCACGACGTGCAGGGTGCCGCCGACGCGGAATCCGCGTGCCTGCGACATCTGGAATAGTTCCATCACCACGCCTTGGCCGGCGAACGCGGCGTCGCCGTGGATCAGGACCGGCATGACCTGCTTGCGCTCGGCGTCGCCGCGGCGGTGCTGGCGCGAGCGGACGCTGCCGGCGACCACCGGATCGACGATCTCGAGGTGCGACGGGTTGAACGCCAGCGCCAGGTGCACCGGACCGCCGGGGGTGGCGACGTCAGCGCTGTACCCCATGTGGTACTTCACGTCGCCGGTGTGGGCGTGCTCGCCGCTGCGGGTGTGCTCGAACTTGCCCTCGAATTCGTCGAACAGCTTGCGCGGCGGCTTGCCGAGCGTGTTGACCAGCACGTTCAGGCGGCCGCGGTGGGCCATGCCCAGCACCACGTCCTTGACGCCGGCCTGGCCGGCGCGGCGGATGGTGACGTCCAGCAGCGGGATGAGCGCGTCGCCGCCTTCCAGCGAGAAGCGCTTCTGGCCGACGTACTTGGTGTGCAGGTAGCGTTCCAGGCCCTCCGCGGCGGTCAGGCGCTCGAGGATGCGGCGCTTGTCGTCCTGGCTGCGGCCGTAGTTGCCGGCGGCGGCTTCCAGGCGCTCGTACAGCCAACGCCGCTGGTCGGCGTCGGTGATGTGCATGAACTCGGCGCCGATGCTGCCGGCGTAGGTCGCACGCAGGCGCGCATGCAGGTCGCGCAGCTTCATCCGCTGCTGGCCGCCCACGCCGCCGGTGCTGAACTCGGTGTCGAGGTCGCTGCCGGAGAGCTGGTGGAACGCCAGGTCCAGGTCGGGCGGGTTGACCGGGGGGGTCAGGCCCAGCGGGTCGGTATGGGCGCCGAGGTGGCCACGCGAACGGTAGGCGGTGATCAGGCGGCCGACGTGGCGCTCCCGCTCGTCGCCGGTGCCGCTGGCGGCGGCGACCACTCCGCGGGCGGCCTGCCGGCCGGCCTCGGCGATCTGGTCGATGACCGCCGAATGGGGGACGTCGCCCGCTTCGCGACCCTTCAGGCCGTCGAAATACTGCTTCCACTTGGGGTCGACGCTGTCCGGCGCGACCAGGTACTGCTCGTAGAGGTCTTCGATGAACGCGCCGTTGGCGCCGAGCTGGGAGGATTGGGCGAACTGCTTGAGGAGACTGTCCACGGTGTGGCAAGCAACCTATCGGTGGGGTGGGGGGTGTGCCCGCTCCGGCGCTGGCCTCAGGTCGGGGCGGGACAAAATCTGAATGCGCGCAAGCAAAGAGCCGGAATTATAGCCGCAGGGGTGCCGCGGGCGCATGCGACCAAAGTCAATAAGCAGCGGATTTCAGATGCCCAGCGCCCGGTATTCAGTCACGGGACGGGATCGCTCCCAGACTTCCTCGAACCGCTGCTGCAGCTGCCGCACCCGGGCGCGGCCGTCCAGGCAGGCGCTGCCGGCCACCTCGTCGCCCTGCGCGCGCGCGTAATAGCCGCCGGCGTCGGTGGCCACCATCGCGGCCCGGTCCTCGCGGTAGGCGGGGTCCACCACTTCGCGGAACTGGAACACGCTGGGCAGGCGCTGCGCCAGCGCCAGCAGCTTCATGCGGGCGGCCTGCGGCGCGGCGGCATCGTGCAGCAGCACCCGCACCTCGACCTCGCGGCCGGACGTGGCGACGGTGCGCAGCGCCGCCAGCACGTCGGGGTGGTCGAACAGCCACGGTTCGAGGTCCAGGCTGCGGATCCACACGGCCCGCCGTGCGCCCGCCAGCACGCGGGCGGTGACCTCGACCGCGCTGGCCTTGTCGGTGATCCGGAGCAGGTCGTCGTTGGCGGCGTCCTCGGTCATGGCGCGTCCTCCTCGTCCAGGCGGTAGTGGCCGGCGGCCAGCAGGGCCACCACCGTGGCCTTGCCCGCCTCCGCAAGCCCAGCGTACAGCGTGGCGTCGACGGTGTCCGCGGCGGCCAGCCGGCGGGCGTCGTCTGCCTCGAGGGCGTGGGCGGTGCCGCCGGCATACAGCCGTGCCGCGGCCGGGCCGCCCCGGCGGGCGCG
>DASWXO010000169.1:0-13254 GCA_036405455.1 Thermomonas sp. | reverse complement strand
CGCGAAGTTGATCGAGTCCGCGATCGCGCCGGTCATGTCCTCGGTCACGGTCGCCTTCACGGTCAGGTCGCCTTCCGCGAGCGAACCCATTTCGTCCAGCAGGCGCATGATCGCCTCCTGGTTGCGGTCGTTCAGTTCCTTCGTGGTCTGGTAGCGGACGCGCTGCGCGCGGTTCAGGGCCCACAGCAGGCCGACGACGGAGAACAGGGCCAGCGCACCGGACAGGATGCTCACCCAGACGCCGCCGATGATGCTGGTGTCCTTCAGCGAGCCGAACTGGGTGAAGGATGCGAACAGGCTTTCGCTGTCGGCGAGCAGCTTGTCCGAACCGCTGGCCAGTGCCGACGCCGACGCCTGCGCGCCGATCAGCTTGCGGGAGTCGCCGACGATGGCATCGAGATCCTTCTTCATGCCCTGCCACAGGCCGTTCGCCTGGTTCAGCGGGCCGATCGCGCCGGCAGCGCTGACCTTGACGATATCGCTGCTGCCATTGAGCAGTGCGCTCATCTGGCGATCGAACACCGCCGCGTCGCGGCCCAGCGCGTTGGCGGCCACCTGCGCGCCGTCGCCGCCGGCGCGGAGTTCCGCGATGCGCTGCGCCATGCGCGAGCTGATGTTCGCCTGCTGCAGCGCCGCGCTCACCTGCGCCGAGTTCGCGCCGCCCGAGACGAGGCCGCGCAGCACTTCGTACAGCTGCGCCTGCAGCTGCGGCACCTTGGCGGTGAAGCTGTCGGCGCGGCCGGCCAGCGCCAGCACCGCCTGCTGCGAGCCCAGCACTTCGTCCGCGCGCTTGGTCAGCGGATTCCAGGTCTCGGTGACGGTCCGGATCGGGGCCGCCACGTCGGCGGCATCGCCGAAGCGGTCATTCAGCCACTTGATGTCGCCGTCGATCTCGTCCTTGGTCGCCTTGAACGCCTCGAACGCCTGCACGTTGCCGTCGATGGCCTCGCGGCCCTGGTTGGCGAGGCGCTGCGAATTCAGCTGCAACCGCGAGGCCGCCGAGCTGGCGCCGCCGAGGCGGGAGGCCTTGGTGGTGGCGTACAGGGTGTTGCCGGCGAACACCACCAGCGAGCCCACCAGCAGCCAGATCCAGAAGTTGGTGCTGAGATTGCGGCCCTTGCCGGCGGCGGAATCCATCAAATTGCTCATGCGTGCGACCTCGGCTTACTTCGGAGTTCCGCGGGTTAGGCGGCGGCTTGTCGGAATTCGGGGGTACGGGCCAGGCGCTCGAGGCTGAACACGCCCCAGTCCTGCCCGTTCATGCGGTAGGCGCGATCGACGAAATGGGCGTAGCGGCCGTCCGCCACCGCGGCGGCCTCGATGCCCTGCTCGTCGACGAAGCTGCGCTGGCCGTACAGCTCGTCGATGGTGACGGCCACGTCGCCACCCGGCTGGCGCACCACCAGCACGCGCTGGCGCTCGTGCATCACGGTGCGTTCGCCCTCGAGGAATTGCTTGAGGTCGACCACCGGCAGCAGCGCGCCGCGGATGTTCGCCACGCCCAGCATCCACGGCAACGCACCGGGAACGTGGGTCAGCGGCGGCAGCGGCAGGATTTCCACCACCTCGTCGAACCCGGACGCCAGCCGGTGCCGGCCAACGCGGTAGGCGACGCCGCGCCACAGGCCGGGCGCATCGAGCTGCTCCGGCAAGCCGGCGACGTGCGCCAGGCTGCGCTGCTCGTAATCGGCCAGGACGAGGAACGGCGAGCGGCCGTCCTGCCCCGCGGGCGCGGCAGGCCAGTCCGCCATGGGCGGGTCGTCACCCGTCGGGGCCGGTACCTCGGCCTCCGCCGGATGCCCCGCGGCGTTCCCGGAGAGGGCGCCCACCCCTGCAACGGCGTGGACCGGCGCCTCGGCGTCGGCCTCAAGACCCAGCGCCTCGTCGGTGTCGGCGGCGTCCAGCTGGGCGACCCCACCGGCGGACGCGGCCGGCTGCGCCACTACCGGCTGCGGCCGGAACTTATGCTTGTGCTTGCCCCGCTTGCCCATCGCTCAGTGCCCGATCAGCGCGTCGATGCGGGCCATCAGCTCGCTCTCGCGCGGCGGCTTGACGATGTAGTCCTTGGCGCCCTGGCGCATGCCCCAGACGCGGTCGGTCTCCTGCCCCTTGGTGCTGATGATCAGCACCGGGATGTGGCGGGTGTCGGCGTCGCGGGTGAGCGCGCGGGTGGCCTGGAAGCCGTTCATGCCCGGCAGGATGATGTCCATCAGGACCAGGTCGGGCTTGTCGCGCTTGCAGCTGGCGATGCCGTCCTCCGCGTTGCCGGAGGTGGTGACCTGGTGGCCGTTGCGCTCCAGCAACTGGACCATGACCGCGGCTTCGGTCGGCGAATCCTCGATCAGCAGAATGCGTGCCATGAGTGCCCTACCCCCCGGTCAGGCGTTGACGTACGTGCGGATGGCGCCAAGCAACTCTTCGCGGGTGAAGGGCTTGGTCAGGTATTGCTCGGAACCGACGATACGGCCTCGCGCCTTGTCGAACAAACCGTCCTTCGATGAAAGCATGATCACCGGCACGTTTTTGAACGTCTGGTTGTTCTTGATCAGCGCGCAGGTCTGGTAGCCATCGAGGCGCGGCATCATGATGTCCACGAAGATGATCTGCGGCGCATGGTCGGCGATCTTCGACAGGGCCTCGAAGCCGTCGGTCGCGGTGACGACCTCGCACCCCTCGCGCGCCAGCAGGGTCTCCGCCGTGCGGCGGATCGTCCTGGAATCGTCGATGACCATGACCCTCAAGCCTTGGAGGCCGAGGGCGGATTCGTCCTGCTGCGCCATGTAATCCCCTTGCGCGATTGCCAACCGCCGCGTCTGCGCGCGTTGCGGACTGCCTTTATCCAAGCCCGCGCCCGATGTGTCAAGCGCCGCCGCGGCCGGGCCCGCACCGGTGCCTGCTACCATCCGCGCACCCCCCATGCCGAGGCGCCGATGACGCTGCCCGCACCGCTGGACGTGGTGGTCGTGATGGACCCGATCGGGGCCATCAAGATCGCCAAGGACTCCACCTTCGCCATGCTGCTGGAAGCCCAGCGCCGCGGCCACCGCCTGCACTACGTGCGTCCGGGCGGGCTGGCGGTGCGCGACGGCCGCGCCGTGGCCACCGTGGCGCCGCTGCAGGTGCGCGAGGCACAGGGCGACCACTACGCGCTGGGCGACTGGGGCACGCTCGACTTCGGCCCCGGCCAGGCGGTGCTGATGCGGACCGACCCGCCGGTGGACGCCGATTACCTGCACGACACCCAGGTGCTGGGCATGGCCCAGCGCCAGGGCGCGCTGGTGGTGAATGACCCGCAGGGCCTGCGCGACTTCAACGAGAAGCTGGCGGCCCTGCTGTTCCCGCAGTGCTGTCCGCCCACCCTGGTCAGCCGCGATGCCGCGGCGCTCAAGGCCTTCGTCCAGGCCCAGGGCGAGGCGGTGCTGAAGCCCCTGGACGGCATGGGCGGGCGCTCGATCTTCCGCGCCCGCGCCGGGGAAGCAAACCTGAATGTGATCCTGGAGACGCTGACCGAGGGCGGCCGCCATCTCGCCATCGCCCAGCGCTACCTGCCGGAGATCGTGGACGGCGACAAGCGCATCCTGCTGGTCGACGGCGAGCCCGTCGACTACTGCCTGGCGCGGATCCCGCAGGGCGACGAGTTCCGCGGCAACCTGGCCGCCGGCGGTCGTGGCGAGGGCCGCCCGCTCAGCGACCGGGACCGCTGGATCGCGGCGCAGGTCGGGCCGGAGATGAAGCGACGCGGGATGCTGTTCGTGGGCCTGGACGTGATCGGCGAATACCTCACCGAGGTCAACGTCACCAGCCCCACCTGCATCCGCGAGCTGGACGCACAGTTCGGCCTGAACATCGCCGGCACGCTGTTCGAGCGCATCGAGGCGCTCGCCGGGCGCTGATGCCGGCGCAGGCCGCCCCCACCGCCGCGATGCCGCCCCGGATCGGCGAGGCCGACCGGCTGCGCGCGACCGTGGTCCTGTCCGTGCTGGTGCACGCGATGGTGGTGTTCGGGCTGGGCTTCGTCGCGGAAGACGCCGCCCCGCTGCTGCCGACCCTGGACGTCATCCAGACCCGCACGCAGACTCCGTTGACCCCGGCGCAGGCCGACTTCCTCGCCCAGGCCAACAACCAGGGTGGCGGCGAGCAGGACAAGAGCAGCCGGCCCGGTGCCCCCCAGGCCGGCCCGGTGCCGCAGGCGACCGAGGGACTGGCGCCACGCCCGCTGCATGCCCAGTCCCCCGCCCCCAGCCCGCCACCCGAGGCGCGGGTGGTGGCCTCGACCACCGGCACCACCACGCTGCCGACGCCGCAGGCCCGCCCGGACGTGCCACCGGACCAGGCGCCGCCGGGCCGGGAGAAGATCGAGCGCGACATGGAGATGGCGCGGCTGGCCGCGGAAATCCAGCTGCGGTCGGTGGAATATGCCAAGCGCCCCAAGCGCAAGTTCGTGTCCGCCAGCACGCGGGAGTACGCCTGGGCGCAGTACCTGCGAACCTGGGTGGACCGCGTCGAGCGGGTCGGCAACCTGAACTATCCGGACGAAGCACGCCGGCGCCGCATCGGCGGCGTGGTGGTGATCAGCGTGGGCGTGCGCCGCGACGGCAGCGTGGAGAGCGTCCGCATCCTGCGGCCCAGCCACGTGCCGATGCTGGACGAGGCCGCGCTGCGCATCGTCCGGCTGGCCGAGCCGTTCGCGCCGCTGCCGCGCACCGCCGAGGACCCGGACATCCTGCACGTCACCCGCACCTGGCAGTTCCTGCCCGGTGGCGAGCTGGTCGATCGCTGAGGCTCCGGCGCGGATGCGCCACCGCGCTTACTTGTACAGGCAGTCCACGACTTTGTTTTCGGTCTCGACCAGCGTTTCCAGTCCTTTCTCCCAGATCCCGCCGGACTGCGTCAGCGATGCATAGGCGAAGGCGCCGTCGCCACCGTCCTCGGTGACTTCGAGCGCGGACTCGGACAACTGGAAGAACCCTTCGCCCACGTCCAGGCGCAGCTGGCTGCGCAAGATCCGGTTGGCGAAGCTGGCGCGGAAGCGGGTCAGGACCTCGGCCTGCACCACGCCCTGCGCGGCATCGGTCGACGCCACCGCGATGCCCTGCGCCGACAGGCAGGCCGGCACGCGCCCCAGCAGCTGCTCCTGCGTCAACGGCAGCACGTACTGCGTGCCCACCATGGACAGGATCGGACGCGCCTCCTGGTCGGCTGCCACCTCCAGCGTGCGGCCGTTGAACGGCACGTCCTCCGCGGATGCCGGCAGCGCGGCCAGCGCCGCCCCCAGCATCAGTATCCAACCCTTCACATTGCCCCCTGTGTCAGTGGAACCCAGGGGCAGGATAGCCAAAAGTCACGGTTGGCGTGGCGGCGCCTCGCCGCGCAGCGCGCGCTGCTGAGCCAGGGTGAGGGCCACGTCGTTGCGGAGATAGGCCGGCTCGGCGCGTTCCGGCGCGATGCCACCGCCTGCCGCGAACACCGGCGCGGCCAGCCGGGCGACATCCGCCGCATGCGGCAACGCCGCGGCATCGACCGCCGCCAACCGCCCCTGCAAGCGCAGGCGCAGCGCGCCGTCCGCGGCATCGAACCCGGTCCCGACGCCGTGCCAGCCGTCGCCGGCCGGCAGGTCCACGGCGTCGGGCTTCACCACGACCTCCTCCGACAGCGCGACCAGCCCGTCCGCCGTGCGGGCGAACGTGCCGAGGTAGACCTCGCCCATCCGCGCATCGATGGCCGCCAGCCGGCGCTCGCCCCCGGCCTGCAGCGCCAGCGCCGCCAGCGTGGACACCGGCACCACCGGCCTGTCCAGCGCCAGCGCGACGCCCTGCGCGATCGCGATGGCCAGCCGCACGCCGGTGAACGCCCCGGGTCCGCGCCCCACCGCGATCGCGTCCAGCTGCGACCGCGCGACCCCGGCTTCGGCCAGCACTTCCTCGGCCCACGGCAGCGACAGCTCGGCGTGCCGGCGCGGCGCCACGGCGAAGCGCTCGTGCACCTCGCCATCGACGTAGACGGCGACCGAGCAGGCTTCGGTGGAAGTTTCGAACGCGAGCAATCTCATCCCTCAATTATCCGCGAAGAACGCCTGCACATCCGCGAGTTCGCGGGTCTTCGGCAGCGGCGGCAAGGACTCGAGGAAGGTGCGGCCGTAGGTCTTGCCGACCAGCCGCGGGTCGCACAGCACCAGCACGCCGCGGTCGGTCTCGGTGCGGATCAGCCGGCCGGCGCCCTGCTTGAGTGCGATCACCGCCTGCGGCAGCTGCTCGTCGCGGAACGGGTTGCCGCCGGCGCGGCGGATCGCGTCCAGCCGCGCCTCGAACACCGGGTCGTCCGGGGCGGCGAACGGCAGCTTGTCGATCACCACCACCGACAGCGCGTCGCCCGCCACGTCCACGCCCTCGCGGAAACTCGCGGTGCCCAGCAGCACGCCGTTGCCGGACTCGCGGAAGCGCTGCAGCAGCACGTGGCGCGGCTCGATGCCCTGCACGAACAGCGGCCACGGGCCGTCCTTCAGGGCCTCGGCCGCCTCGCGCAGGGCGCGGTGCGAGGCGAACAGCAGGAAAGCGCGGCCCGCGGAGGCCTCCAGCACGGGGCGCAGCGCCTCCAGCAGGGCCGGGCCGTAATCGCGCGAGGCCGGTTCCGGCAGGCCCTTCGGCAGGTAGCACAGGGCCTGCCGGTCCCAGTCGAACGGGCTGGGTTCGATCAGCTCGCGTGCCTGCTCGATGCCCAGCCGCTGGGCCACGTGGTCGAAACGCCCCGCCACCGCCAGCGTGGCCGAGGTGAAGACCCACGCCGCGTGTGACGCCTCGCGATGCGCGCGCAGCGGCGCGGACACGTCCAACGGCGTGCGCTGCAGGCGGAAGCCGCGCGGGGTGAGTTCGTACCAGTGCACCGACACGGCCTCGGGCCTGGTGCCCGGGCCGGGGGTGGCAACGTCCGAACCGGCGGCATCAGGCGACGGCTCGCCCCCCGTGGCCGCCTCGCCGAGCCAGCGCCGCAGGCGCGCCAGCTGGTCCTCGGCGCGCAGGTAGCAGCCGTCGAGGGTGGTCGCCGCTTCGCGCAGGGGCGCCAGCGCGTCGCGCAGGGCCTGCAGCGCGTGCGCGAGGGACTGGAAGCCAGGCTCGATGTCGATCGTGTCCAGCGCGCGCCACACGGTGCCGCGCACCGGCAGGTTGTCCATGGCGGCGCGCAGCGCGCGGGTGGCCTGCTCCAGGTCGCGTGCCGGCCCCTGCACGGCGCCAAGCGCGCCGGCCACCTCCTTGCAACCGGTGATCGCGTCGCGGGCCAGTTCGACCAGCGGCCGCGCGCCCAGGCCCTCGCCGAAGAATTGCGCGGCCAGCTCCGGCAGCTGGTGGGCCTCGTCGACCACGAACGCCTGCGCGCCCGGCAGAATCTCGCCGAAACCTTCCTGCTTCAGCGCCAGGTCGGCCAGCAGCAGGTGGTGGTTGACCACCACCAGGTCCGCCGCCTGCGCCCGCTGGCGCGCCTGCACCACGAAGCACTCGCTCCAGAACGGGCACTCGGTGCCCAGGCAGTTGTCGGCGGTGGACGTCACCAGCGGCAGCAGCGGCGAATCCTCGGCCAGCGATTCCAGCTCGGCCATGTCGCCGCTGCGGGTGCGACCGCTCCAGGCCACCACGCGCTGGAACTGGCTGACCTGCTCGCGGGTGGTGAAGCGCGGATCGCCCTTGGCCTGTTCCAGCCGATGGCGGCAGAGGTAGTTGGCGCGCCCCTTCAGCAGGGCGGTCTTCAGGCCCACGCCCAGCGCCTCGCGGACCCGCGGCAGGTCGCGCAGGTACAGCTGGTCCTGCAGTGCGCGCGTCCCGGTGGACACGATGGTCTTCAGGCCGGACAGCAGCGCCGGCACCAGGTAGGCGTAGGTCTTGCCGGTGCCGGTACCGGCCTCCGCCAGCAGCACGTCGCGGCGCTCGAACGCCTCCGCCACGGCCACCCCCAGCCGCTGCTGCGCGGGCCGCGGACGGAACCCCGGCAGGGCCCGCGCGAGGGCGGCGTCCCCGCCCAGTGCCTCGTGGACCGCACGTCCCAGCCGCGAGCCCGACGCGTCGTCGGCGCTCACTGCACCGGCCGCGGCGGCGGCGCGTCGGCGGGCGGCGCCTGCTTCGCGGGATCGCCGCCGCCGAAGAAGTTGCGGATCGCCTGGCCCGCGCGCTCCAGCGGATTCATCCCGTCATCGCCGACGGGCAGCGGATTGCCGAACTCGTCCAGTTCCGGTGGCGGCGCGTATGGGCACGCCTGGTAGGGCGGCGCGTAGCCGGCCACGAACGGCAGGTAGCGCGCCCCGGGGCAATCGGCGTCGGTGCTCTGGCCGTCCACCACCCAGCGCCAGTCGATGCCGTCGCTGGACAGGCGCAACGGTGCGCTGGGCAGCCGCGCGAAGATGTCGGACCACACGCGCATGCCGCCGGTGGCGCCATACAACCCGGTGGGCTGGTTCTGGTCGTTGCCCACCCAGACCACCGCGAGGTGGTCGCCCGTGTAGCCGGCGAACCAGCTGTCGCGGCTGTCATTGCTGGTTCCGGTCTTGCCGGCCGGCGCCAGCCGGCCCAAACCGTCGCGGATCAGCGCATGACCGGTGCCCGAGGTCACCGCGTACTGCAGCGCGCTGCCCACCAGGCGGGCCGCCACGGCATCGCCGCGCTGCGCGGGCGGCGCCTCGCTGTCGTAGCGCTTGATGGTGCGTCCCTCGGCGTCCAGCACGCCGCGCACCGCATGCAGCGGCTGGATCTCGCCGCCGGAGGCCAGGAACTGGTAGAGCTGCGCCATCGCGTAGGGACTCTGGTCCACGGCGCCCAGGATCAGGGAGGGCTGTGCCTCGGACTCAATCCCGGCCAGCGTGCGGACCAGCGCCGCCAGCCGCTGCGGCTGCACCGCCATGCCCAGCCGCACCGTCGCGAGGTTGTAGCTCTGCGCCAGCGCGTCCATCAGGCGCACGTCGCCGTGGCTGCGTCCATCGGAATTGCCCGGCTGCCAGGTCTTCCCGCGCCCCATCCCGATGGTCACCGGGGCATCGCTGATCGTGCTGGCCAGCGACCATTGGTCCGGCTGTGCCAGCGCCAGCAGGTACACGAAGGGCTTGAGCAGGGAACCGACCGGCCGCTTGGCGTCCACCGCCCGGTTGAACCCCGGTTCGGTGAATTCCCGGCTGCCCACCACGGCCAGCACATCGCCGTTGTGCACGTCGGTCACCACCAGGCCGGCCTGCAGCGGGGGCCGGCCCTTCGTGGAGAGCGACTTCAGGGTGCGCGCCACCGCACCTTCGGCATAGCCCTGCGCGGACGGCGACATGCCGGTCATCACCGACAGGCCGGCGCCGGACAGCTTGTCCGCCGGATAGTCGCGGGCCAGCTGCTTGCGCACCAGGTCCACGTAGGCCGGGAACCGATTGGCGACCAGGTTGCCGGCGTTGCCGGTGACGCCCAGCGGCGCCTGCACGGCGCGCCGGTACTCCTTCTCGTCGATCAGCCCGGTCTCGCGCATCTCGCCCAGCACGAAGTTGCGCCGGGTGAGCGCACGCTCGGGGTTGCGCCGCGGGTTGTACCAGGACGGCCCTTTCACCATGCCGATCAGCAGTGCGACCTGCTCGGTGGACAGGTCCTTCAGGTCCCGTCCGAACCAGAATTCGGACGCCGCCGCGACGCCGCGGATCGCCTGCGCGCCGCGCTGGCCCAGGTCGACCTGGTTGAAATAGGCCTCGAGGATGGTGCGCTTGTCGTAGCGCGCCTCCAGCAGCAGGGCGAACAGGATCTCCTTGAACTTGCGGCTGTAGGTCTGTTCCTTGCCGATGCCCAGCAGGCCGCTGCGGGCCAGCTGCTGGGTCAGGGTGCTGGCGCCCTGGCGGGTGTCGCCGCCGGACTTCACGTTGACGAACACCGCACGCAGCATGCCGCTGAAGTCGATGCCGATGTGGTGGTTGAAATCGCGGTCCTCGACCGCCTGCAGCCCGGTGACCAGCAGCTCCGGCACCTCTTCGATGCGGACCAGCCGCCGCTCTTCCTGGTTCTGTCCATACAGGGTGGCGATGCGGGCGGGATCCAGGCGGGCGCTGCGCAGGGCGCGCTTGGCCTTGGCGTCGCGGATCGCGGCCACCCGGCCACTGGACAGCGTCACCTCCAGCACCGCCGGCGCCACCCGGCCATCCACGTCGCTGTAGCCGCGGCTGGAGATCCGCCAGCGGGCGCCGTTGCGGGCATAGGTGCCGGGGCGCTGGCCGTCGCCGTCGCGGTAGGACGCGGCATCCAGCTCGGTCTTCAGCGTCTGGGCGTCCAGCACCAGGCCCTGGCGCAGGACCAGCGGCCGCGCGTACACGCGGGTGGGCACCTGCCAGCGCAGCTTGCCGAAGCGCTCGCCGACCTGGTGGTTCAGGTACAGCAGGTAGGGGATCAGGAAGCCCAGCAGCAGCGCCGCGGCGGCCAGGCCCCAGGCCAGCAGCCGGCGGCGCCAACCGGGACCGTCGCCCGCCCCTCCGTCGTCGTCTTCGTACAGCGCGTCTTCTTCGTCTTGGATGCGGGGCATTGGCGGGCGGTCTGCCGGTGGATGCGACAATGGCGGTAGCCCGAGTCTAGCGCAGCCGCCTGCGCGGCCACGCGGGGCGTTCCCCGATCCTTGCGCAGGAGTTCAGCCCGATGCCCGTCCCCGTCGAAGCGCGCTTCTGGCTGCTGCGCGCGCTGGGCCTGTGGCGGCGCGGCTGGGCCAGCCTGCGAACACGCGGCGTGGCGGCCACCTGGCGCCGGCTGGGGCTGCAGTTCCGACGCACACCGGCCAGTGCCGCGGCCCTGTACCTGCCGCCGCAGGCGCCATTCGCGCCGTTCGCGGTGCCGACCTCGGACGCCCCGCGCGCAAGCATCGTGATCCCCGTCCACGGGGCGTTCCCGCACACGCTGGCCTGCCTGCGCGCGATCGCCGCGCACCCGCCGCGCACGCCGTTCGAAGTGGTCGTGGTGGACGACGCCTCGCCCGACGACTCGCTGGCCCGGCTGCAGGCCATCGCCGGCCTCCGCGTGCACGCGCGGCCGCGCAACGGCGGGTTCATCGCTGCCTGCAACGACGGCGCGGCGCTGGCACGTGGCGACTACCTCGTCTTCCTGAACAACGACACCGTGCCGCAGCCGGGCTGGCTGGAGGCCCTGCTGGGCACCTTCGACGACGTGGCCGACGCGGGGCTGGTGGGCGCGCGCCTGGTCTACCCCGACGGCCGCCTGCAGGAGGCCGGCGGCGTGGTGTTCGCCGACGGCAGCGGCTGGAACTACGGCCGCTTCGGCGACCCCGAGGACTGCCGCTTCGGCTACCTGCGCGATGCCGACTACCTCAGCGGTGCGGCGATCGCCCTCCCGCGCGCCCTGTTCCACCGGCTGGGCGGGTTCGATACGCGTTTTGCCCCCGCCTACTACGAAGACACCGACCTCGCCTTCGCGGTGCGGGCCGCCGGCCTGCGCACGCTGTACCAGCCGGCGGCAACGGTGGTGCACGACGAGGGCACCACCTCCGGCACCGACCTGACCACCGGGCCGAAGGCGGCGCAGGTGCGCAACCGCGCGGTCTTCGCCGACAAATGGCGCACCGTGCTGTCGCGGCAGCTGCCGCCGGGGACCGAACCGACGCCGGCCACGCTGCACCGCCACCAGCGCCAGGTGCTGGTCATCGACGCGCTGACCCCGCAGCCGGACCGCGACTCGGGCTCCCTGCGACTGGTGGAATTGATGCGCCTGCTGATCGAGGAAGGCGCGCACGTGGTGTTCCTGCCTGCCAACCGCGAAGCCGACGGCGATTACACCCGCGCCCTGCAGGCGATGGGCGTGGAGTGCTGGCATGCGCCCTACGCGGCGCGGCTGCCGGCCTGGCTGCGCGAGCACGGGCCGCGCTTCCACGCCGTCATGGTCAGCCGCCACTACGTCGCCAGCGAGTGCTTCCCGCTGCTGCGCCGCCACGCCCCGCAGGCGCGGCTGCTGTTCGACACCGTGGACCTGCACTCCCTGCGCGAGCGCCGCGCGGCGGAACTGGCCGGCGATGCCGCCGCGTTGCGCGCCTCGCGCCGCACGCAGGCGCGGGAACTGGCGCTGATCCGCGAGGCGGATGCCACCTTCGTGGTCAGCGAGGCGGAACGCACGCTGCTGGCACGGGAGGCGCCCGGCGCGCGCGTGGAGGTCCTGTCCAACCTGCATCGGCCGGCACCGCCCGGGCCCGGACCCGAGGCACGCCGCGACCTGCTGTTCGTCGGCGGTTTCCGCCATCCGCCCAATGTCGACGCGGTGCGCTGGTTCGTCGGCGAGGTGTTCCCGCGGCTGCGCGCGGTGCGGCCCGACCTGCGCTTCCACTGCATCGGCGGCGACGTGCCCGATGCCGTGGCACGTCTGGTGGAGCAGCCGGGCGTGACCATCCACGGCCACGTGCCCGACCTGCAGCCGTGGCTGGACGGTTGCCGCGTCTCGGTGGCACCGCTGCGCTACGGCGCGGGCGTGAAAGGCAAGGTCAACCAGGCGATGGCGCACGGCCTGCCGGTGGTGGCGACGGCCTGCGCGGTGGAAGGCATGCACCTGCGCGACGGCGAGGACGTGCTGGTGGCGGACGCACCGGACGCGTTCGCCCGGGCCGTGCTGCGCCTGCTCGACGACGACGGGCTGTGGACGACGCTGGCGGAACGCGGTCGCGCCAACGTGGCCCGGCATTTCTCGGCCGATGCGGCGCGGAGCGTGGTGCGGGCCAACTTCCTCGACTGAGCCGAGGCGTCGGCGACTCAGCGCGCCCGGCGCAGGCGGTCGGCGAAGGCGTCCAGTCCCGGCACGCCGGGATCCGTGGCGCGCGCCTGCGCGAGGGCACGCCGGGCATCGACGGTGCGACCGGCCTCGAGCCATTCGCTGCCCACCGCAAGCCAGCGCTGCGCCAGCCGCCGCTGGGCCGACGCCAGGCCAGCGTCGGCCGGCGCCAGCTGGCGCCACGCCTGCAGGCATTCCCCGGCGCGCCCGAGGTTGTTGTCGCGCAGCGCATCGGCGTGGCACCGCTGCGCCGCGGCCTGCAGCGCCGCCGTTGCGCGCAGCACGCGCGGATCCCGAGGCGCCAGTGCAATCGCCGCACGCAGGTGGTCCCAGACGCTGTCGCCCGGCGGCGTCAACCAGTCGCCGCGCAGGCGTGCCCGTTCCGCCTGTGCCAGCGCCTGCGCGACTTGCGCCTGGCGTCGTGGCGATGCTTCATCGCGGACAGGCGCGACATCGGCGGCATCCGTCCGCAGGCGACGCTGCACGGCCTGCAGCC
>DASWXO010000168.1:0-20022 GCA_036405455.1 Thermomonas sp. | reverse complement strand
CGCCGAGGCCTGGGCGCCGGTGATGAACGTGGAGTTCGAGTACATGAACTCCGAGGTCAATCCGCACTTCGCCAACATCATCAGCCCGCGTGAATACATCGTGGTCTGCCGCTTCCACGTCGAGCTGGAGGGAGGCGGCGGCGAGCTGCACCTGGCCATGCCCTGGTCGATGCTGGAGCCGATCCGGGAACAGCTGGATGCCGGCGTGCAGAGCGACCGCGTCGAGAAGGACGAAAACTGGACGAATGCCCTGCACAGGCAGTTGCAGGACGTGGCGGTGGACGTCAAGAGCACCCTCGCCACCCGCCAGATCAGCCTGCGCGAGCTCAGCAAGCTGAAGGTCGGTGACGTGATCCCGATCGACCTCAAGCCCGAGATTCCCGTGCACGTCGAGCACCTGCCGCTGTTCACCGGCGAATTCGGCGTCCACAACGGCAAGAACGCGGTGAAGATCACCGACGTGCACATCCCCCGCTCCCCCCAGAATCCGGTACCGACGCTATGACATCCACCGACGAAGCCGCCCAGCTTGCCGCGTTCGAGGCCCTGACCGCCGGTACCGCCGCCGATCCGAACGCGGGCGGGCCGAAGAGCGACCTCAACCTCGACGTCATCCTCGACGTGCCGGTGACCCTGTCGCTGGTGGTCGGGCATGCGCGCATCCCGATCCGCAACCTGCTGCAGCTCAACCAGGGCTCGGTGGTGGAGCTGGAGCGCGCCGCCGGCGAACCGCTGGACGTCTATGTCAACGACACCCTGATCGCGCAAGGCGAGGTGGTGGTGGTGAATGATCGCTTCGGCGTGCGCCTGACCGACGTGGTCAGCCCCAGCGAACGCATCAAGCGCCTGCGCTGAGGCCATGGCCAGCACTCCCGCTCCGGCCACCCAGCAGGCGTCGCCGATGCAGCCTGCCCCCGCCGATCCGCAATCCGGTGCCGCGGCATCGGTGCCCCCCGCCGCCATGCCCGCGGGGACGCCCGAAGCGACGGTCGCCGTCCCCGCTGCGCCACCGGCACAACCGATCACCGGGTTCCAGACCCGTCCGGCGAAGACGACCGCAGTGGCCATGAAGCCCGCCCACGTCGACGCTCCGAGCGCCGCCGGCACGATCGGGGGCACCCTGTTCGCGCTGGCGTTGGTGCTGGGCCTGATCTTCGCGCTGGCCTGGCTGGTACGCCGCATGCCCGGCCTGGCCGGGATGCGCGGTGGCAGCGGCCTGCGCGTGGTGGCCTCGCTGGCCCTTGGTACCCGCGAGCGGCTGGTCGTGGTCGAAGTCGGCCAGACGCAGCTGTTGCTGGGCACCGGGGCCGCCGGCACCCGCCTGCTGCATACCCTCGAGACTCCGCTGCCCGTGGAGCCGCCGCCGCAGGCGCCGGCGTTCGCCCAGCTGCTGGCCCAGCGCCTCGGGAAGACCTCCTCATGACCGCCCTGCTCCGCCAGCGCACGCTGCTCATGCTGTGCGCCGTCCTGCTGTGCCTGTTGGCCGGGGGCGCGGCCGCGCAGGCGGCCCAGCAGACGGTCCAGCAAGCCGCGCAGGCGGCACCCGCCGCCGCGCCTGCGCTGCCCAGCCTGCCGCCGGTGACCGTCGGCCAGATCGGCAACCAGCCCGTCAGCATACCGATGCAGGTGCTGCTGCTGATGACCAGCATCACCCTGCTGCCGGCACTGCTGCTGGGGGTGACGGCCTTCACCCGCATCATCATCGTGCTCGGGCTGCTGCGCCAGGCGCTGGGCACCGGGCAGGCGCCCTCCAACCAGGTGCTGCTGGCGCTGGCGCTGTTCCTCACGGTCATGGTGATGCAGCCGGTATTCGACCAGGCGTGGACCGCCGGCGTCGCGCCCTATCTCGACCACCAGATCGATTTCCGCACCGCCTGGACGGCGGCCTCCACGCCGTTCCGCGCGTTCATGCTGGCGCAGGTGCGGGAGAACGACCTGATGACTTTCGCCGGGATGTCCAACACGGGCCCCTATGCCACGCCCCAGGACGTCCCGTTCGGCGTGCTGGCCGCCTCGTTCCTGACCAGCGAACTCAAGACCGCGTTCGAGATCGCGTTCCTGATCTACATCCCGTTCGTGATCATCGACCTGGTGGTCGCCAGCGTGCTGATGTCGATGGGCATGATGATGCTGTCGCCCATGCTGATCTCGGCGCCGTTCAAGATCCTGCTGTTCGTGCTGGTGGACGGCTGGGTGCTGGTGGTGGGTTCGCTGGCCGCCAGCTTCAATCCGATATGAGGGGCGCCCACGCATGACCCCGGAAGTCGCATTGAGCCAGCTCGCCAGCGGCCTTTACCTGGCGCTGCTGCTGGGGGCCCCGTTGCTGCTGGCCGTGCTGGTCACCGGCGTCGTGGTCGGCATCCTGCAGGCGGCCACCTCGATCAACGAGCCCACCCTGGCGTTCGTGGCGAAGGTCGCGGCGCTGGTGGCCACGCTGGCGCTGACCGGGCACTTCCTGTTGGGCCGGCTGGTGTCGTTCACCACGGAGTTGTTCCAGCAGATCCCGCACCTGATCGGCTGACGATGGCGCGATGGACACCGTTACCCTCGTCACCGCGCAGGGCCTGAACCTCTTTGCCGTGCTGGGCACGATCCTGTGGCACGCCATCCGGATCGGCGCAGCCCTGCAGGTGCTCCCGGCGATCGGGGGACGGGGCATCCCGGTGCGTGCGCGGCTGATCATCACCCTGGCGCTGTCGGCCGCCCTTGCCAGCGTGCTGCCTGCCCCGCCGCCGGCGACGGTGGATGCAGCCACGGCGCTGAACGTGATCCGGGAGTTCGCGATCTGCGTGGCGATCGGCCTGGTGTTCAAGCTGGTCTTCGAAGTGGCCACGCTGACGGGGCAATTCGTTTCCCAGGGCATGGCGCTCTCGTTCGCGACGATGACCGACCCGGCCAACCAGACCGCCGTGCCGGTGCTGTCGGTCTGGTACTACCTGATCTTCGGCTTGTTGTTCTTCACGCTGGACGCCCACCTTGCCCTGGTCCAGCTGATGCTGGAGAGCTACCGGGCGCATCCCATCGGCATGCCGTTCTCCGACCTGCCTGCATTCCTTGCGGTGGTGCCCGGGTTTTTCCCGGCGGTCCTGCGGGCGGCCGTCTTGCTGTCGCTGCCGGTGACCGTGGCGATGCTGGCCGTGAACATGGTGGTCGGCGTGCTGTCGCGCGCCGCCCCCCAGTTCAATCCGATCCAAGTCGGCATGCCCATCGCCTTGCTGGTGGGCCTCGCCATGCTGGCCGTGCTGGCACACGAATTGCTTGAACCCGTCAAGGCGCTGTTTGGGCAGGCATTCGAAGCCGCCCGCGCCGTGACGGGTTGAAACGATGAGCCAAGACGCGGACCGCGAAGACAGGACAGAAGCCCCTACCGCCAAACGCCTGCGCGAAGCGAAGGACCGCGGCGATGTCCCGCAGTCACGCGAGCTGGCCGGCGTGGCCGTCCTGGGCACCTCCGTGCTGACGGTGCTCGCGATGGGGTCCAGCGTTGCCCGCAGCGCGCTGGACTGGATGCACGATGCCCTGGCCTTCGACCAGCAGCTGGTGGGCCAGCAGGACCGCCTGCTGGCGCATTCCGCCAACATGCTGGCCGGACTCGCGGTGCCGCTGCTGCCGATGATCGCCGTGGCCATCCTGGCCTGCTTCATTTCGCCCGTGGTGATGGGCGGCTTCCATTTCAGCACCAAGGCCCTGGAGCCGAATTTCGGGAAACTGAACCCGATGGCGGGCTTGGCGCGCATGTACGGCCGGGAGGGCCGGGTTGAGCTGCTGCGATCCGTCCTGCGGATCCTGCTGGTCGGTGCCGTGGGCTTCTGGGTGGTGCATCGCGCCCTGGTCGCCATGCCGGCGCTGCAGAACATGCCGCTGGAGCGGGCGGTCGCGGACGGGTTGGGCTTCATGCTGCATGCGCTGGCGGCCATGGTCGGGGCGATGGCGCTGCTGGCGCTGGTCGACGTGCCCTACCAGCGCTGGTCGCACCACGAAAAGCTGAAGATGACCAAGCAGGAAGTGCGCGACGAGTTCAAGGAAAACGAGGGCAACCCGCAGGTCAAGCACAAGATCCGGCAGATGGCGCTGCAAATGGCCCAGCGCCGGATGATGGAAGCGGTGCCGGAGGCGGACGTCATCGTCACCAACCCGACCCACTACGCGGTGGCATTGAAGTACGAGGCCGGGCGCATGCGGGCGCCCAAGGTGGTGGCGCTGGGCGTGGACGAGATGGCCCTGCGCATCCGGGA
The DNA here is from genome assembly GCA_036405455.1 of Thermomonas sp. Lineage (GTDB taxonomy): Bacteria > Pseudomonadota > Gammaproteobacteria > Xanthomonadales > Xanthomonadaceae > Thermomonas. Next base: position 15,787 of record DASWXO010000168.1, on the reverse strand, counting down.
GATCGGCGCCGCCCACCGGGTGGCCACGGTGGAGGCCCCGCCATTGGCACGCGCCTTGTATCGGCATGCCAAGCTCGACCAGGAAATCCCCGTGCAGCTCTACGCCGCCGTCGCCCAGATCCTGTCCTACGTGTTCCAGCTGCGCCGCTGGCACCCGTCCCACGGCCCGATGCCGCGGCTGGCGACGGTCGCCGTGGATCCGTCGCTGGATGACGGGAAATCGCCGCGATGAGCGCCACCACGCCCGACAACGGCTCCCGCAGCGGTTCTTTGGCGGCACTGGCCCAGTCCCTGCGTGGCGGCGCGGCGGCACCGGTGGTCGTGCTGGCCATGCTGTCCATGGTCGTGGTCCCGCTGCCCCCGTTCCTGCTGGACATCCTGTTCACCGTCAACATCGCGCTGTCGCTGATGGTGCTGCTGGCCGTGGTGTACGTGCTGCGCCCGCTGGAATTCTCGGTGTTCCCCAGCGTCCTGCTGATGGTCACCCTGCTCCGGCTGTCGCTGAACGTCGCCTCCACCCGCGTGGTGCTGCTGCATGGCCACCAGGGCGGCGCCGCGGCCGGCCACGTCATCGAGTCCTTCGGCAACTTCGTGGTCGGCGGCAGCTATGCGGTCGGCATCGTGGTGTTCGCGATCCTCACCATCGTCAACTTCGTGGTGGTCACCAAGGGCTCCGGGCGCATCTCGGAAGTGTCGGCCCGCTTCATCCTCGACGCACTGCCCGGCAAGCAGATGGCGATCGACGCCGACCTCAATGCCGGCTTGCTGACGCGCGAGGAAGCCAAGCTGCGCCGCGAGGAGGTCCGCAACGAGGCGGACTTCTACGGTTCGATGGACGGTGCCAGCAAGTTCGTCCGCGGTGATGCCATTGCCGGCCTGCTGATTCTGGTGATCAACCTGGTAGGCGGCGTCCTGATCGGTGTCCTGCAGCACGACCTCGGCTTTGCCGATGCGATGCAGACCTATACCCTGCTGGCGATCGGCGACGGCCTGGTCGCGCAGATCCCGGCGCTGCTGGTGTCCACCGCGGTGGCCATGCTGGTCACCCGCGCCACCCGCGAGCAGGAAATGGGCGCGGCGGTCAGCACCCAGGTGTTCGGCCAGCGGCGTGCGCTGGCGGTGGCGGCGGCGTTGATGGGGCTGATCGGCATCGTGCCGGGCATGCCCAACCTGCCCTTCCTGCTCTTCGCTGGGATCCTGGGCTATGCCGCTTGGCGACTGAAGAAACACGAGGAGGCCGAGGCGTCGCCGGCGGCGCCGGAGTCCTCGGTCGTCGGCGCCGGTGCCGTGGCGGAGCTGAGCTGGGACGAAGTGGCGCCGGTGGAACCGCTGGGCCTGGAGGTGGGCTACAAGCTCATCGCGCTGGTCGACAAGGCGCAGGGCGGCGAGCTGCTGACTCGCCTCAAGGGCGTGCGGCGCAAGCTGACCCAGGACCTCGGGTTCCTGATCCCGGCGGTGCACGTGCGCGACAACCTGGAGCTGGCGGCCGGCCAATACCGCATCCTCGTCCACGGCGTGCCGGTGGCCGGCGGCGAGCTGCACCCCGACCGGATGCTGGCGCTGGATCCGGGCAAGGTGTTCGGCACGCTGGACGGCATCCCGGGCCGGGACCCGGCGTTCGGGCTGGATGCCGTGTGGATCCTGCCGTCCCAGCGCGCCCACGCTGAATCGCTGGGCTATACGGTGGTCGATGCCGGCACGGTCATCGCCACCCATCTCTCGCATCTGGTCCGCGAGCACGCCGCGGAGCTGCTCGGCCATGACGAAGTGCAGCAGCTGCTGGCGAACGTCGGCAAGGCGTCGCCCAAGCTCGTCGAGGACCTGACGCCGAAGCTGCTGCCGCTGTCGGTGGTGGTGCGCGTCCTGCAGTCGCTGCTGACCGAGAAGGTGCCGCTGCGGCAGATGCGCCGGATCGTGGAGGCGCTGCTGGAACACGGCATCCACACCCAGGACCCCTCGGTGCTGACCGCCGCCGTCCGCACCGCGCTGGGCCCGTTCATCGTGCAGGAGCTCAACGGCATGGCGCCGGAGCTCCCGGTCTTCACCCTGGCGCCGCAACTGGAACGCATCTTGCAAGATTCCGTCAGCGGCCAGGGCGCCGCGTTGGAACCCGGACTCGCCGAGCGGTTGCACCAGAACCTCAGCGAGTGCGTGGCCCGGCAGGAACAGCGCGGCGAGCCCGCGATCCTGCTGGTGCCGGGCGGGATCCGCGCGGCGATCTCGCGGCTGGTACGCCACAGCGTGCCGCAGCTTTCGGTGCTGGCTTACGGTGAAGTGCCGGAAGACAAGCGGCTGCGGTTGCTGGGGGCGGTGGGCTGATGACCGGATTGCGGACGAACACCATGAGAATCAAACGTTTCACTGCCCCCGACATGCGCACCGCGTTGCGCATGGTCCGCGACGAGCAGGGCCCCGATGCCGTGATCCTGTCCAGCCGCCAGGCCGCGGAAGGCGGCGTGGAGGTCGTGGCCGCCACCGACTACGACGAAGCGCTGGTGCAGCAGACGCTGCGCACGATGACGTCCCCCCAGGCCACGCCGGTCGCGACCGCGCCCGCGGCGGAGGCGCCCCGTTCCGCCAAGCCTGTGTCCCGCGAAACCGGTCGCGCGGTGTTCCGCATCGACGGCGTGCCGGTGCCGCCGCTGCCCACGCCGGCAGCCCCGGCGGAGCGCCAGGGCAGCCGTCTCGAGCAGATGATGGCTGCGTTCAAGCCGGCCCGCCCGACACCACCCGCTCCCGCGGCTTCCCCCGTTGCCGCGCCGACTGCCCGCGTGCCAACGCCGATGCCGCGCATCGACGTGCGTGTCGACGACGAAAGCGAAGACGAGACCCTGCGCCCCGCCGACTTCGCGGCCGCCCTGCGTCGCGCGGCCGCGCCGGTGGCGGAGGCGATTCCCGTGGAGCCCCCCACCCCGGCGATCCCGGTGCCTGCCCCCGTGGCATCGGCGCCTGCGCCCGCCGCGGCGCCGGCATCCCCCGCCGCCGATTCCCCGGCCCTGCGCGTGATCGAGACCGACCCGGCCGTGGCCGCCCTGCGCGCCGAACTGGCCGCCATGCGGCGGGTGATCGAGCGCGAGATGGGCCAGTTCGCCAGTGAGCGCCTGCGCGGCTCGCCGGCCCGTGCCGCGGCGCTGGATGCCCTTGCCGCCTTCGGCTGCGACGAGGCGCTGGCGCAACGGATCGCCCAGCGACTGGATCCCGCCCTGCCCACCGACGCCATCCTCGAGCCGCTGCGCGAGGAGCTGGCCGACCTGATCCCGGTCGCCGGCGAGGAGCTGATCGAAGCAGGCGGCATCATCGCCCTGCTGGGCCCCACCGGGGCCGGCAAGACCACCACCATCGCCAAGCTGGCGGCCCGCTATGCCGCCCGCCACGGCACCCGCGACGTGGCGCTGGTCAGCGCCGACAACGAACGCGCCGGCGCACGCGAGCAGCTGCACGTGCTGGGGCGGCGGCTGGGCATCACCGTGTGCGACGCCGACGGCCCGGAAGCCTTGACCCACACCCTGGACCAGCTGGACGACTATCCGCTGGTCCTGGTCGACACCGCCGGCTACGGCCTGCGCGATCGCGCTCTGCTCCGCCAGATCCTGTGGGTGCGCGCCGCCAGCAACGTGCGCAGCCTGCTGGTGCTGCCCGCCAACGCCCACCCGGCAGACCTGTCGGAGCTGCTGCGCCGTTACCGCCCGGCGGCCCCCGAGGGCGTGGTCCTGACCAAGCTGGACGAATGCGTCCGCCCGGGTGCAGCGCTGTCGGTCTTGATGCAACATACTGTCCCCATGGCCTACACCACTTCCGGCCAACGCGTACCCGACGACCTCGAGCTGGCCGATGCCCGGGCGCTGGCGAACGCCTTCGACCTCCCGCGCCGCGACGGCGCTGCAAGCCCCCACCACGACGAAGGCCGCCATGCAGTCGCCTGAGCCCCTCCGCACCGCGAACGCCACCTCCGCGCCCCGCGTGATCGCCGTGACCGGCGGCAAGGGCGGCGTCGGCAAGACGACGACCTCGATCAACCTGGCGATGGCGCTGGTCAACGCCGGCCAGCGCACCCTGCTGCTGGACACCGATCTGGGGCTGGCCAACGTCGACGTCATGCTGGGCCTGTCGCCGCGCTTCACCCTGGCCGACGTCTTCGCCGGGCGCTGCGAGCTGCGGGACACCGTCATCGAAGGCCCGCGCGGGCTGCTGGTGGTGCCCGCCGCGTCCGGCAAGCGCCACATGACCGAGCTGCTGCCGCAGCAACATGTCGGCCTGGTCAATGCGTTCTCCCAGCTGGACATCCCGCTGGACGTCATGATCGTGGACACTCCTGCCGGCATCAGCGACGGTGTCCTGACCTTCTGCCAGGCCGCGCAGGACGTCATCCTGGTGGTCTGCGACGAGCCGGCCTCGGTGACCGATGCCTATGCCCTGATCAAGGTGCTCAGCCGCGACCGCGGCGTGAACCGCATTCAGGTGCTGGCCAACCAGGTGCCCAACGTCAACGAAGGACGCGCGGTGTTCGACAAGCTGGAGCGCGTGACCTCGCGCTTCCTGGACGTCACCCTGTCCTACCTCGGCGCGATCCCCCGCGACGAATGGCTGCGGCTGGCGGTGCAACGTCAGGAAGCCGTCGTCGACGCCTTCCCCACCGCGCCGGCCTCGCTGGCGTTCCGTGACATCGTCCGCAAGATCGGCCAGTGGCAGGCGCCGCAGGGACCGCGCGGGCACGTGGAATTCTTCACCGAGCGCCTCATCGCCGCCCAGGGGAGTGCCTGTGCATGATGAACACGGGGGCCGCCCAATACCGCGCCCAGCAGACCGGTGACGCCGCCGCCATCGTGGCGCGGCATTCCGAGCTGGTGCGCCGGATCGCCCACCACCTGGCGGCCCGGCTGCCCTCCAGCGTCGAGATCGACGACCTGATCCAGGCCGGGATGATCGGCCTGATCGAGGCGGCCCGGAACTTCCAGTCCGACCAGGGCGCCACCTTCGAGACCTACGCCTCCATCCGCATCCGCGGCGCCATGATCGACGCCATCCGCGCCGGGGACTGGGTGCCGCGCTCGGTCCACCGGCGCTACCGCGACGTGGTGGCGGCCACCCGTTCGATCGAACAGCGCGAAGGCCGCGCGGCCACGTCGCAGGAAATCGCCGGCGTGCTGGGGATGAGCGTCGACGACTACCACCACATCCTGCAGGACGCCGCGCGCGGCCAGCTGCTGAGCCTGGACGAGTACGCCGAGGAGCACGACGGCGAACCACGGCTGGAGCAACAGGACAACATCACGCCCGCCCGCCGCTTCGAGCAGGGTGCCTTCCGGTCCGCGTTGGGCGACGCCATCCACAACCTGCCCGAGCGCGAACAGCTGGTGCTGTCGCTGTACTACGAGCAGGAAATGAACCTGCGCGAGATCGGCGCGGTGCTCAACGTCAGCGAATCCCGGGTCTGCCAGATCCACGGCCAGGCCATGCTGCGCCTGCGCTCCCGGCTGACCGACTGGCGCAGCGAAGTCGACGCGGACGACGACTGAGGCGACGGGCGGGGGCTGCCATCCCCGCCCCGGATGCGGCACCATCAAGTTTCCCGGTCGCCGACCGTTACCGCTTCCGAACACCTACAGGATCCGACATGGACAAGGGCATCCGCATCCTCATCGTTGACGACTTTTCGACCATGCGTCGCATCGTCAAGAACCTCCTCAACGATCTGGGCTTCACCAATACCGCGGAGGCGGACGACGGCACGACCGCGCTGGTCGAGCTGCAGAAAGCCAAGTTCGACCTGGTCGTGACCGACTGGAACATGCCGGGCATGCCGGGCATCGACCTGCTGAAGGCGATCCGCGCCGATGCCGCGCTGGCCAAGATCCCGGTGCTGATGGTGACCGCCGAAGCCAAGCGCGAGCAGATCATCGAGGCCGCGCAGGCAGGCGTGAACGGCTACATCATCAAGCCGTTCACCGCCGCCACCCTCGAAGACAAGCTGGCCAAGATCTTCGAGCGCATGGAGAAAGCCGCATGAGCCTCCCCCTGCGCCCGCCGTCCGTCCCCGCCGGGGACGCGCAGATCATCGACCGCCTGCACGCCGCCATGGCGGCGCTGGAACAGGGCGATGCCGATGCCTGGAAGCACCACCTCGATTCGCTGCTGGAATGGCGCCGCCAGCCGGTGGTGGAGAGCCTGGTCAAACTGGCGCGCGAGCTGGACGAACTGGAACGCGCGATCGACGTGCGCATCCCGGGCGCCGCCCAATCCGCGGTCGGCCTCCCCGATGCCTGCAGCCGCCTGGAGCACGTGGTCAAGATGACCGAAGAGGCCAGCATGCGCACGCTCGACCTTGCCGACGAGTGCCGGACCCTGCTCGGCACCATCGGTCCGGAGCACGAGGCCACGGTGGATGCGATCCGCTCCCGGCTGTCAGCGATGGTGGAGGCGCAAAGCTTCCAGGACCTCACCGGGCAGATCATCCAGCGCGTCATCCATCTGATCCGCTCGCTGCAATCCGGCCTGGGTGACATCCAGGCTCTCAACGGCGAGGATGGCAAAGGCCACGGTCCCGCGGTGTCCGGCATCGACCCGCCGGCGGCTACGCAGGACGAGGCCAACGACCTGCTCGCCAACCTCGGGATTTGACCATGTCCGCGGACGGCTACGACGCCCGCGCGGACTTCCTCGTCGAGGCGCGCGAAATCCTCGACCGCCTCGGCGAACAGGTCGTCGCGCTGGAGCAGGATCCGGGCGACCGGTCCGTGCTCGACGCCGTGTTCCGCGGATTCCATACCATCAAGGGCGGCGCGGGCTTCCTCGACCTGCCTCCGATGGTGGCCCTGTGCCATGCCTTCGAGGACCGCATCGACGCCGCCCGCAGCGGTACGCGGGAACTGGATGCCGCGGCGTTCGACGGCGCCCAGCGAGCCGTGGACCTGCTGCTGGACATGATGGACGCGCTGGCGCGCGGCGAGGCGCTGGCCGAAGTCGATGCCGCCCTGCTGCGCCAGGTGCGTGGCGAGGATGCCTCTGCCCCGGCCGCTACGCCTGCCGTCGCGATCGACTTGCCGGACAACCTCGACGACCTCGATTTCGACGCTCTGCTCGACAGCCTGCACGGCGCGGGCGCGATCCCCGGCGCGGCCCCGCCGCCGCCCGCGCCGGCCCCGCCCCCGGCCTCCAAACCGGCGCCCGTGGCGAAACCGGCACCGGCCGAGAAGGCCGCATCGGCGGAAGCCGAGCACACCGTGCGCGTGGACGTGCGCCGCCTTGACGCGCTGGTCAACCTCGTCGGCGAGTTGGTGCTTGCCCGCAACCGCCTCAAGACGCTGCGCCCGGGCCTGCAGGACGAACAGCTGGACCGCGCGGTCACCGCGCTCGATACCGTCACCGCGCGCCTGCAGGGCGCCGTGATGGCGGCGCGCATGCAGCCGGTCAGCCGTGTCTTCACCCGGTTTCCGAAGCTCGCCCGCGACGTCGCGCGGCAGTTGGACAAGCAGGTGGAACTGGTCGTCGACGGCGCCGAAACCGAGCTCGACCGCAACCTGGTCGAGGCCCTGGCCGATCCGCTGGTGCACCTGGTGCGCAATGCCATCGACCACGGCATCGAAATGCCCCACGTGCGTCGCGCCGCCGGCAAGCCGGAGCAGGGGCGCGTCCGCCTGGCGGCGCAGCAGGAAGGCGACCATGTCGCCATCGAGGTCAGCGACGACGGCGGCGGCATCGATCCCGATGGCATCCGCCGTAGCGCCGTGCGCAAGGGGTTGATCGACAGCGAAGCCGCAGCGCGCCTGTCGGAGGATGAGTGCCTGTCCCTGCTGTTCCTGCCCGGGTTCTCGACCCGCACCGAGGTGTCGGACCTGTCCGGCCGCGGCGTGGGCATGGACGTGGTCCAGTCCAAGATCCGCGAGCTGTCGGGGCAGGTGCAGATCCAGTCGGAGATCGGCAAAGGCTCGCGCTTCATCATCCGGGTCCCGCTGACCCTCGCGATCCTGCCCACCCTGCTGGTGGAGCTTGAAGACGACGTCTACGCATTGCCGCTGGTGCGGGTGCTGGAAGTCGTCACCCACGACGAGCAACAGCTCCTGTGGATGGATGGCCAGAAGATCCTCGACCTGCGCGAACGGCCGCTGCCGGTGCTGTCGCTGCGCGAGTGGCTGGGCCTCGGCAAGGGCAGCGAGGACGCGACCCGCGGCGTGGTGCTGCAGGCCGGGGAACAGCGCTTCTGCCTGCTGGTCGACCGGGTGGTCGGTCGCGAGGAAGTGGTCATCAAGGCGTTGCCGCGCAGCCTGCGTGGCCTGCCCGGTTATGCGGGGGCCAGCCTGGTCGGCGATGGGCGCATGGCGATGATCCTGGATGTGGACGCACTGCTCGATTCCGCACAACGCAACTCAAGTGCCACCGCCCGCGGCCGATAGCGGTGGACATATGGATATCCTCAGCGTCATAGGCGCGATCCTCGGGCTCGTCGCCCTGATGGGGGGCAGCGTACTCAAGGGGGCCGGCCTGTCGGGCCTGTGGTCGCCCGCGGCCTTCGTGATCGTCATTCTCGGCACGTTGGCGGCGATCCTGCTGCAGACGCCGATGCACACCTTCAGCCGCGCCCTGCGCATCGTGGGCTGGGTGTTCTTCCCGCCGCCGCAGGACCACGCCGGGCTGATCGCGCGGATGGTCGAGTGGAGCACCATCTCGCGCAAGCAGGGCCTGCTGTCGCTGGAGCCGGTGCTGGACCAGATCGCCGACCCGTTCCTGCGCAAGGGCCTGCAAATGGTGGTGGACGGCGTGGAGCCCGAGACCATGCGGCAGATGCTCGAGATCGAAGCCGAAGCGCAGCATCATCGCGACACCGCCGCGGCCAAGGTGTTCGAGGGCATGGGCATCTATGCGCCGACCCTCGGCATCATCGGCGCGGTGCTGGGCCTGATGGCGGTGATGAAGAACCTCAGCGACCCCAGCAAGCTGGGCCACGGCATCGCCGCGGCCTTCACCGCGACCATCTACGGCATCGGCTCCGCCAACCTGATGTTCCTGCCGATGGCCTCCAAGCTGAAGGGCGTCATCCACCGCCAGCAGGTGGAGCGCGAGATGCTGATCGAGGGGTTGCTGGCAATCGCCGAAGGCGAGAACCCGCGCAACATCGAAGCGCGCCTCAACGGCTTCCTGCACTGAGGGCGCGCAGCCATGGCACGCCGTCCCTCGAAGCACCACGAAGAACACCTGAACCACGAAGCCTGGGCGATCCCGTACGGCGACCTGCTCACCCTGCTGCTGGCCTTCTTCGTCGTGATGTACGCCATTTCCTCGCTGAACGAGGGCAAGTACCGCGTGGTCGCTGACTCGCTGTCGGCCGCGTTCGGCGGACCACCCCGCTCCATCAAGCCGGTGCAGGTGGGGCAAGTGCAGCTGCGCGGCGGCGACTTCGACCATCCGTCCGTGATCGATACCGGGGCGCGCCGCGGGCCAGCGCAACCGAACCGCATCGAGGTGCCGATGCCGCTCAGCCGCCGCGAGCAGCAACCCAACCCGGACAGCGCGCGGGCCAGCCAGGCCCAGCTCAACGCGCTGGGCGACGATATCGAGAAAGCGCTAGCGGGGCTGGTGAAGAGCGGCTTGGTGCGGCTGCGCCGGGGCGAGAATTTCCTGGCGGTGGAAATCCAGAGCGACCTGTTGTTTGCCAGCGGCGTGGCGACGCCGAGCGCCGCCGCGCTGTCCACGGTCCGCCAGCTGGCCCCGGTGCTGCGCGACGTCCCCAACGCGGTGCGCGTGGAGGGCTACACCGACAACCAGCCGATCCGCACGCCGGAATTCCGTTCCAACTGGGACCTGTCGTCCGCGCGCGCCACCAACGTGGTCTACGAACTCATCGATGCCGGCATCGCCCCCGCGCGGCTGGCCGCGATGGGCTATGGCGAATACCAGCCGATCGCGGACAATGCGACCGTCGGTGGTCGCAGCGCCAACCGCCGGGTGGAGCTGGTGATCCTGGCCAGTTCGCGCGGCGTGGACAGCGTGATGGACGGCCTGGACATGCGCGGCAAGGCCGAAGCGGCGGCCGGCCCGGCGACAACCACAAGGAGAGCACCGTGATGCGTGTCTGGGCGATCGCCAACCAGAAAGGCGGGGTCGGCAAGACCACCAGCACGCTGTGCCTAGGTCGCAGCCTGGCCGATGCCGGCAAGCGGGTGCTGCTGGTCGACCTGGATCCGCACGGGTCGCTGACGCGCGCCTTCGGCGTCCCCGTCGAGCCACCGCCGGTGGGCACCTACGATCTGTTCAATGGCCGCAGCCTGTCCGAGGTCGCCCGTCCCAGCGGATACGCCTGCATCGACCTGGTCGCCGCACAGCCCGCCATGGCGACCCTGGAGCGGCGCAGCGCCACCCAGCCCGGCCTCGGCCTGGCGCTGGGACGTGCACTGGAGGCCGAGCCGGACCGCTACGACTTCGCCCTGCTGGATTGCCCCCCGACCCTCGGCCTGCTGCTGGTCAATGCCCTGGCGGCCTGCGACCGGCTGATCGTCCCGACCCAAACCGACCCGCTGGCGCTGCACGGCCTTGCGGGCATGCTGCACACGGCCGCCATGGTGGAGCGCTCCCGCGCCCGCCCGCTGCTGCGGCAGATCCTGCCGACCCTCTTCGACAAACGAACCCGCACGGGCCAGCAGACGCTGGAACAGCTGCAGTCCCATCCCGATGCCGCCGCCTGCCCGCACCCCATCCCGGTGGACACGCGCCTGCGCGACGCCGATGCGCTGGGCACGCGCGAACACATGTACGGCCGCGGCATGATCGCCTACGAACACGCCATGCAATGGCTGCTGGACACCGCTCCGGCCGAACAGGAGGCCGCATGAGCCCGCAAGGAACCACGCTGGCCTCCACGCCGGGGGCAGAAATGGTGGTCGATGCCTATGTCGACGCGCTGCTGGCGATGCCGGTGGTAGGTGCCGTGCCGGCACCGGTCGAGCCGGGCCAGCCCCCACTTGCCGTCGCACACGACGAGGTTGCCGACGGCTCCGCACCGCTGGATGCCACCGCGCCGGAGGCTCGCGCCGGCGTGCAGGACGCCCCGGTGGTCGACGACACGAGTGCAGGCGAGGTCGCGATGCCGCTGCCCGCGGCGACCGATGGCGCGCCCGATCCGGACGTCGATGCGTGGGAACGGGTTGCCGAGCACGACGCGTCGGACGCGGCCGTCGCAGCCGAGCCCGATGTCCTTTCCGCCGGCGATGCCGCCGAGGGATTCGCCATGCCCGCGCCCGAACCGGTGCCGCCCGAGCCCGTCGCCGAACCGGCGATGCCTGCGGCGGGCCGGCCCGCGAAACCCGCAATCGCGGTACAGGACGAGGCGGATGAGGTTGCGCCTGCGGAAGCCCCGATCGGCCAGCGCTGGCTGCGGGTGGCGGTGGGTGACGACCGCTATGCCGTGGAGCTGCTGCGCGTGCAGGAGGTGGTCCGGCTGGCGCCGCTGATCGCCGTGCGCGGCGCGGTGCCGTCCCTGCTGGGGGTCATGAACCTGCGCGGGCGGGTCGTGCCCGTTCATGACCTCGGCCGCTGGCTCCGCCGCGCCCCGGTCCAGGTCGACGAGCGATCCCGGATCGTCGTCCTGGAGTTCCAGGACGACCTCGTGGGCCTGCTGGTCACCGCCGTGACCGACGTGGTGACCCTGGACGGCCCGCAGATCGAACCGCCCACCCGCGGCCTGCGCGACCGCATCGGCATGGGCATCGCCCGCACGCCCGGCGCACCGCCGACGGTGCTGCTGGACGCCCGCGTGGTGTTCGACTGACGCCGGACCGGGCAAACTGTGCGCGCCGGCGCAGTTCCCGCCGGTCGCCTCAAGTCCCCAGCCGGGCCGCCGTTAATCGGTCTGGGATCAAGCCACTTTTCGAGACGCCAATGCCATTGTCCCTGCAAGCCGACCTCGGGATCGAGCAGGTCGCCGACCTGCAAGCGGCGCTGCAACCGCATTTCGACGACGAAGTGCTGGAGCTGTCCGGCGCGGAGGTGCGCCGCGTGCACACCGCCGGGCTGCAGCTGCTCCACGCCTTCATGCGTGACCGCGCCGCGCGCGGGCGCGTCACCACCATCACCCTTCCCTCTCCGACCCTGGTCGAAGCCGCGCGCCAGCTTGCGCTCGCGGCCAGCCTGGGTGTCGATACCGCCCCCGGAGACGCCGCGTGAGCGCAAACCTTCTGATCGTTGACGATTCCACCTCCATGCGCCAGATGGTGGCCTTCGCCCTCACCGGCGGCGGCTACACCGTCAAGGAAGCGGAGGACGGCATTGCCGCGCTGGAAGTGGCCAAGACCCAGAAGTTCGATGCGGTGATCACCGACGTCAACATGCCGCGCATGGACGGCATCGAGCTGATCCGCCAGCTGCGCGCCATGCCCAACTACAAGTTCACCCCGCTGCTGATGCTCACCACCGAGTCCGGTGCGGACAAGAAGAGCGAGGGCAAGGCCGCCGGCGCGACCGGCTGGCTGGTCAAGCCGTTCGATCCGGAGCAACTGCTCGCCACCGTTCGCAAGGTTCTCGGCTAAGCCACCTCGGGACATCCATGGACATCACCCGCTTCCACGCCACCTTCTTCGAAGAAAGCCGCGAGAACCTCGCCGCCATGGAAGCCGGACTGCTGGACATGGAGTCCGGCGGGGGCGGCGGCGACACCATCCACGTGGTATTCCGCGCCGCGCACTCGATCAAGGGCGGCAGCGCCACCTTCGGCTTCACCGCCATCGCCGACCTGACCCACCTGCTGGAAACCCTGCTGGACGAGGCACGCAGCGGCAAGCGCACGCTCGACGGCGTCGCCATCAGTGCGCTGCTGGGCTCGGTGGATGCGCTGCGCATGCTGCTGGCGGCGGCCGAACACGGCGATGCCATCGACCAGCCGATGCTGGCGCGCGCACGCGCCGAGCTGGAGCGCCTGCTCTCCGGCGCCGGGGACGCCCCTGCCGTCCAGGCCGCGCCCGCCGCGGCCAAGCCGGCGGCGAGCGCCGAACCGCAGGGCTGGTCCATCAGCTTCGAACCCGAACGCTCGCTGTTCCTCAGCGGCAACGACCCGCTGCGCATGCTGCGCGAGTTGGGCCAGCTGGGCGAACTCAAGGTCGCCTGCCGCGACGACGCCCTGCCCCCGTTCCAGGAGCTCGATCCATTCGAGGCCTGGCTGGCCTGGGACCTCCAGCTGATCGGCAACGTGAAGCGTTCGGCGATCGAGGACACGTTCGCCTGGGTCGAGGACCAGTGCACGCTCAACATCGCGCCGCTGGCCGCTGAGGCCGCTGCACCTGCCCCCGCGGGCGCCGAACCGGCGCCGACCCCAGCTTCGCCCGTGCCGTCCGCGCCCGTGGCCGCCGCGGAGCCTGCAGCGGCCGCTGCCGCCGGTGGCGGCGGCCGCCACGATGCCGTCGAGACCACCATCCGCGTAGCCGTGGACAAGGTGGATGCGCTGATCAACCTGGTCGGCGAGCTGGTCATCACCCAGGCCATGCTGGCGCAGCGGTCGGCCGAACTGGACCCGGGCCTGCACGAGCAGCTGCTGGCCGGCCTGGGCCAGCTGGACCGCAACACCCGCGACCTGCAGGAAGCGGTGATGTCGGTGCGCATGCTGCCGGTCGATTTCGCCTTCAGCCGCTTCCCGCGCATGGTGCGCGACATCGCCTCGCGGTTGGGCAAGAAGGTCAACCTCAAGACATCCGGCGAAGGCACCGAGCTGGACAAGGGCGTGATCGAGAAGATCGTCGATCCGCTGGTGCACCTGGTCCGCAACGCCATCGACCACGGCCTGGAAACGACCGAACAGCGCATCGCCGCCGGCAAGCCCGAGGCCGGCACGGTCACCCTGTCCGCCGCGCACCAGGGCGGCCACATCATCATCGAAGTCCGCGACGACGGCCGTGGCCTGAACCGCGATAAGATCCTGGCCAAGGCGGCCGAGCGCGGCATCGCCGTGCCGGAGAATCCCACCGATGCACAGGTGTGGGACCTGGTGTTCGCCCCCGGCTTCTCCACCGCGGATGCACTCACCGACCTGTCCGGCCGCGGCGTCGGCATGGACGTGGTGCGCAAGAACATCAACGCGCTGGGCGGCCAGGTGGAAATCCGCAGCCGCCAGGGCGAAGGCACCACCGTGTCGATCCGGCTGCCGCTGACCATGGCCATCCTGGATGGCATGACCGTCGCCGTCGGCGGCGAAGTCTTCATCCTGCCGTTGAACGTCGTGGTGGAGTCGCTGCAGACCGCACCCGACCACATCAAGACCGTGGCCGGCGACTCGCGCCTGCTGCGCGTGCGCGAGGACTACGTCCCCCTGCTCGACCTGGCCTCCCAGTATGGCCTGCCCGCAACCCGCGAGGACGCGCAGCCGATCGCCGTGGTGGTGGAAAGCCAGGGCCAGCGGCTGGCGCTGGAAGTGGACGAACTGCTGGGCCAGCAGCAGGTGGTGGTCAAGAACCTGGAGCGCAACTACCGGCGCATCGCCGGCGTAGCGGGCGCCACCATCCTCGGCGACGGCCGGGTGGCGCTGATCGTGGACGTCGGCAGCCTCTCCACCAAGACCCAGGCGGCCCCCACGGCGATCACCGAAGAGTACCTCCAGGGCGAGATGGCGCGGGTCATCGAACTGGCCAAGCGGCCGCGCAAGGTCGCCTGAGCGGGCTCCCCGCCCTGCTGATCCACGGGGCCGACGCACCAGCAGCAGCGCCCACTGGCGCGACCAGTCTTCTCGCGGAACCCTGGCCGCGGCCAGGGGGGGGCGATTGCAAGGATCGTCAATGATCCCATGTGGTGCCCATCGCGCCGGCGCATCAGCGCGGTGCGAGCAAGCCCCGCCGCTTGAACCAGATCTCCACCGGCCACGTCAGCAGCGGCGGGACCGCCGCCAGCAGCGCGACCAGCAGCGCCCATCCCGGCCAGCGCAGGCGCGCGCCCACCAGCACGGTCACCACCACGTAGGCCAGGAAGGCCAGCCCGTGCAGGCGGCCGAACAGCCAGACGCCCAGCTCCGTGGTGCCGCTGACGTATTTCAGGTACATGCCGGCCAGCAGCCCGGTCCAGGTGAGCGCCTCGACCAGGGCGACGGTGGCGAAGAGTTTCCCGGAAGCCCCGAGGGGCGGCGTGTCGGTCATGGCATGGCTCGGGTTCGATGATGTCCAAAAAAGAAGCGCCCGGAGATGCCGGGCGCTCAGTCGCCAGTCGCTCGTCGCCGCCCACGTGACGGGCGGCGATGCGACAGGCCTCAGGCCGCGACGGAATCCGCCACGTGCCGGTACTCCTCGATCTGGTCGAAGTTCATGTAGCGGTAAATGGCATCGCCGTTGGCGTTGATGACGCCGATGTCCGCCATGTACTCCTCGCGGGTGGGGATGCGGCCCAGGCGGGCGCAGATCGCCGACAGCTCCGCCGAACCCAGGTACACGTTGGTGTTGCGTCCCAGGCGGTTCGGGAAGTTGCGGGTCGAGGTGGACATCGCGGTGCTGCCCTCGCGGATCTGCGCCTGGTTGCCCATGCACAGCGAGCAGCCCGGCATCTCCATGCGCGCGCCGGCGGCGCCGAACGTGCCGTAGTGGCCTTCGTTGGTCAGCTCGGCGGCGTCCATCTTGGTGGGCGGCGCGATCCACAGCCGGGTCGGGATGTCGCGCTTGCCTTCCAGCAGCTTGGCCGCGGCACGGAAGTGGCCGATGTTGGTCATGCACGAGCCGATGAACACTTCGTCGATCTTGGCGCCGGCCACGTCGGACAGGGTCTTGGCATCGTCAGGATCGTTGGGGCAGCACACGATCGGCTCGACGATCTCGGCGAGGTCGATCTCGAT
>DASWXO010000167.1:0-30375 GCA_036405455.1 Thermomonas sp. | reverse complement strand
CTCCGCCAGCGCCCCCGCCCCGCAGGCCACGGCCGCCGCCCAGACGCCGCCGCCGGCCGACGAGGCGCCGGCAGCCGTTCGCCCGGCGCTGCGCGTCGGGATGCGCCCGCTGGTGGTGGCCATCGACGCCGGCCACGGTGGCCAGGATCCCGGCGCCCACGGGCCCAACGGCACCCGCGAGAAGGACGTCACCCTCGCCATCGCCCGCGAGCTGGCGCGGCAGGTCAACGCCACGCCCGGGTTGAAAGCCTTTCTGACCCGCGACAGCGACGTCTACATCCCGCTGAACCTGCGGGCCCGCCGCGCCAGCGCCAACCGGGCCGACATCTTCCTGTCCATCCATGCCGATGCCGCCGAGAACCGCGGTGCGCGCGGGTCGTCGGTGTACGTGCTGTCCACCCGCGGCGCGTCCTCGCAGCGCGCGCGCTGGCTGGCCGACAAGGAAAACGCGGCCGACATCATCGGTGGCGAGCGCGTGCGCGTGGCCGACAACACCCTCACCTCGGTGCTGCTGGACCTCACCCAGAGCGGCAACATGAAGGCCTCCGAGGACGCCGCCGAACACGTGCTGGGCGGTTTGAAGCGGGTCGGCAACAACCACAAGCCGGACGTCGAGCGCGCCAACTTCGCGGTGCTGCGCACGTCCGACAAGATGCCGGCGATGCTGGTGGAAACCGCCTTCATCTCCAATCCCGACGAAGAAAAGCGGCTCGCCGACCCGGCGTTCCAGCGCACCTTGGCCAGCGCGATCCTCGACGGCGTCGACCGCTACTTCTCCCGCCAGCCGCCGCCGGGCACGCTGTACGCCGCGCGCGCGCAGGCCAAGCAGTCGGCGCAAGCGTCGGCGCCCGAGCGGACGGTGGAGCTCGCCGCGGTCGGTGCGGGCGGCAGTCCCTGACAGCGAACGGGCTGCTGCCCACGAGACATCGCGCTGCGTGCCGGATACGGCAAGCGCGGCCGGCTAGAATCCCCGGGTGAGCATCCGCCAACTCCCCGATACCCTCATCAACCAGATCGCCGCCGGCGAAGTCGTCGAGCGGCCCGCCTCCGTGGTCAAGGAACTGGTCGAGAACGCGCTTGATGCCGGTGCCAAGCGCATCGACATCGACCTGGAGGAAGGCGGCATTCGCCTGATTCGCATCCGCGACGACGGCGGCGGCATCGCGCCGGCCGAACTGCCGCTGGCGGTGAGCCGCCACGCCACCAGCAAGATCGCCTCCATCGACGACCTGGAAGCGGTGGCCACGCTGGGCTTCCGCGGCGAGGCGCTGCCGTCGGTCGCCTCGGTCAGCCGCTTCCGGCTGGTGTCGCGCCGTCCCGATGCCGACCACGGCGCCGAGCTGCGCATCGACGGTGGCCGCCACGGCGACGTGGTGCCGCAGGCGCATCCGCCCGGCACCACGGTGGAAGTGCGCGACCTGTTCTTCAACGTCCCGGCGCGGCGCAAGTTCCTGCGCGCCGAGCGCACCGAGCTGTCGCACATCGAGGACTGGCTGCGCACGCTGGCGCTGGCGCGGCCCGACGTGGAAATCCGGGTCAGCCACAACGGCAAGCCGTCACGGCGCTGGAAGGGTGAGGGTCACCTGCTCAGCGACGTGCGCCTGCACGAGGCGCTGGGCGAGGAGTTTGCCCGCAACGCGCTGCGCGTGGACCACGCGGGTGCCGGCATGCGCCTGCACGGCTGGATCGCGCAGCCGGCCTACAACCGCGCGAGCGCCGACCAGCAGTACCTCTACGTCAACGGCCGCAGCGTGCGCGACCGCAACGTGGCCCACGCGGTGCGGCAGGCCTACAGCGACGTGCTGTTCCACGGCCGCCACCCGGCCTACGTGCTGTTCCTGGAGCTGGACCCGCGCGGCGTCGACGTCAACGTGCACCCGGCCAAGCACGAGGTGCGCTTCCGCGAATCGCGCCTCGTGCATGACTTCGTCTATCGCACGCTGCACGCCGCGCTGGCGGACACCCGCGCCGGCAGCGTCGCCGCGCCCACCCCGCCGATGCAGGCCGCCACCGATGCGGCGCGCTGGGCGATGCCGCAGGCGCCGCAGCAGCAGGCGATGGGCCTGCGCGTCGCCGATGCGCCCGCGGCGTATGCTGCGCTGTACGCGCCGCGCGACGGGACGGCATCGCCGCAGCCCGCGCCGGTCATGGCGATGCCCGACGACGCGCCCGGCGGCATGCCGCCGCTCGGTTTCGCCGTCGCCCAGCTGCACGGCATCTACATCCTGGCCGAGAACGCCGATGGGCTGATCGTGGTCGACATGCACGCCGCGCACGAGCGCATCGGCTACGAAAAGCTGAAGGCCGCGCACGACGGCGCCGGCCTGCGCACGCAGCCGCTGCTGGTGCCGAGCAGCCTGGCGGTGTCCGAGCGCGAGGCCGACGTGGCCGAGCGCGAGGCGGAGACGCTGGCGCAGCTGGGCTTCGAGGTGCAGCGCAGCGGCCCGCAGTCGCTGCTGCTGCGCAGCGTACCGGCGCTGCTGGCGCACGGCGACGTGGAGGCGCTGCTGCGCGACGTGCTCACCGACCTGCGCGAACACGGCAACACGCGCCGGGTGGCCGAGACCCGCGACGAACTGCTGGCGACGATGGCCTGCCACGGCGCGGTGCGCGCCAACCGCCGGCTCACGATCCCGGAAATGAACGCCCTGCTGCGCGAGATGGAAGCGACCGAGCGCTCCGGGCAATGCAACCATGGCCGTCCCACCTGGACGCGCTTCTCGCTGGCGGAGATGGACAAATGGTTCCTGCGCGGACGCTGATCCTGTTGATCGCGGGCTTGCTGACGGCGGCCTGCAATCGAACCAACGGACCGACCGCGGCGCAGCTGGCGGCCAAGGCGAAGGCCGCGGCCGAATTCGCCGCGGGCGAGCAGGCCTGGCGCGACCAGCGCCGGGCCGAGCTGACCCAGCCCGACGGCTGGACCAGCCTGGTCGGCTTGCACTGGCTGGATCCCGGTACGCATCGCGTCGGCAGCGCCACCGACAATGGCATCCGCCTGCTGCTGGGCCCGGCGCACCTGGGCGTGTTCAGCGTGCGCGACGGCAAGGCGCGCTTCGTCGCTGACGCGATGGTGACCGTCGATGGCGCGCCCAGCAGGGGCGGCCCGTTGCGCAGCGATGCCGATGCCGGCGGCCCCAGTGTGATCGCGTTCGACGACGGCAAGGGGCTGGCGACGGTGATCGCGCGCGGCGGCCGGCTGGCGCTGCGGGTCAAGCACGCCGACGCCGACAGCCGTATCCACTTCGCCGGCCTGGAGTACTGGCCGGGCGGTCCGCAGTGGCGGGTGCAGGCGCGCTTCATTCCGCATCCGCCGGGCAAGACGCTGCCGATCGCCAACATCATCGGTACCACCGACGAGATCCCCAATCCCGGCGTCGTCGAGTTCACCCGCAACGGCACGCCGTACCGGCTGGAGGCACTGGACGAAGGCGAGGGCACGCTGTTCCTGGTGTTCGCCGACCGCACCAGCGGCCACGGCAGCTACGGGGCCGGCCGCTTCCTCGACGCGCCGATGCCGGACGCGCAGGGCCGGCTGGTGCTCGACCTCAACCGCGCCTACAACCCGCCGTGCGCGTTCACCCCGTTCGCCACCTGCCCGCTGCCGCCGCCGGAGAACCGGCTGGACCTGCGCGTCGAAGCGGGCGAGAAGGCATACCGCAAACCCGAACACACACCCAAGGACACCTGATGAAGTCCCGCCTGTTCGCCCTCGCGCTGTGCGCGCTGCTGCTGCCCGCCGCCCATGCCGACCAGCCTGCGCCGGACACCAGGCGGCCGCTGCTGTGGAAGGTGTCCGACGCCGACAGCGCCGTGTACCTGCTGGGGTCGTTCCACCTGCTCAAGGACGACGACTATCCGTTGCCCGCGGAAGTGGACCGGGCCTTCGACGACAGCGCCTCGCTGCTGTTCGAGGTCGATCCCGCGGCGATGACCGCGCCCGAGTCGGTGGCGGCGATGCAGAAGTACATGGCCTACGACAACGGCGAGACGCTGAGCACGGTGCTGCCCAAGTCCACGCTGGCGCGGCTGTCCACGCTGGTCTCGGCCGGCGGCGGCAGCGTGCAGGCGCTGGAGCACAGCGAGCCGTGGGCGGTGAACCTGGGGCTGGTGCTGGGCGTCACCCGGGCGATGGGGTTCCGGCCGGAACTGGGGTTGGACCGCACGCTGATGGCGCGTGCCGCTGCCGCCGGCAAGCCGACCGCCGGGCTCGAGACCGTGGACGACCAGATGAAGGCGATGGATGCCGTGCCCCACGCCGAGCAGGCGCAGGAGCTGGAGGAGTTCCTGGCCGATCCGCAGAAGGCCGTGCGCGAAATGGGCGACATGCACGCCTGGTGGCGTGCCGGCGACGTCGCGAAGCTGGATGGCGAGATGCGCGCGGAGATGGCGCGCAAGACGCCCGAAAGCTACCGCCTGCTCGACGTGGCCCGCAACCAGGCCTGGTTGCCGCAGGTGGAGAAGCGCCTGGCCGATTCCAGGAAGGACAACACGCTGGTGGTGGTCGGCGCGCTGCACCTGCTGGGCAGCGACGGCCTGGTGGAACAGCTGCGCGCCAAGGGCTACACGGTGGAGCGCATCTGCGACGCCTGCGCGGCGGATTGAGGGCGCGCGTCCCGGCGGTGCGTCCGCCGCGGGCGTGACTAGGTGTCGTCCACCATCACGATGCAGTCCACCGGGCAGGCCGGCACGCACAGCTCGCAGCCGGTGCACAGCCCGGGCAGGACGGTGTGCATGTGCTTGGGGCCGCCGACGATGGCATCCACCGGGCAGGCCTGGATGCACTTGGTGCAGCCGATGCAATCGGCTTCGATGATGCGCGCCGGCCGGATCGGCTTGTGGTCGCCGCGGGTGCGGTCGTAGGGGCGTGGCGCCACGCCCAGCGCCTTCGCCAGCGCCCGCGCCCCGGCATCGCCGCCCGGCGGGCAGTGGTCGACGCCGGCCTCGCCGCGCGCCATGGCGTTGGCGTAGGGGCGGCAGCCGTCGAACCCGCATTGCCCGCACTGGGTCTGCGGCAGCAGTTGGTCGAGGCGTTCGGCGAGATCGATCATGGACAGTCGTGGCAGCGTGCCCGTCGGGGCGCACGGGCCGCATCCCGGCTAGAGCGTGGCGGCCATGGGGAGCAGCGTGGCGTGCTCGCGGGCGATGCGGGCATGCAGGGCGCCAAGCACGGTTTCAAGGTCTTGGCGGAACCGTTCCGGCGCGGCTGCGATGTCGTCCGCAGCGCACCAGCGCTGGGTGAATGCAGCGTAGTCGTCGGCCAGTCCGCCCATTTCCTGCTGGAAGTGGCGGCCCGCGTCCGCGATCCCGGCGTTGTTGGCGCGCGCCAGGGCGGGGTAGAGCAGGTTGTCTTCGATCGCCAGGTGCAGCCGGAGCGTCGCACCCAGCGCGGCCAATTCCGCGGAGATGGCCACGGCATTGGCGGCCGTGCCTGCGGCGACGAGACCGCGCAGGGCCGCCATGCGCGCCAGCAGGACGTCGTGGTCGCTCTGGATCTGGCGGATGTCCATCGGCGCTCCCGGCAGGGGTGGGGCGTTGCGTCAGCGCACCGGCATGCCCGGCTGCGCGCCGTCGTCGGCGTCCAGCAGGGCCAGCGCGCCGCCGTCGAAGCCGGCCGACAGGATCATGCCCTCGCTGACGCCGAAGCGCATCTTGCGCGGCGCCAGGTTGGCGATGAACACCACGCTGCGCCCGACCAGCGTCTCCGGCTCGGCGTAGCTGGCGCGGATGCCGGAGAAGATCTGCCGCTGGCCGAGGTCGCCGGCGTCCAGCAGGAAACGCAGCAGCTTGTCGCTGCCTTCGACGAAGCCGCACTCCAGCACCTTGCCGATGCGCAGGTCGAGCTTGGCGAAATCGTCGATGCCGATGTACGCGGTGTCCGTCCCCGCCTTCGCGGCGGGCGTGGCGTCCGCCGCGGCGGGAGCGGGGGCGGCCTTGGCCGGGGTGGCGGCAGGGGGCGCGGTCGGGGCGGGGGCGGCGAGGGTGTCCT
This sequence comes from Thermomonas sp., assembly GCA_036405455.1. Classification (GTDB taxonomy): domain Bacteria; phylum Pseudomonadota; class Gammaproteobacteria; order Xanthomonadales; family Xanthomonadaceae; genus Thermomonas. Next base: position 24,386 of record DASWXO010000167.1, on the reverse strand, counting down.
TGCTGGCGTCGATCATGGCCTGGATGTGCTTCGGGTCGATGCGGGTGAACAGCGGGGAATAGGGGTTGAGCGTGCGGCCCCACAGTTCGGCGGGGTTGTTGTCGATGTGAGCCCGCAGCGCCACGCCGAGGTACTGCTCGATGTCGTTGCTGGTGCGCGGCAGGATCGGCTTCAGCGCGGCGGCGATGTCGGCGAAGGCCTGCAGCGCGGTGGACAGCACGAGGTGCAGGTCGGCGCGACGCGACGGATCCTTGGCCAGCGCCCAGGGGGCGGTATGGGCGATGTACTCGTTGGCCACGTCGGCCGCCGCCATGGCATGGCGGGTCACGGCCGCTGGGTTGTCCTGGCTGTAAAGCGAATTGGCAAGTGCGGTGTTGGCTCGGACATGGCCAAGCATGTTGCGCGCGTCTTCCAGCCAGCCCGCGCTGGCGCCGGGGTGCTCCGCCTCGGCCCACGGCGAGGCGCCGACGGTGTTGCCGAAGTGGGTTTCCAGCAGCTTGGCGCTGCGGCTGGCCAGGTTGACGAACTTGCCGACCACGTCGCTGTTCACGCGGGCGACGAAGTCGGACAGGTTGAGGTCCAGGTCGTCCACGCCGCCGGAGGTCTTGCAGGCGAAGTAGTAGCGCAGCGCCTCCGGGTCCAGCCCGGCGTCGAGGTAGGTGCGCGCCATCACGAAGGTGCCGCGCGACTTGCTCATCTTGGCGCCGTCCACGGTCAGGTAGCCGTTGACGTGCAGCCGGTCGGGCTTGCGCAGGCCGTTGCCTTCCAGCACCGCCGGCCAGAACAGGCCGTGGAAGTTGACGATGTCCTTGCCGATGAAGTGGTGCAGCTCCGCGCCGTCGCCCGGTTGCAGCAGCGCCGCCATGCGGGCCTCGTCGAAGCCGGTGGTCTTGCCGCTGCGGGCCAGCGCCAGCAGGCTGGAGAAATAGCCGATCGGCGCGTCCAGCCAGACGTAGAAGTACTTGCCCGGGTGGCCGGGGATCTCGAAGCCGAAGTACGGCGCGTCGCGGGAGATGTCCCAGTCGCGCAGGCCGCCCTCGCCGTTGATCCATTCGCCCAGCTTGGCCTTCACGCCCGGCACCGCCACGTCGCCCTGCAGCCAGTCGCGCAGCACGTCGGTGTACTGGCCCAGCTTGAAGAAGAAATGTTCGGAGGCGCGCAGCTCCGGGACGGCACCGGAGACCACCGAGCGCGGGTCGATCAGGTCGGTGGGGTTGTAGGTGGCGCCGCAGACCTCGCAGTTGTCGCCGTACTGGTCGGGCGACTTGCAGGTCGGGCAGGTGCCCTTCACGTAGCGGTCCGGCAGGAACATCTGCCGGGCCGGGTCGTACAGCTGCTCGATCGAGCGGCGCTCGATGCTGCCGCGCGCGTCCAGCGCCGCGTAGAAGCGCTCGGTCAGCTGGCGGTTCTCGTCCGAATGGGTCGAGTGGTACCAGTCGAAGTCGACCTTGAAGTCGGCGAAGTCGCGTTCGTGGCTGGCCTTGATCGCGGCGATGAAAGCCTCCGGCGTGGTGCCGGCCTTCTCGGCCGCCAGCATGATCGGCGTGCCGTGGGTGTCGTCGGCGCAGACGAAGTGCACGTCGCCGCCGGCCATGCGCCGCGCCCGCACCCAGATGTCGGCCTGGATGTAGCCCACCAGGTGGCCGAGGTGGAGCGGGCCGTTGGCATAGGGCAGGGCATTGGTGACGAGCGCGGGACGGGGCATGGGCGTGGCGTGGCGGGGGGACCTGCGATTATCGCACGCGTGCCGCGATGCCCGGCCCGCCTAGGCGGGCGGGCCGTCGGTCATTCGCGGTGCCAGACCTGCTGGCGGCAGAAGAACGCGATGCAGCCGGACATGCCGAGCGCGCGGCCGCCCTCCAGCAGGGCCAGCTTGGCCTTGTAGTCCTTGCCGTTCTCGGGATCGAGCACGCGCCCGCCCGACCAGCCGCCCTCGCCGTCGGGCCGCAGGCCCCACAGGATCACCAGCCCGCGGATCGGCTTGCCGTGCAGCGGGCCCTTGCAGGCCTTGCAGGGCGGGTTCGGGCCGTCCTTGAGGTCGAGGATCTCGACCACCCGGCCGGCGACGCTGCCGTCGCGGGCCCGGTACAGCTCCACCACCGACTTGGGCTTGCCGGTGGCGTCGTCGATGGTCTTCCAGCGGCCCAGCGGCGCGTCCTGTGCGGACGCGCCCGCCGCCATCGCCAGCAGCAGGCCGGCGAGGGCGGCGCATGCGCCCTGGCGCATGCGCCGGGGCGCGCGGGCCGGCGCGGTGCTCAATCCACCCGCACCCAAGTCGCGGTCTTGCAGAGGAAGGCGGCGATACAGCCCTTCACTTCCAGCTTCCGGCCGCCATCGACCAGCCGAACCGACTTGGCCGTGAAGTTGCGGTCTTTCGACGGCTGGTAGCCGTTGCCGCCACCCCAGCTGCCGTCCTTCTGCGGCTTCAGGTTCCACAAGGTCACAATGCCGACATAGGGCTTGCCCTTGTACTGGCCGCTGCATTCCTGGCAGGTGGCCGGCAGGCCCAGGTTTTCGGTGATCTTCGCCGCCAGCGTGCCGTTCTTGGTTTCGTAGATCTCCGAGACCGTCATCGGCTTCTGGGTCTCATCGTCCAGCGTCCTCCACTTGCCGATCGGTGAGGTCGCGTGCTGCGCGGTGGCGGCGAACGACAGCGAGGCCAGCACGGCGGTCAAAAGCATCTTGCGCATGGAACCTTCCCTCCCGGGGAACTGCGGGACGCGGCGCGCATCCCTTCGCCGGAGTTATACCCCATCCGTACCGGTATGGAATGCGGCGGCGCAGCGAGGCCGGATGGCGTGCAAGGGGTGGGCGGTACACTTGCCGCCCCGCAAGTGGCGGGGAGTCAGCAGGGAGTCGCCGGTGGGTGAGCAGCAGGGAACCGCAGCGGGAGGGGTATTCGACCCGCGTCCGATCTACCAGACCGCTGTCGAAGCTCTGAACCGGGGGGATTGGGCACGTGCATCGGTGTTGGCGGAGTCGCTGGTGCCGCGGATCCCGCCCCACGCAGGCGTCCATTTTGTCGCCGGCGTGGCGGCCCTGCAGCTGCAGCGGCTACCCGAAGGGCTGCGGCACCTCCAGCTTGCCGTCCACCACAACCCCCGCCGTCCCGACTACGCCGCGCAGTTCGCGCGTGCGCTGGCGCTGGCGCGGCTGACCCGCGAGTCCATCGCCGCCGCTGATGCCGCGACCGCGATGTCCCCGGACGATCCGGCGACTCTGGACACCCTTGCCGTCGTCTACACCCAGGCCAACGAGCATGCGAAGGCGGTCGATCTGTTCGAGCGTGCGCTGCGGCACATGCCGGGCCGGGCGGTCAGCCATTTCAACCTGGCGACCTCGCTGACCTTCGTCGGCGAGCTGGAGCGCGCGGAGCGCGAGTACGAGGCCTGCCTCGCGCTCGATCCGACCTTCTGGAAGGCCCATCTCGCGCTGGCGCAGCTGCGCAAGGCCACCGCCGACGACAACCACCTGGCCCGCCTGCAGGCGTTGCTGGCGGAGGCCCCCGATCCCGCCGCGCGCATGTACCTGCACCTGGCCCAGGCCAAGGAGTACGAGGATCTGGAGGACTATCCGCAGGCCTTCCGGCACCTGTCGGCCGGCAAGGCCGCGGGCGGCGAGGGGCGTGGCTACACGACCGCCCGCGATGCCGCGGTGTTCGACCGCCTGCGGGCGTTATTCGCGGAGCCCGCGGCGGTGGAGGGCGGCTTCGCGTCGGATGCGCCGATCTTCGTCGTCGGCATGCCGCGCAGCGGCACCACGCTGGTGGATCGCATCCTTTCCAGCCACCCGGACGTGCATTCCGCGGGCGAACTCCAGAATTTCGGCGTCGTGCTCAAGCGGTTGTCCAGCAGCCGCACCTCGGAGCTGCTGGACGTGGACACGTTGCAGCGCGCCATGCAGGTCGATCCCCGCGCGCTGGGGGAAGCCTACGTGGACAGCACCCGCCCGGGCACCGCGGCCAGGTCGCGTTTCGTGGACAAACTGCCGCACAACTTCTTGTACCTCGGGTACATCGCCCGCGCGCTGCCGAATGCCCGGATCGTCTGCCTGCGCCGGAACCCGATGGACACCTGCCTGGGCAATTTCCGCCAGCTGTTCGCCCAGACCAGCCCGTACTACGACTATTCGTTCGATCTGCTCGATACCGGCCGCTACTACCTGATGTTCGACGCGCTGATGCGGCACTGGCACCGGGTGCTGCCGGATCGGGTCCTGGAGGTGGAGTACGAGGCGCTGGTGGATGACCAAGAAGGCCAGACCCGCCGGTTGCTGGCCCATTGCGGCCTGGCATGGGACGAGGCGTGTCTGCGGTTTTCCGAGAACGCGGCGCCGGTGGCGACCGCCAGCGCGGTGCAGGTGCGCTCGCCGATGCACCGGCAGGCGCTGGCACGCTGGAAACGCTACGGCAGTGCGCTGGATGGCCTGCGCGACCTGCTGGAGGCGGGCGGCATCTCCGTCGATTGAGTCCGCAGCGGGGCCGGTCTCCCCGGACGGGGCGGCCGTATCTGGTCGCCTCCCGCCCATTCGCCGCGCCGTGCGCGCAAAAAAGAAACCCCGCCTTTCGGCGGGGTTTCTCGTTTCACGGCGGGGGCGATTACTTGCCCTTGCCGAAGCTCCACTTGGCTTCCAGGTAGTACGCACGACCCAGTACGTCGAAGTTGCTGGTGTTGTACGGCTCGCCGCTGCTGCCCGGATAGGACGTCACGTCCATGTCGGGCATGCGGTTGGCGACGTTGTTCACCAGCAGCGACAGCTTCAGGTCTTCGGTGACATTGAAGTTCACGCTGGCATTGAACGTCGTGTACGAGCCGAGCTTGCCTGCACCGTAGTTGTTGTATCCGTCGATCGGATTGTCGAAATCATCCAGTGCCCCCGGTGCATTCAGGGTTGCGCGGTAGTTCGGCGTCGGGCCCAGGTAATTGGCGTACACCGTGGTGGTCCATGCGCCCTTGTTCCAGCCCAGCGAAGCGGTCGCCTTGTACTTCGGGTCGGTGCTGTAGTACGGGTCGCTCAGCAGGTCGATCATCGGATCGTTCGGATACTGCTGGAACTCGTGCTTCAGGTTGCGCACCCACGAGCCCGACATCAGCAAGGTGCCCCACGCGCCGATGTCCTGGCGGTAGTTCATGTCGACGGTGACCGCGTTGAGCGTACGCTGGGCGATGTTGACCTTGCTCAGGTAGATCGACTGGACGGTGCCCGCGCTACCACGGACGACCTGCGACAGTGCCGCAACGCAGGTGCCGGAGTTGATGTCCAGCTGGCCCTGGCGGCAAGCGGACTCGTCGCGCATCAGCTGGTCGGCGCTCTGCGTCGACACTTCGTTGCGGATGTTCCAGTGATGGTAGTCCGCACTCAGCGAGAAGTTCGCGGTCGGGGCCCAGACCACGCCGTAGCTCCACACCTTGGCGTTGATCGGCTCGAGCTCCGGATTGCCTGCGGTCTGGCCGAAGTACTGGAGGTTGGAGTAGCGGGCCGGGCAGCTGTCGGTATTGCCGGGATCAAAGCCGAGCAGCGCGCAGTTGTAGTAGTCGATGGTGGAGCTGTAGAAGCCGCTCAGGCCCTGGAACTGGTCCGCCAAGGTCGGCGCCTTGAACGCGGTGCCGTACTTGCCGCGGAACAGCAGGGTTTCGATCGGGCGGTACTCGACGCCGAGGCTGTAGGTCGGCTTCGAAATCTCGTTACCGGCTGCGCGGAAGCCATCGTAGCGGCCCGAAGCCGAGATGGTCAGGGTGTCCAGCACCGGCAGGCGTACTTCGCCCGTCAGCGCGTAGCGCGAGCGGCTACCCGCGCCACTCACGGCGGTGGTGCCCCAGATTTCGCCGTTCAAGAGCAGCGGATCCGGATTGTAGCTCCACCCCTCGGTACCGGCCTCGATCGCGATCGCCGCACCCGCATCGCCGCCCTTCATCGAGAACAGGGCGCTGTTGGTGAACTGGGCGCGGAAGAGGTTGTCGTACGTCCGGCTGCGCGAAGTCGTCTTGCCCATGAAGCTGTAGAAATCCGAGGGCGACATCAGGGTGTAGAACGCCGCGTAGTTCGGCTGGAAGACCGGATAGGCGTCGTAGTACGGGTCGAGACCCAGCTGCGGGCCGAGGACCTTGTCCTGGAAGTAGTTGTTGATGGGATCGGCCAGGCGCTCCAGGCTGATTTCATCCAGCTTGTACTCGGTGCGGCTGACGCTGACGTCGTAATCCCAATTCGAGTTCTCGCCCAGGGTGCCATTGACGCCCAAGGTCACCGCGTACGAGGAGCTCTTGTTCTCCGCCATGGAGTTTTCCCAGCCGCCCATGTCTTCCGGCGTGAAGGCGCGCTGCAGATTCAGGAAGTCGTCCAGCTCCGGATCGTAGAAGTAGCCCCACTTCACGCTGGTGCCCCACCAGGTGTAGCCGGAGCCGACGTGGTACTTCACCTTTTCGTGGTTCAGCAGCACGTCGGCGTAGGCCTGGGCCAGGTCGTTCAGTTCGAACGTCGTGTGGGTGTAGAACTGGGCCCCTTCCTTTTCGTTCTTGAGAGTGCGGTAACCCGGGGTGTTCATCGAGCCGCAGTACTTCTCGTCGCCGAAGCCGGGGCGGGTCTGCAGCGCGACGGAACCGTCGAAGCCGCTGCTGACATTGGCGCAGTTGGCCGGGTCCAGGAACTTGTAGCTGGTGAACGGGCTGTAGACCAGCCAGTCGCGGCTGGCCAGGGCCGGGGACGGGACGCGGTCGTAGGTCTGGGTGTCCTCGTTGGGCACCCACGTCGTGCCGACCGTGTTGAAACGACGGGTCAGGTCGCGCTGGTAGGCCCAGACCGGATCGGTCTTCTCGGCCTGGATGCCCAGCAGGGTGTTCCAGCGATTGTCGGCGCTGTGGAAGGTGTCGGAGAAGCTGAGGCGACCGCTGCGGCCGCCGCCTGCATCGTAACCACCGATGCGGCCGGTCACGACGGCCCCGTCGAGGCTCTTCTTGAGGATGATGTTGACCACGCCGGCGATGGCGTCGGAGCCGTACAGGGAGGACTGGCCACCCGGCAGGATCTCGATGCGCTCGACCAGCTCGACCGGAATGCCGCTGATGTTGTTGAACACGTCGGTGCCGTTGTACAGCGCCGGGTAGTTGGCCATCGGGCGGCCATCAATCAGGTACTTCACGTAGCCTGCCGGCAAGCCGAACAGGCTCAGGGTCTCGGCGCCCTGGGTGAACGAGGCCGAGGTCTGGTTGTTCTGCACGCCACCGGTGGCGAACGAGCTCTTCTGCAGCACCTCGGCGACGTTGTTGAAGCCGCGCGACTGGATGTCCTCGGCGGAGATGATGGTGACCGGGACGAAGGTCTCCACCTGAGTCTGCGGAATCAGCGAGCCGGTGACCACGACCTTGTCGAGATCCTTGGCCTTACCTTCGGTCTGCTGGTCCTGGGTCGGCTGCGCGTTCTGGTCCTGTGCCATGGCGGCGGCAGGCAGCAGGAGCGCGGCCAGCGCGAGCGCCAACGGGCGGCGGAGAGGGGTGGGGCGTCGATGAACTGCCATGGGGAGTCCTTACTTTTTTTTATGGGGATTTACGCAGTTTGCGTGCATTCCCCGGAAAATCCGGGGGACAAAGACCTTACACTTTTTTAACTGATATTTCCGCATGACTTCCGTTGCATGCGTGGGTTCAACCAGCGTTCAGATCTTCGATCAAATACCCTGCCCGGTTCAACAGCGGTTCAGATGTTCGATTTCTAAGGCCTTCGAATATCAACGGAGCTGCCTCGCAATTTAGCGGGCGAAGTAAACTGGCACCCCGAATCGCGCGCGCTCCTGTCGATGTCCCGCCTCCCCTCACACGCCGTCCAGGGCGAGCTGAAGCCGCTCGCCAACGTCCGCAACATCGTCGTCGTGGGGTCCGGCAAGGGCGGGGTGGGCAAGTCCACCACCGCGGTCAACCTGGCGCTGGCGCTGGCGGCCGAGGGGTTGCAGGTGGGCATTCTCGACGCCGACGTGTACGGCCCCAGCGTGCCGATGATGCTGGGCCTGTCCGGCCGCCCCGACAGCCCGGACGGCAAGAGCATCACGCCGATGCGTGCGCACGGCGTGGAGGCGATGTCGATCGGCCTGCTGGTCGGCGAGGACACCCCGATGGTCTGGCGCGGCCCGATGGCCACGCAGGCGCTGTCGCAGCTGTTGAACGACACTCGCTGGGGCGACCTCGACGTGTTGGTGGTGGACCTGCCGCCGGGCACCGGCGACATCCAGCTGACGCTGGCGCAGAAGATCCCGGTGGCCGGCGCGGTCATCGTCACCACGCCGCAGGACGTCGCCACGCTGGACGCGCGCAAGGCGCTGAAGATGTTCGAGAAGGTGGACATCCCGGTGCTGGGCCTGGTCGAGAACATGGCCGTGCACGTCTGCAGCCAGTGCGGCCACGCCGAGCACATCTTCGGCGAGGGCGGCGGCCACCGGATGGCCGAGCAGTACGGCGTGCCGCAGCTGGGCGCGCTGCCCCTGGAGGTCGCCATCCGCGAGCAGGGCGATGCCGGCACGCCGATCGTGGTGGCCCGGCCGGACTCCGCGGCGGCCCGCGCCTACCGCGACACCGCGCGCGCGCTGCTGGCGCAACTGGCGCAGCGGCCCAAGGTGCGCACCGGCATCCTGTCCGCGCTGCTGGACTGACGCCTGGCGGCGGTTGGGCCCCCGCCAAGCTTGGCTTACACTCGCCGATCTTTCCCGTCCCGTCCCTGGACCGACCCGATGAGCATCAAGAGCGACCGCTGGATCCGCCGCATGTCCGAACGACCGGGCGGCATGATCGAGCCGTTCGAACCCGGCCAGGTCAAGCAGGCCGCCGACGGCCAGCGCATCGTCAGCTACGGCACCTCCAGCTACGGCTACGACGTGCGCTGCTCGCGCGAGTTCAAGGTGTTCACCAACATCAACTCCACCATCGTCGATCCCAAGCATTTCGACCCGAAGAGCTTCGTGGACATCGTCGGCGATGAGTGCATCATCCCGCCCAACTCCTTCGCGCTGGCGCGCACGGTCGAGTACTTCCGCATCCCGCGCGACACCCTGGTGGTCTGCCTCGGCAAGAGCACCTACGCGCGCTGCGGGATCATCGTCAACGTGACCCCGCTGGAGCCGGAGTGGGAAGGGCACGTGACGCTGGAGTTCAGCAACACCACGCCGCTGCCGGCGCGCATCTACGCCAACGAGGGCGTGGCGCAGATGCTGTTCTTCCAGGCCGATGCGGACGACGTCTGCGAGACCTCGTACAAGGACCGCGGCGGCAAGTACCAGGGCCAGACCGGCGTCACCCTGCCGCGGACCTGACCGCGCCGGCGGCGTTGGTGCGCCGCCTCAGTCCTGCTGGCGGAACACCCGCCCCTGCAGCGCCGCGCGCAGCGCCGCCACGCGTTCCACCAGTTCCTCCGGCGCGTACGGCCGCGCGTTCGCGGCGCCCCAGACCGGGCGCGGCCACGCGATGTCGTCGCGGTAGCGTGCGATCACGTGCACGTGCAGCTGTGGCACCAGGTTGCCCAGCGCGGCCACGTTGAGTTTGTCCGGCTGGAACAGCGCCTTCAGCACGCGCGCCGCGTCGTCGATCTCGGCGGTCAGCAGGGTGCGCTGGGCGGCGGTCAGGTTGATGAGCTCCACCGCGTCCGGCACCTTCGGCACCAGCACCAGCCACGGGTGGTTGGCGTCGTCCATCAGCCGCACTTCGCACAGCGCCAGTTCGATGACCGGGGCGGTGTCGTCGGCCAGCTGCGGGTGCAGTTCGTAGCGGGACGGGCGGGGCGTCGGGTGCATGGCGGGTCTCGGCTCAGTAGGCCGGGCGCAGGGCCCGGTGGAAGAGGGCGAGGGTGCGCTCCAGCGCCAGCTCGGCGCTCTGCCGATGGAAGTCGGCGCGCTGGTCGCAGTTGAAGCCGTGGCCGGCGGGATACACGTGCACGTCCGCCTCGGGATGGCGCTGGCGGTGCAGTTCCACGTCGTCCGCGGAAATGCTGGCGTCGCGCTCGCCGAAGTGGAACATCATCGGGGCGTCCAGCTGCTCGTCCAGGAACGGCACGGTGCGCGCGCCGTAGTAGCTGACCGCGGGCATCGACAGCCGGGTGTTGGCCAGGTACGCCACGGTGCCGCCCCAGCAATAGCCCACCACGCCGACCTTGCCGTATTCCTGCAGTTGCGCGGCGGCGGCCTTCACGTCCTCCAGCGCGCGCTCGAACCCCAGCTTTTCCACCAGCTCGCGCCCGTGCTCGACGCCCTCGGGGTCGTAGTCCAGCTGCACGTCGTGCTCGAAGTGGTCGAAGAACGCCGGCGCCATCGCCACGTAGCCGTGGTCGGCGAACGTCGCGCAGACCTTCCGGATGTGGGCGTTCACGCCGAAGATTTCCTGCACCACCACCAGCGCGCCGCGCGGCGGTACGTGCGGTTGCGCCAGCCAGGCCCGGATGCGGCCGGTCGGGGTTTCCAGGGACATCCATTCGCTCATGGCCGTTCCTCGCTCCGCGGATGCCCGGATGGTACGCCTGCGCGGCCGGGCCGGCAGCCCCCGCCGCTATACTACGCGCCCTCCAGCGGCCCCCGCCGCCCAGCGCCCGTGCCTTCCATGTCCCAGACCCCCGGCCTCGCCCATCCCAAAGTCGGCTTCGTGAGCCTCGGCTGCCCCAAGGCGCTGGTCGACTCCGAGCGCATCCTCACCCAGCTGCGAGTGGAGGGCTACGACCTGGTGCAGACCTACGACGACGCCGACGTGGTGGTGGTCAACACCTGCGGCTTCATCGACAGCGCGGTGGCCGAGTCGCTGGATGCCATCGGCGAAGCGATGGCCGAGAACGGCAAGGTCATCGTCACCGGCTGCCTGGGCAAGCGCGCCGACGTGATCCGCGAGGCGCACCCCGGCGTGCTGTCGATCAGTGGCCCGCAGGACTACGCCAGCGTGATGGACGCGGTGCACGCCGCGGTGCCGCCCACGCACAATCCCTTCGTGGATCTGCTGCCCGACTACGGTCTGAAGCTGACGCCGAAGCACTACGCGTACCTGAAGATTTCCGAGGGCTGCAACCACCGCTGCAGCTTCTGCATCATCCCGTCCATGCGCGGCGACCTGGTGTCGCGGCCGGTGGACGAGGTGCTGCGCGAAGCCGAGAAGCTGGTGCGCGGCGGCGTCAAGGAACTGCTGGTGGTGTCGCAGGACACCAGCGCCTACGGCGTGGACATGAAGTACGCGCCGCGGCTGTGGGGCACGAATGTCTACGAGACGCGGATGAAGGCGCTGTGCGAAGGCCTGTCCGAACTCGGCGTGTGGACGCGCCTGCACTACGTCTATCCGTACCCGCACGTGGACGACGTGATCCCGCTGATGGCGGACGGCAAGCTGCTGCCGTACCTCGACATTCCGTTCCAGCACGCCAGCCCGCGCATCCTCAAGCTGATGAAGCGCCCGGGCGCGGTGGACAAGACCCTGGAGCGCATCCAGCGCTGGCGCGCGATCTGCCCGGATCTGACCCTGCGCAGCACCTTCATCGTCGGCTTCCCCGGCGAGACCGACGCCGAGTTCGAGGAGCTGCTGGACTTCCTCGACGAGGCCCAGCTGGATCGCGTGGGCGCGTTCGCCTACTCGCCGGTGGAAGGCGCCGCGGCCAACGCGCTGCCGGACCCGGTGCCGGAAGAGGTGAAGCAGGAGCGCCTGGCCCGCTTCATGGAGCGGCAGGCGGCGATTTCCGAAGCGCGCCTGGCCGCCAAGGTCGGCACCGTGCAGCAGGTGCTGGTGGACGCCATCGACGGCGAGCTGGCCATCGCCCGTTCGATGGCGGATGCGCCTGAGATCGACGGCCTGGTGCAGGTGCAGGACGGCCGCGAAGCCGGGCTGATGCCGGGCGAGTTCGCGATGGTGCGGATCATGGGCAGCGACGAGCACGACCTGTACGGCGAAGTGGAATACAACGACTGACCGGCCGGGGCATACTCGCACCATCCCGCCGAGGACCGTCCCGCATGTCGCCGTCCCATCTCTTCAACCGCCTCGCCAAGTGGGCCTCACGTGCCGCCGGGCGGCCGCTGGGCTTCGTGCTGGCGCTGGCGGTGGTGTTGGCCTGGATCCTCACCGGCCCGCTGTTCGGCTTCAGCGACACCTGGCAGCTGGTCATCAACACCGGCACCACCATCGTCACCTTCCTGATGGTGTTCCTGATCCAGAACTCGCAGAACCGCGACACCGAGGCCATCCAGCTCAAGCTCGATGAACTCATCCGCGCCACCCGCGGCGCCCACAACGCGCTGCTGGACCTGGAAGAACTGGAAGAGCGCGAGCTCGACGCCTTCCGCGCCCGCTACGTCGCGCTGGCGCGCAGCGCCCGCGAACGCGACGACGAGGAAACCGACCGCGGCACGCCGGAAGTCAACGACCTCGGCTGAGTCCCGCAGCGCTCACGCGTCCGGATACGCGACCTCCACGATGGCATAGCGCACCGTGCCGCCCGGCAGCGGCGCCTCGAAGTCGTCGTCCACGCGTTTCTTCAGCATGGCGCGTGCCAGCGGGGCGTCGATGCTGATCCAGCCGCGCTTCGCGTCGGTCTCGTCGGGGCCGACGATGCGGTAGCGCACCAGCTCGCCGCTGGCCACGTCTTCCAGTTCCACCTCGGCGCCGAAGAACACGGCCTCGCGGTCGGACGGCGCGGTGTCCACCACCTTCAGGTGTTCCAGCCGCTTGCTGAGGTAGCGCACGCGGCGGTCGATCTCGCCCAACTGCTTCTTGCGGTAGGTGTATTCCGCGTTCTCGGAGCGGTCGCCTTCGGCGGCGGCGGCGGCCAGCGCCTTCACCACCTCCGGGCGCCGCACGCGCCACAGCTCGTCCAGCTCCGCCTTCAGGCGGTCGTGGCCGGCGCGGGTGATCAGCGCCGTGCTGTGCTCGGCAGGGGGACGCCAGCGGCCCATGCGCGGCTCAGCGCTTGCCGCCGAAGATGCCGCCCAGCAGGCCGCGCAGGATCTGCCGGCCCACCTGGCTGCCCACCGTGCGTGCGGTCTGCTTGGCCATGGTTTCGATCATGCCCTGCCGGCGCTTGGTGCCGAACAGCGCATCCTTCACCGCCTGGCCGAAGCCGTTGCCGTCGTCGGCCGGCTCGGCGTCCGGCGTCTTCGCGGCGGGTGCCTGCGCCTGTTCCGTCTTCGCCTCGGCCTTCTTCGCCAGCAGCTCGGCGGCGGAGTCGCGATCGATGCGGGTGTCGTACTTCATGCCCACCGGGCTGCCGGCGCGCACCTGTGCGCGCTCCGCCTCGGTGATGGCGCCCATCCGGCAGCGCGGCGGCGCGATCAGGGTCTTTTCCACCGGCATCGGCACGCCCTTGTCCTGCAGCGTGGACACCAGCGCCTCGCCCACGCCCAGCTGGCCGATGGCCTGCGCCACGTCCAGGTGCGGATTGCTGACGAAGGTTTCCGCCGCGGTCTTCACCGCCTTCTGGTCGCGCGGCGTGTAGGCGCGCAGCGCGTGCTGGAAGCGGTTGCCCAGCTGGCCCAGGATCTCGTCCGGCACGTCGTCGGGGAACTGCGAGCAGAAGTACACGCCCACGCCCTTGGAGCGGATCAGTCGCACCACCTGCTCGATGCGCTGGCGCAGTGCGGCCGGCGCGTCGTCGAACAGCAGGTGCGCCTCGTCGAACACGAAGACGAGCTTCGGCTTGTCCAGGTCGCCCACTTCCGGCAGGGTCTCGAAGAGTTCCGACAGCAGCCACAGCAGGAAGCTGGAATACAGCTTCGGCTTCAGGATCAGCTGGTCGGCGGCGAGGATGTTCACCACGCCGCGGCCGTCAGGCGTGGTGCGCATCAGGTCGGCCAGTTCCAGCGCGGGTTCGCCGAAGAACTGGTCGGCGCCTTCCTGCTCCAGCCGCAGCAGCGCGCGCTGGATGGCGCCGATGGACGGCGCGCTGACCAGCCCGTAGCTCGTGCTGATGTCCTTGCGCTCCTCGGCGATCAAGCCCAGCAGCGCGCGCAGGTCCTCCAGGTCCAACAGCAGCAGGCCGCGGTCGTCGGCCAGCTTGAACACGATGTCCAGCACGCCGGCCTGGGTGTCGTTCAATTCCAGGATGCGCCCCAGCAGGGTGGGGCCCATCTCGCTGACGGTGGTGCGCACCGGGTGGCCAGCCTTGCCCCACAGGTCCCAGAACACCACCGGCGCCGCCTCGTTGCGGTAGTCGGCCATGCCCAGCTGGACCACGCGCGCCGCCAGCTTCTCGCTGGTGGTGCCCGCGACCGCCAGGCCCGCCACGTCGCCCTTCACGTCGGCCAGGAACACCGGCACGCCGATCCGGCTGAAGCCTTCCGCCAGCGTCATCAGCGTCACCGTCTTGCCGGTGCCGGTGGCGCCGGCCACCAGCCCGTGGCGGTTGCCGTACTTCGGCAGCAGCACCACGTCGCCGCCGGCGTCGGTGGTGACGGCCTTGCCGACGAAGAGGTGCGGAAGGGAAGCCTGGTCCATGGTCGTCCGCCGATTGCGTGAAGTGTCGCCGGATTCTATGCGAACGCCTGCGGATGAATGCGCCGCGCGGGTTGCCCCCGTCGCATCGCGGCGGCTACCCTGCCAGCCCCTTCGCCGTCCCGCTGCCTGCATGTCCCTGCGCCCGTTGCCCGTCGCCGCCGTGTTTTTGCTGTCGCTGCTGGCGGCGTTCTCCACCCCCGTGGCGCAGGCCCAGCCCAAGCGTGACCGCGGCGCCCCCGCCGAGAGCCGACGCGACGCGGCCGGCGTGGAAGCCCTGCAGCAGCGCATGGACGCCGCCGAGAAGCGCTACCGCGACGCCATGCTGGCGGAGGACGAAGAGGCCGCCGCCACCGCCACCGCCGCCGCCCTGGCGGAGATGAAGGACGTGGTGGACGCCTGCGGCAAGCAGCGCGGCTGCTCGGTGGAGACCATGCTGGCGACGTACGAGCGCCTGTTGCAGGCCACGCCGCGCTTCGACGACCTGCTGGCCGACGAGGGTGCCGACGACCCCATCGACGAGACCAACCTGGACGATGCCAGCGTGCCCGCGTCCGCCAACGCCGCCGCGCTGCTCGGCGAAGACGGCCAGCGCTTCGTGAAGATGGTGCAGTTCAACCCCGCGGTGCAGGCCGGCATCCGCCGCTGGCTCACCGACATGCGGCCGTCGCTGATGGACAGCTACGAGAACTACCGCTACATGCAGCACCTGATGTCGCCGGCGTTCCGCCGCCACGGCCTGCCGGAGGCGCTGCTGTTCGGCATCATGGCGAAGGAGTCCAACGGCAAGGTGCACGCCGGCTCGCGTGTGGGCGCGGTGGGCCCGCTGCAGTTCATGCCGGCCACCGGCCGCCGCTTCGGCCTGGGCAACGACGGCACCGGCTTCGACACCCGCTACGACCCGGCCGCCTCGGCCGATGCCGCCGCGCAGTACCTGCAGGAGCGCATGGCCCAGCTGAACAACAGCATCGAACTGTCGCTGGCCGGCTACAACGGCGGCGAAGGCCGCGCCCTGCGCGTGTTCCGCGACACCGGCGGCCGCAGCTTCTGGGACATCGACGTCTACAACCAGTTCCCGGCGGAGACCAAGGACTACGTGCCCATGGTCATCGCCGCCGCGTGGCTGTTCCTGCACCCCAAGGAATACGGCATCCGCTGGCCCAAGGTCAGCGCCCGGCCCACCACCGTCACCCTGTCGCAGCCCACCTCGCTGTACGAGCTCACCATCTGTCTGGGCAACTGGGGCTCGCGCGACGGCTACCTGCGCGCGCTGCGCAACCTCAACCCGCGCTGGCAGCCGGGCGAAACCCTGCCGGCCGGCACCGTGCTGAACGCCACCACCCGCATCGGCTGGCTGTACCGCTTCAACTGCACCCGCGGCAAGCGGCTGGAACTGGCCCAGCAGCTGATGGCCAGCGACGTGCGCTCCGCGCTGGTGCGCGTGGGCGACCCCATGCCCGCCAACGGCCCCGCCGCCAGCGACGCCCCGGCCCCCGCCGCCCCGGCGCGCGCCCCGGCCAAGCCGAAGCCCCGCACCTACAAAGTGCAGCGCGGCGACACCCTCAGCAGCATCGCCCGCAAACAGCAGTGCGAGATCGCCGACCTGGCCAAGGCCAACCGCCTGAAAAAGCCCAAGTACGCCATCAAGCCCGGCCAGACCCTGACACTGCAAGGCTGCGACTGACCCCGATCCGCGCGGCCTCGCCGCGCTTTTTGTTAGTTCGGCGTTCCGGCTTTTATGCTCGTCATCCCCGCGAAGGCGGGGATCGCTCCTGGCCCGTCATCCCCGTCTTCGAGCCCGTCATTCCCGCGAAAGCGGGAATCGCTCCTGTCCCAACACCCGCGCTATCGTGGAGCCCCGCCGGCCCGCCCGGCCGCACGCCCCACGCCATGGCCACCGACACCGATTTCATCGCCTATCTCACGGAACAGGCTGGCCTGGGCGCCCGCCTGACCCACCGCCGCATGTTCGGGGAATACGCCCTGTACGTGGACGAGAAAGTGGTGGCCTTCGCCTGCGACAACAGCCTGTTCGTCAAACCCTCCGCCGCCGCCTCGCGACTGGCCCCGCACCTACCGCAGCGCCCGCCGTACCTAGGCGCCAAGGATTACCCGGTGGCGGATGAGCTGCTGGACGACGCCGACCGCCTGCGGGAATTGCTGCTGGAAACGGCGGTGTTGATGCCGGCGCCGAAGGTGAAGAAGGCGAAGGCGGGTGGGAAGGCGAAGAAGACGTAAATGCGGGGATTTGCGGGAGCCTGCGGCGGGGCGATATGTTCCGGTTGTGGGGTATCGCGCTGGCCGGGGTTTGGTGGGGCGTGCGTTTAAGAGGGTTGCGGCGCTTGGTTCGGGGGCGAATCAAGCGTGGGGTGCCTGCCTTGCGTTGACGGGGTAGGAGGGGGAAATCATGATTGGATCAGTGCTCTCGTTTGAGGGCTATACAGGCGTTAGACCTTCGGAGCAAATATGTTGCGTATTGGTAGTAGAACAGTATTGCACACAACAACTTTCATCCTTCCCTCAGAAGAAGAAGCTGTAGTGGAGTTCTCATCTGAAGACGTGGATGCAAAATTTCGACTTCGATTTTTGGAAGACGCTGCTGATAAGGGAAATGTTTCTTTCACAGTTGAGCCTGACCCAGAGTCAGAAGAGCGCGGCTTGATCACGCTAGTCAACTGGAACCGACCAAATCGGGTTTCAACACCTGATGCAATTAGCGTTATGGACTTGCCAGGCTTTGATGTTTGGTTACTCGCAAGCTCTATGTACGCCAATTCAAAATACCACGTAACACTTCAGTTCATGAAAGGAGAAAAAGAGTGACTCAGTCGCCCCGTTTCTCCAGGAAAACATTGAACGTTGCGCAGGTACATAGCAATACTAGCCTTGAAATCATTGAGATCACAAGCGATAAGCTGCGAATCATCCTAAACGATCACATCAAGCGGACAGAGAAAATAAATGAGTGGCAGACTGCACTCGGCATTTTAATGGCAACAGTTGCCGCTCTAGTGACCACAGAGTTCAAGACCACTTTCGGAGTCGACGGCGGCATCTGGAAGGCCATCTTTATAATTGCGGCTGTTGCGTCGGTTGTTTGGCTATTTAAGGCCGTCATTCGAGTATTCAGAGCTGAATCCATTGATCAGCTAATCTCGCGAATTAAGAATGAGCCTCAGGTCTAAGGATAACGGGGTCAGGTTCACTTCCCGGAAAATTCGGGGAAGATTCTTTTTTGATATGACGTGCTCGCGCTGGTTCGTATCGACGTCGCCTTGATTTGGGGATTACGGATGAAATTCCTGCTCGCCGCCACGCTGCTCCTGCTCGGGTGCCTGCTGATGGCCGCTTTCCTGCTTGGTGCCAATGCACTGGATCGGGACTTGCCGCTCGGTTTGAATGCCGGCGTCGCCGCGGCGGCGCTGGCGCTGGTACTGGCGGCGGTGGGGCCCGCGTGGCTGGCGGGGCCGGGCACGCGATTGCGCGCCGTGGCGCGGATCGCGTTGGGGGCGGCCGTGGCGTGGCTGCCGGTGTCGATGCTGCTGGCTGGCGGGGTGCAGCTGAGTTACTCGGGCTGGCGCAGCGTGGCGTGGCTGGTGCTGACCGGCTTCGTGCTGCTGTCGGTGCTGGGCAGCTGGGGCGGGTTGTTGCTGGCGCAGGCCAGGCGGAGGCCCGCCGCATGATGGTGTACGTCGGCCAGGGCGAGCGGGTGGTGCCCATCGGGCCCACGGAAGACCGGGACTGCCCGCGCTGCGAGCAGGTCACCGCTTTCCAGCCGCAGCTGCGCTACAAGTTCGGCCAGTTCGACCTGCTGTTCGGCTTCGTCTATGGCAAGCGTTACCAGCTGGCCTGCACCCAATGCCAGCACGGCTGGCTGCTGGACACCCGGCTGACCGAACGCAGCCTGGACCGCAGCCCCATCCCGTTCCACTTGCGCTTCGGCTGGCTGGTGCTGGTGGGGGTCGCGGTGCTGGGGGCGGTTGTGTATTGGGTGCGGCAGGGCGCTGGGGCCGGGGCGTGACCGGCTTGCAGGGTTGCGCCGGGCCGCAGCGCGGCTGCGGCCAGGGACCACAAGGAGCGATGGCATGTTGACGCACTTCCGGGTCGCCCGTCCGGTGACGGACTTGGCCCGCACCGAGACGATGTATCGGCAGGGGTTGGGCTTCCAGCGCCTGGGGCATTTCCAGGACCACGCGGGATTCGATGGCGTCATGCTGGGCGAGCCGGGCGGGGCCTACCATTTCGAGTTCACCTATTGCCGTACGCATCCGGTTGCACCCACACCGACGCCGGAGGATTTGCTGGTCTTCTACGTGCCGGATCGGGCGGACTGGGGACGCCGCTGCGAGGCCATGGTCGCCGCCGGGTTCCAGCCGGTGGCATCCCTCAACCCCTACTGGGACCGCGACGGCCGGACCTTCGAGGATGCAGACGGGTACCGGGTGGTGGTGCAGTGCGCCGCGTGGCGCAGCGCGGTGGCGTGACGAGGCAACGGGATCAGGCTCACGTCCTGAGCGTTGGTTCCCCACAACGCACAAGGCCCGCATCGCTGCGGGCCTTGTCGTATCCGGGTTCCAATCGGTCAAGCGGCGTCGTCACTCCCGCAGCGCCAGCCGTTCCCCCAGCCGCACCGGGGATTCGGCGCGCAGCGCCGGATCCAGCGTGGCCGCGCCCTTGGGCAGCAGCACGATGACGGTGCTGCCGTAGTTGAAGCGGGCCATTTCGGCGAAGCGTTCCAGGGTGATGCCGCGGCCGCGGTAGTCCTTGCGGGTGATGGCGTCGCCGTAGGCGGGGATTTCCACGCCGCCCCACACGGTTTCCACGCCGGAGACCAGCAGCGCGCCCACCATCACCTGCACCATGGGGCCGAAGTCGGTGTCGAAGTGGCAGACCAGGCGCTCGTTGCGGGCGAACAGGCGCGGCACGCTGGCCACGGCGTCGGTGCCCACCGAGAACAGGCGGCCGGGCACGTGCACGGTTTCGCGCAGGGTGCCGGTCCACGGCATGTGCACGCGGTGGTAGTCACGCGGCGACAGGTACACGGTGGCGAAGCTGCCGTCGCGGAACGGGGCGGCATCGGCCTCGCTGCCCAGCAGTTCGGCGGCGGTGAAGCCCTGGCCCTTGGCCTGGAAGATGCGGCCGTCCACGATCGGCCCGCACTGGCTGATGTGGCCGTCGGCCGGCATCAGCAGGGCGCGCGGGTCGACATCGGGCGTGCGTGCGCCGGGCTTCAGCGCGCGGGTGAAGAAGGCGTTGAAGCTGGGGTAGGCGGTGGGGTCGGGCTCCGCGGCTTCGCCCAGGTCCACGCCGAACCTGCGGGTCACGGTGTCGATCAGCCACTGCTTGACCGCGCGGTTCGTGGAATAGGCCAGCCGCCGCGCCAGCGAGGACAGCAGGCGGTGCGGCAGCACGTAGGTGAGGGCGGTGACGGGGCTCATCGGGCGGCCTGGGTCAGCGTTTCAAGGTCGGCGGCGATGCCCTTCACGTCGAACGGGGGCTGCGCCACGCCCGCCATGCGGGCCTGCGGGTCCAGCAGCACCAGCGCGGCGCTGTGGTCGATGCTGTAGTCGGCCGCGTCGCCGCTGGGGCCGGGCACCTTCATGAAGACCAGCGACAGCGAGCGGGCGAAGGCCTCCAGCTGTGGCACCGGCGCGGTGGCGGCCAGGGTGTCGGGGTGGAAGGCGTGGGCGTACTGGGCGACCAGCTGCGGGGTGTCGCGCTCGGGGTCGGCGGAGACGAACAGCACGCGCGGGCGGGTGGCGGCGGGCAGGGCGGCCCACTGCTTCTGGGCGCCGGCCAGTTCCGCCAGGGTGGTGGGGCAGACGTCCGGGCAGTGGGTGAAGCCCAGGAACACCACGGTCCAGTGGCCCTTCAGCGTGTCCGGCGTCAGCGCGGTGCCGTCGGCCTGCTGCAGGGCGAACGCCGGCAGCACGCGCGGGGTGGGCAGCAGGGTCACGGCGCGGGTGGCGGGCAGCGCGGGCGCCGCGAAGGCGGCCGGCGCGGCCGGGCCGTGCAGCTGCTGCGAGGCCCACAGGCCCAGCCCGGCGGCCAGGGCGGCGATCAACACGACGAGGACTAGACGCTTGGACATGGGCATCGGGCGCAGGGGTGGCCCGCCATGATACCGGGGCGCCGCCGCTATACTTCCCGGCCGTGCCCGCGTGTTGTCGCCCATGTCCCAGGAATTGCAGACCATCATCGACCTGATCCGCTACGGCGCCAGCCGGTTCAACGCGGCGGGCCTGACCTTCGGCCACAGCTTCGACAACGCGCTGGACGAGGCGACCCAGCTCACCCTGCATGCCCTGCACCTGCCGCACGACCTGTCGCCGGTGTACGGCAACGCCCGCGTCACCGAGGCGGAGAAGGAAGACGTGCTGGCGCTGTTCCTGCGCCGCATCGAGGAGCGCATCCCGGCCTGCTACCTCACCGGCGAGGCGTGGTTCGCGGGGCTCAGCTTCAAGTCGGACAGCCGCGCGCTGGTGCCGCGTTCGCCCATCGCGGAGATGATCGAATCCGGCTTCCAGCCCTGGCTGGGCGACCGCGAGGTGCGCCGCGCCCTGGACCTGTGCACCGGCTCCGGCTGCATTGCGATTGCCATGGCGCACTACAACCCGGACTGGCACGTGGACGGCGTGGACATCAGCGACGACGCGCTGGCGCTGTCGCGCGAGAACGAAAAGCGCCTGCACGTGGAGAACGTGCGCTTCCTGAAGTCCGACCTGTTCAGCGGCCTGCAGGGCGAGCGTTACGACCTGATCGTCACCAATCCGCCGTACGTCACCAACGACGAAACCGACGCGCTGCCGCGCGAGTACGCGCACGAGCCCGAGCTGGGCCTGCGCGCCGGCGACGACGGCCTGGACCTGTGCCTGCGCATCCTGCGCGACGCCCCGCTGCACCTCACCGAGGACGGCCTGCTGGTCTGCGAAGTCGGCGAAGCCGAGCGCGCGCTGGTGCAGCTGCTGCCGGAGCTGCCGCTGGCGTGGGTGGAGTTCAAGGTGGGCCAGATGGGCATCTTCGTGGCCGAGTGCGCCGACCTGATCGAGCACAACGCCCGCATCACCGCGCTGGCTGCCGCCCGCGAGACGGGCGCGCCGCCGGCCGGGTTGTTCTGAGCCGCGCCCGCGCCCATGAACACCTTCGGCCACCTGCTGCGCGTCACCACGTTTGGCGAATCGCACGGGCCGGCCATCGGCTGCGTCGTTGACGGCTGCCCGCCGGGCATCCCGGTGGCGCCCGAGGACTTCGCGGCCGACCTGAAGCGGCGGGCCACCGGCAACTCGCGCCACGTGTCGCAGCGGCGCGAGGCGGACGAGGTGGAGATCCTGTCGGGCGTGTACGAAGGCGTCACCACCGGCACGCCCATCGCGCTGCTGATCCGCAACACCGATGCGCGCAGCAAGGACTACGGCGCCATCGCCGCGCAGTTCCGCCCCGGCCACGCGGACTACACCTACTGGCAGAAATACGGCCTCCGCGATCCGCGCGGCGGCGGGCGCAGCAGCGCGCGCGAGACCACCATGCGGGTGGCCGCGGCGGTGATCGCCAAGAAGTGGCTGGCCCAGCGCGGCGTGACCGTGCGCGCCTGCGTGGCGCAGATCGGTGAGGTGGTCCCGCAGTCGTTCGACTGGGGCGACGTCGAAACCAATCCGTTCTTCTGGCCCTGCGCGGCGCAGGTGCCGGCGCTGGAAACCGCCATGGACGCGCTGCGCAAGTCCGGCGATTCGGTCGGCGCGCGCGTGCTGGCCGTGGCCGACGGCGTGCCGCCCGGCTGGGGCGAGCCGATCTA
Organism: Thermomonas sp.; assembly: GCA_036405455.1. Taxonomy (GTDB): domain Bacteria; phylum Pseudomonadota; class Gammaproteobacteria; order Xanthomonadales; family Xanthomonadaceae; genus Thermomonas. The sequence continues at coordinate 2,165 of DASWXO010000167.1, read as the reverse complement.
CGGCAAGCTGGATGGCGAGCTGGCCGCGGCGATGCTGTCCATCAACGCGGTCAAGGGCGTGGAGATCGGTGACGGCTTCGCGGCGGTCGCGCAGAAGGGCAGCGAGCACCGCGACGTCATGACGCCGGACGGCTTCCTGTCCAACCACGCCGGCGGCATCCTCGGCGGCATTTCCACCGGGCAGCAGATTGCCGTGTCGGTGGCGTTCAAGCCCACCTCCAGCCTGCGCCTGCCGGTGCAGGGCCTGGACGTGGAGGGCCACGTGGTGGACATCGTCACCACCGGCCGCCACGACCCTTGCGTGGGCCTGCGCGCGCCGCCGATCTGCGAGGCGATGCTGGCGCTGGTGCTGATGGACCAGGCGCTGCGCCACCGTGCCCAGTGTGGCGACGTGGGCGCGGTGTCGCCGCGCGTCCCGGCCGCGGCGCCGAAACGCTAGCGGCGCGCCGCCAGCAGCCCCGTGGGCAGCGTCGCGCCGCATCCCTGTCGTATCGTTTCCCCTTCCCGCAGGCGCGGCCGTGTCCGCGCACCGTCGCCCGACGGCGCCGCTCGCCCGCCTGCACGCACGCAGAGACACAAGACATGAGCAAGCAGTACAAGGTGGCCGTGGTCGGCGCGACCGGCGCGGTGGGCGAGGTGATGCTGTCGATCCTGGCGGAGCGCGAGTTCCCGGCCAGCGACGTGGTGGCGCTGGCCAGCGAGCGTTCGGCCGGTACCAAGGTCGCGTTCGGCGACGACGAGCTGGTGGTGCAGGACCTGGCCACGTTCGACCCGTCGGCCATCGATATCGCGCTGTTCTCCGCGGGCGGCGCCATCTCCAAGGAGTACGCGCCGAAATTCGCGGCCGCCGGCGCGGTGGTGATCGACAACTCCTCCACCTTCCGCTACGACGACGACGTGCCGCTGGTGGTCAGCGAGGTGAACCCGGAGCAGGTGCGCCACCGCCCGCGCGGCATCATCGCCAACCCCAACTGTTCCACCATGCAGCTGATGCCGGTGCTGGCGCCGATCCACAAGGCGTACGGCATCGAGCGCATCAACGTGGCCACCTACCAGTCCGTCTCCGGCGGCGGCCGCAGCGCGATGGAGGAGCTGGGGCGCCAGACCGCGGCGCTGCTCAGCTTCCAGGACCCGGAGCCGGCGAAGTTCCCGGTGCAGATCGCGTTCAACCTGATCCCGCACATCGACGAGTTCCAGCCCAACGGCTACACCAAGGAAGAGATGAAGCTGGTGTGGGAGACGCAGAAGATCCTGGGCGACGCGTCCATCCAGGTGAACCCCACCGCGGTGCGCGTGCCGGTGTTCTTCGGGCACTCCGAAGCGGTGAACGTCGAGACGAAGCAGAAGGTCACCGCCGAGGCGGCGCGCGCGCTGCTGGAGGACGCCCCGGGCGTGGAGGTCGTGGACGAACGCCAGCCCGGCGGCTACCCGACGCCGGTGACCCACGCCTCGGGCAAGGACCCGGTGTTCGTGGGCCGCATCCGCGAGGACCTGTCGCACCCGCGCGGCCTCAACCTGTGGGTGGTGGCCGACAACATCCGCAAGGGCGCGGCGCTCAACGCGGTGCAGATCGCCGAGCTGCTGGTGGCCGAAGGGTTGCCGCCGAAGGCCGTGCACGGCTAGAGTCACGGCGCCTAGGCGGGGGATGGAGCACACGTGATCAGGACATTGCGAACGGCGGTGGCAGCGGCGCTGCTGCTGGCGGCGGGGAATGCGTGGGCGCTGGGCCTGGGCCAGATCCAGGTCAAGAGCAAGCGCAACCAGCCGCTGCTGGCGGAAATCCCCATCGTCTCCACGACGCCGGGCGAGCTGGCCGCGCTGCGCGCGCGGCTGGCCTCGCCGGACACCTTCCGCCGGGTCGGCCTGGCGCCGCCCACCGGCATCGCGTCCGACCTGCAGTTCAGCCTTGGCAGCGACAGCAAGGGCCGCCCGGTGATCCGGGTGACGACGCTGCGGCCGGTCGAGCAGGCCGAGCTGAACTTCCTGATCGAAGTGGACTGGGGTGCCGGCCGACTGGTGCGCGAGTACTCCGCGTTGGTGGATGCGCCCAACACCGCCGGCGCCGTCTTGCCGCCGGACGTGCAGGCCCCGCAGACCCCGGCGCCCGCCGTGGTCCAGCGCCCGTCGCCGCTGCCGGCGCCGCGCCCGCCGATGGCGACCGCCCC
>DASWXO010000166.1:0-3922 GCA_036405455.1 Thermomonas sp. | reverse complement strand
CTACGCGCTGCTGCGCCTGCGCCAGCGGGCAGGCGACGCGCGGCCGCCGCAGGTGCGGGTGCTGGACGTGCGCAAGCGGCCGCTGCAGGCCGGCCTGTCGGACGAGGCGCTGGCCGCGGTGCGCGCGGCGGTGGACGCCGGCGGCCAGGTGCTGGTGTTCCGCAACCGCCGCGGCTACGCGCCGGTACTGCTCTGCCACGACTGCGGCTGGAGCGCGCACTGCCCGCGCTGCAGCACCGAGGACCGCCCCACGCCGATGACCGTGCACGCGCACGGCAAGCGCCTGCAATGCCACCACTGCGGCCACCGCAAGCCGTCTCCGCCCGCCTGCCCGGATTGCGCCAGCCTGGCCTTGCAGCCGCAGGGCAATGGCACCGAGCGGATCGAGGCCGAACTGCAGGCCCGTTTTTCCGAGGTGCCCGTGCTGCGCATCGACCGCGGCAGCACCGGCCATCGCGATGCCCTGCAGAAGCATTTCGACGACCTCGGCACGCGTCGCGGCATCCTGATCGGCACGCAGATGCTGGCCAAGGGCCACGACCTGCCGAACCTCACCCTGGTGGTGGTGGTCGGCATCGACGAGGGCCTGTTCTCCGCGGATTTCCGCAGCGGCGAGAAGCTCGCCCAGCTGCTGGTGCAGGTGGCCGGCCGCGCCGGCCGCGCGGAGCGCGCGGGGACGGTGCTGCTGCAGACCCACCATCCCGACCATCCGCTGCTGCAGACGCTGGTGGCCGGCGGCTACCACGCGTTCGTGGACGGCGAATTGGCGCTGCGCGAGGCGGCCGGCTTCCCGCCGTTCGCGCACCTGGCGCTGCTGCGCGCGGAGGCCAGGCATGCCGAGCCGCCGATGCAGTTCCTGCAGGCGGCGAAGGCCACGCTGGACGCCTTCGCGGTGGAGGCGTCCGGCCCGCTGCTCGCGCCGATGCCGCGCCGCGCCGGCTACGTGCGCGCCCAGCTGGTGGTGTCCGCGCCCGACCGCCGCGCGCTGCACGCCGCGCTGGACGCGGTGGTGCCAGCGCTGCACGCCGCACCCGAGGCGCGCCGCGTGCGCTGGTCGCTGGACGTGGATCCGGTGGATCTGTACTGACGCGCGGCTTCGGCGACAATGCCCGGCCCACCCTTGCACGGGCCCGCTTCGTGACGTCCCAGCTCGACCAGCTTCGCCAGCACTCCGCCGTGGTCGCCGACACCGGCGACATCGAGGCCATCGCGCGCTTCGCGCCGATGGACGCCACCACCAACCCGTCGCTGCTGCTGAAGGCGGCCACGCTGCCGGCCTATGCCGCCCACCTGGACGCCGCGGTGGCGGCGGCAAGTGGCGACGATCCGGTGGGCGATGCCTGCGACCGCCTGGCGGTGGCGATCGGTGGCGAGATCGTGAAGCTGGTTCCCGGCCGTGTCTCCACCGAGGTCGATGCGCGGCTGAGCTTCGACACCGAGGCCACCGTCGCCAAGGCCCGCCGCCTGGTGCAGCTGTACGCGGATGCCGGCATCGGCACCGACCGCCTGCTGATCAAGATCGCGGCCACGTGGGAGGGCATCCGCGCGGCCGAGCGGCTGGAGCGCGAGGGCATCCACTGCAACCTCACCCTGCTGTTCTCGTTCGCGCAGGCGGTGGCCTGCGCCGAGGCCGGCGTGTTCCTGATCTCGCCGTTCGTCGGTCGCATCCTCGACTGGCACCTCGCCCACGGCATGGCGCCGCCGGCCGCGCCGCAGGACGACCCCGGCGTGCAGTCGGTGGCGCGCATCTGGCACCACTACAAGCGGCACGGCTACGGCACCGTGGTGATGGGTGCCAGCTTCCGCAACACCGGGCAGGTGCTGGCACTGGCCGGCTGCGACCGGCTGACCATTGCGCCGGAGCTGCTGGACGCGCTGGCACGCGCGGACGGCACCGTCACGCCGGCGCTGGTGGACGGCGGCCAGCGCGCCGAGGCGGGCGCGGCGCTCGACGAGGCCGGCTTCCGCTGGCAGCACAACGACGACGCCATGGCCAGCGAGAAGTTGGCCGAGGGCATCCGCAAGTTCGCCGTCGACCAGCGCGCGCTGGAGGCGCTGCTGGCGCCGCGGCTGGGCTGAGGCCCGGCATCGGGCGCGCGGCGGGTAAGCTGCGCGTCACCGTCCCGCCACAGGCGTCCCGATGCCCACGCTGCTGCTCGCCTTCGACCTGGTCGGCACCTTCGTCTTCGCCCTCAGCGGCGGCACCCTGGCGGTGCGCCAGCGGCTGGACCTGTTCGGCGTGCTGGTGCTGTCCTGCGCCGCCGCGGTGTCCGGCGGCATCGTCCGCGACGTGCTGATCGGCGCCCATCCTCCCGCCTCGCTGGCCGACTGGCGCTACCTGGTGGTGGCGATGGCGGCCGGGCTGGTCACCTTCCGCTGGCACGGCGTGATCGAGCGGCTGCGCAACCCGGTGCAGCTGTTCGACGCCGCGGGCCTCGCCTTGTTCGCGGTGCTGGGCACCGGCAAGGCGCTGGCGTTCGGGCTGTCGCCGTTCGCGGCCACCCTGCTGGGCATGGTCAGCGGCATCGGCGGCGGCATCGCCCGCGACCTGCTGGTGGCGCGCGTGCCGGTGGTGCTGCAGGCGGAGCTGTACGCGATCGCCGCGCTGGTGGGCGGCGGCGTAGTCGCGCTGGCTGCGGCGCTGGGGTGGCCGCAACCGCCGGCGATGCTGGCGGGCGCGCTGGCCTGCTTCGGCCTGCGCTGGATGGCGCTGCGCCACGGCTGGCAACTGCCGGTGGCGCGTCCGCGCGACGCCGGCTGAGGCGGCGGATCAGCCGCGGTCGATCCGGCAGGCGTAGCAGCCGCGGCGCGCGTTGTGCGCGTGCAGGTAGGCGATCCGCGGATCGGCGAACAGCCGTTCGATCGTGGCCTCCAGCCGCGTGCCCTCCACCACGTCCGCATCGTGCATCCAGCCGTCGCCGTCGTAGCCGCGCACCGACAGCAGGCGGTCCCGCTGCTGGGGTGGCACGACGTTGCGCAGCCGCGCCGTGGCCAGCGCGGCCTCGCGCACGAAGATCGGACCGCCGCTGCGGTAGGGCGTCCCGGCCGGCTGGTGCGTCCAGTGCAACAGCAGCAGCGATTCCCCCGGCGCTGCGTCCTCGAGGGTGATGCGGCAGGGGAAACCCGGCGTCGCGTCCGCGCGCACGCGGACGGCGCCGTGCGCGCGCAGTGCGGCATCGTCGAGGCCGAACAGGGGTTGGAAGGCGGCCAGCGGCAGGCCGGAAACGACGTAATCCATGGGGGCATCCTGTACAGCGGGGCCCACAGGATCGCGTCGATCGGGCCGCACCGCCTCCCGGTTCTTGCGACGGGGCGCAGGAACGCAAACGGCCCGGGCTGTGCCGGGCCGTTCGGGATGGACGCGGGTGCGGTGGCTTACGCCGCGAACAGTGCCTTCATCTTCTTCAGCGCGTTCGCCTCGATCTGGCGGATGCGCTCGGCGGAGACGCCGTATTCGTCCGCCAGTTCCTGCAGGGTCACCTTGCTGTCGGCGTCCAGCCAGCGGCGCTTGATGATGTCGCGCGAGCGCGCATCCAGTTTCGCCATGCCCTCGCGCAGCACGTCGAGCTGGTCGGCTTCGCTGTCGGCGGATTCGTACGCAGCGGCCGGGTCGCCATCGTTGGCGACCAGGTAGCTGACCGGCGCCGGCGGGGCGTGGTCGTCGTCGGCGTCGTCGGGCGCGTCGAAGCCGATGTCGCGGCCGGACAGCCGCGATTCCATCTCCAGCACTTCGCGCTCGGACACGTTGAGGTCCGCCGCCACCGCGCGCACTTCCTCCGCATTGAGCCAGCCCAGGCGGGTCTTGCTCTTGCGCAGGTTGAAGAACAGCTTGCGCTGCGCCTTGGTGGTGGCCACCTTCACGATGCGCCAGTTCTTGATGATGAACTCGTGCATCTCGGCGCGGATCCAGTGCACCGCGAAG
>DASWXO010000165.1:0-10511 GCA_036405455.1 Thermomonas sp. | reverse complement strand
CACCTGGGTGCTGCCGGCCGGCACGCACACCAGCACGCGCGGGCTGGGGCGCAGGAAGCGGCTCTTGTGCACCTTGCGGATGAAGTGCTTGAGCATTTCCTCGGTGTAGGTGAAGTCGGCGATCACGCCATCCTTCATCGGACGGACCGTGGTCATGTGGCCGGGGGTGCGGCCCAGCATCTGCTTGGCCTCGCTGCCGACCGCCGCCACCGCGCGGGCGCCGCCGCCGCGGTCCTGGCGCACCGCCACCACCGAAGGTTCGTTGAGGACGATGCCCTGGCCGCGCACGTAGATCAGGGTGTTGGCGGTGCCGAGGTCGATGGAAAGGTCGCTGGAGAAGTAGCGGCCGAGGAACTTGAACATGCGGAGGGCTGCCGGAAGGGGGAATCGCCGCGCGGGGGAACGCGGAAGGAAGACGGGCACCGCGAGCGGCCTGCACCGCCGGGGGCGGTTAGCCTAGCAACGCCCCCCGCCGCCGGCAAGGAATGCCGTGGCGGGGCGCAGGCAGGCGATGCCGCGGGCCGGGGCTGGCAGGTATCATGGGCGGCCTTGCGTCCGACCCTTGCCCGAGGCTTTCGATGGCTGCCCTGATCTGCGGTTCCCTGGCCTACGACACCATCATGGTGTTCCCCGACCAGTTCAAGAACCACATCCTGCCGGACAAGGTCCACATCCTGAATGTGTCCTTCCTGGTCCCGCGGATGCGCCGCGAGTTCGGCGGCTGCGCGGGCAACATCGCCTACAACCTCAAGCTGCTGGGCGGCGATCCGATCCCGATGGCCACCGTGGGCGCCGACTTCGGCCCCTACCGCGAGTGGTTCGACGAGCAGGGCATCACCCTGGCCCACGTGAAGGTGATCGACGAGCTGTTCACCCCGCAGGCGTTCATCACCACCGACCACGACAACAACCAGATCACCGCGTTCCACCCGGGCGCGATGATGCGCAGCTACGAAAACCACGTGAAGGACGTGCCGGGCGTCACCATCGGCATCGTCAGTCCCGACGGCTACGAGGGCATGCTGCAGAACGCGAAGGAATTCGCCGAGGCCGGCATCCCGTTCATCTTCGACCCCGGCCAGGCCATGCCGCTGTTCAACGGCGAGGAGTTGCGCCACTTCATCGAACAGGCCGACTACGTCTGCGTGAACGACTACGAGTCGAACCTGCTGCAGGAACGCACCGGCTGGAGCGAGTCGCAGATCGCCGGCAAGGTGAAGGCCTACATCACCACCCGCGGCCCCAAGGGCGCGGAGATCCACGCCGACGGCACCACCCACCGCATCCCGCCGGCGCACGAGCGCCGGGTGACCGATCCGACCGGCTGCGGCGACGCCTTCCGCGCCGGCCTGATCTTCGGTATCGAGAAGGGCTACGACTGGATGACCATCGGCCGCATGGGCAACCTGATGGGCGCGCTCAAGGTCGAGCACCCGGGCACCCAGAACCAGCGCTTCGACTACGACGAGTTCTCCGAGCAGTTCCGCCAGCAGTTCGGCTACGCGCTGGGCTGAGCGCCCGCGCCGCTCAGTTCCAGCCGGGCAGCCGCGTCGGCACCAGCCCGCCGACCTCGAAGTCGGCGGTCTTGCGGCCCACGGCCTTGGTGGGGAACTCGATGGACAGCCGCTGGCCGGACTTGGCCAACGTCCAGAGCGCCTTGCGGTCGTCGATGAACATGGCGATGGCCTCGTCCGTCTTCGGCCGCGAACCCGGCAGGACGTGCGTCTTGCCGTCCAGCACCACTTTCAGCTTGCAGCCCGCGTAGCAGTCGAAGTCGCCGGCCTCCAGCACCAGGTAGGCGCTGCGGCCCCAGTCGGGATGGTCGCGGAAGATCAGCCGCACCGGGTGCGCGCCGCCGCCGTCGGTGTCCACCGGCTCCTGCGAGTAGATCGACGCCGACAGCTGGTGGCCGTCCTTGCCGACGGGTTCGTCGCCGTAGGTCCACAGCGCGGCCAGCCGCTGCTGCTGCACCTCGTCCTCGGCCTTGGCGCGCACCTCGTCCAGCCGCGGCCTGACCCGCGCGGCGGCGGCGCTGGTGGGATGGTCCATCTGCAGGACCTCGCCGTAGCCCTTCGCCAGCCGCCAGTTGCGCGCCGCGACGGCGGCCTCGAACTGCTGCTCCATCGCGGCGGCGGCCTGCTCCTTCGCGGCGGCCTGCGCCGCGGCGGCACGCGCGGCAGCCTCCGGGTCTTCGCCCGTGCAGGCAGGCAACAACAGGCACAGGGCCAGGGCCATCGACAGCGGTTTCATTCGCGTGCTCCCACGGGCAGGTCGCGTCCCCGGCGGGACGCCTCGATCCAGTCCACCACGGCCCCGGCCACCGCGTGCGGGCGTTCCGCCAGCGACATGTGGCCGCAGCCATCCAACAATACCTTGCGCGCGTGCGGGATGCGCGCCGCGTACAGGTCCAGCGCGCTGGGGTCGATCACCGCGTCCTGGCGGCACCACAGCAGCAAGGCGGGCTGGCGGATGCGCGCGGCCTCCTCGCCCGGGCGCAGGCTGTCGTCCCCGCGGCCGATGTGGTCCAGCACCGCCTGCTCGAAGGCGGCGTCGCGGCGCCGCTGGGCGATCAACCCGGCCGCCGCCGGCCACGGGATCCACGGCTTGGCGCGGGCATCGAAGAAGACGGCATCGACGTAGCGGCGCAGCGAGGCGGCATCGTCCACCGCGAACGGATTGCCGCCGGCCAGTACGCCCAGCCCGAAGGCGTTGTCCTGGAAGCGCACCCCGGCGGCATTCAGCAGGCCCACCGCCCCCACCTGCGCCGGCGTGCGGGCGGCGACCAGCGCGGCGATGCCGCCCCCCATCGAATGCCCCAGCAGCACGACGGGCCGACCGGGGACGAGGGCGTGCAGGAATTCGGCGACGCGCGCCGCCTGCTCGACGAACCCGTAGGTGGCATCCGCGCGTCGCTCGCTCTCGCCCCAGCCGGGCAGGTCCGGAACCAGCAGCGCGTAGCGGTCGCCCAGCGCCCGCACCAGCGGGTACCAGTTTTCCTTGCTGCCGGTGAAGCCGTGCAGCATGACCACCAGCGGGGCCCCGGCCGGACCGTCGCGGTGGGCATAGACCCAGCGATGGCCCGCCGCCTCCACGGTGCTGCGCCGCAGGCCGGCCGCGCGGCGCTGCCGCGCGAACTCCAGGCGCACCAGCCACAGCGGGTCGCGGCGCTGGACCCAGGCGGCCCCCAGCGCCGCCACCAGCAGGACCGCCACGGCGACCAGGCCGATGCTCAGCATCGGCCCGCCCCCGGACGCATCGCCGCCACGGCGGCCACCTCGCTTACTTCGCCGGCGACGCCTTGGCCGCGGCGAGGATCGCCTCGACCGAGCCGGCGGTGATCGGGTGGGTGGCCGGCTTGGCCTTGGCGAACACCTGCTCGGCGAACGCCAGGCCGTCCGGGGTCGCCACCAGCGCCTTGTAGATCGGCAGGATCAGCTTGCGACGGCCGACGCGTTCCAGGAACTTGCCCATCTCCTCGCGGGCGGCGGCGTAGCCGCTGCGCTCGGCCAGCGGATACCAGCGCATGGCGATCTCGCCGTTCGGCGTGCCGGTGAAGTGGTAGGCGGCGTCCAGCTGCGCCAGCTGTTCGGCCTTCAACGTCTCCGGCATGCCCTCGATGAAGTGCACCCATTCCTGCGTGCTCCACGCGCCGGTGATGCTCTTGTCCGGCAGCTGGCCGCTGCCCTGCCAGGCGATGCGCGCGGCGTTCACCGTGCTGAATTTGCCCGACTCCACCTGCGGCGCGTTGCCCGGGATGCCCGGCTCGTACAGCCACTGGTCGACTTCCTGCATCGTCACCACGTTCGGATGCTTGTCGATCAGGTTGGCCTTCAGGTACGCGCGGAACTGCTGGGTGGTGATGCTCTGGAACGCGAAGTGGTCGAAGTACCCCTTGAGCCACGGATCGAACACGGCGCGACCGAAACGCTTCTCGAGGAACTGGAGGAACCATGCGCCCTTGGTGTAGACGGTGGCGCTGGACTGGTCGTCCGGATCGGCCAGTGTGCCGGGCTTCAGCGACAGCCGCTGCAGCTTCGGGTCGAGGGTCTTGAACTCGTTCTTCAGCTCGTCGCGGTCGATCACCTCTTCCATGTCGGCCATGTCCCTGCCGTACAGGGCCTCGGTGATACGGCTCTGCACGTAGGTCGTGGTGCCCTCGTTGAGCCAGGCGTCCTTGTCGGTGGCGAAGGTGACCAGGTTGCCGGACCAGCTGTGTGCCAGCTCGTGCGCGACCAGCGAAACAAGCGACTTGTCGCCGACGATCACGGTGGGCGTGGCGAAGGTCAGGCGCGGGTTCTCCATGCCGCCGTAGGGGAACGACGGCGGCAGCACCAGCAGGTCGTAACGGCCCCACCGGTACGGGCCGTACAGGCCTTCGGCGGCACCGATCATCTTTTCGGTGTCCTCGAACTCGGCGGTGGCCTTGTCCACCATCGACGGCTCGGCCCACACGCCGCTGCGCCCGGAGATCGGCTTGAACACCAGGTCGCCCGCGGCGATGGCCAGCAGGTAGGACGGGATCTTCTGCGGCATCTTGAAGGTGTAATCGCCGTCACGCGGCGCCTTCGGGTCGTTGTCCGCGCTCATCAGCACCATCGCGTCGGCCGGCGCGGTGACGTGGGCCGAGTAGGTGAAGCGGATCTGCGGCGTGTCCTGCAGGGGCACCCACGAACGCGCGTGGATCTGCTGCGACTGGCTGAACATGAAGGGCTGCTTGCCACCCTCGGTCATCGACGGCGCCAGCCACTGCAGGCCGGAGGCGTCCGGCGACGTCGTGTAGGTGACGCGCACCTTGGCGGGGCGGGTCGGCGCTTCGATGGTCAAGGCGCTGCCCAGCACCTTGTCCTTGTCGGACAGGGCGAAGGTCAGCGGGCTCCACTGGCCGTCGGCCCCCAGGCCCTCGGCCTTGGCGATGGTCAGGTCGCGGGTGTCCAGCACCAGCTGGGTCGCGGCCTTGTCCACCCAGTCCAGGGTGTAGGTCGCGGTGCCGCTGATGGTCTTCTTGTCGAAGTCGACGGCCAGGTCCAGCGCCAGGTCGGTGGTGCGGACCTTGTCGGGCTGCGCGAAGGAATGTTCGTCCACGATCTTCTCGGCGGCGGCGGTCGACGCGGCCGGCGCGGCGGCGGCGGTCGTGGGGGCCTGGTTGCCCTGGCAACCGGTGACCGCCACGCCCAGCGCGGCGGCGATGGAGACGGAAAGAAGCAATTGGCGCATGGAGACGATCCGGTGGCGGAAAACCCGAGTTTATCGCCGTGGGCCGTCCTCCGTCGCATGCCCCCTGCCGCGTGCGCGGATGCGCATCGAGACTGGGCCTGCACGATGCGACCGACAGCCCCTGCCATCAGTCATGCCAACCCCTGCGCCCGCCGCGGCATCCCACCCGACAACGCACGTCATTTCCCGGAGCCACCGCTTGAAACTGCATGCCCTTGCCGCTGCCCTGCTGCTTTGCGCCCCCTTCGCCCACGCCCGCGACGACGCGCCGGCACCGCACGGCTCGACCTACGTTCCCGGCGGCCGCATCCCGCAGCTGCAGGGCGAGATCGCCATCGACGGCAAGCTGGACGATGCCGCCTGGCAGGGCGCGCTGGTGCAGGAGATCGCCTACGACATCCAGCCCGGCGACAACACCCCGGCGCCGGTGAAGACCACCGTGCGCATCGGCTACACCGCCGACGCGCTGTACCTGGCCTTCCGCGCGACCGATCCCAATCCGTCGCGGATCCGCGCCCACCTGCGCGATCGCGACGCCGCCTTCAATGACGACTGGGTGGGCGTGTTCCTCGACACCTTCAACGACCACCGCCGCGGCTACGAACTGATCGTGAATCCGCTGGGGGTGCAGGCCGATTTGATCCGCGACGAGACCAACAGCAACAACCAGGAGGACCCGAGCTGGGACGGCCTGTGGACCAGCGCCGGCCAGATCACCCCGGAAGGTTACGACGTGGAGATCCGCATCCCGTTCTCCACCCTGCGCTTCCCGTCCGCCGGTGGCGACCAGCGCTGGGGCATCTCACTGTTCCGCAGCTGGCCGCGCGACAAGCGCCACCAGCTGGCCAGCCACCGCGTGCCGCGCGAGTCCAACTGCTTCCAGTGCGAATGGGGCAAGTACGAGGGCCTGGCCGGCGCGCGCCAGGGCCGCAACCTCGAAGTCGTACCCACGCTGACGGTGGGCCAGACCCAGACCCGCGACGCCGCCGGCGACGCATGGCGCAGCGGCGACACCAGCATCGAGCCGGGCGTGGACGTGAGCTGGGCGCCGTCGCCGGCGATGACGCTCAATGCCACCCTGAACCCGGACTTCTCGCAGGTGGAGACCGACCAGCTGCAGCTGGACGTCAACAACAGCTTCGCCCTGTTCTACCAGGAGAAGCGGCCGTTCTTCCTCGAGGGCGCGGACTACTTCACCAGCCAGTTCGACGTGCTCTACACGCGCCAGATCGCCGACCCGGACTACGGGCTGCGCGTGACCGGCCGCACCGGCAGCGGCGCCTACGGCGCGATCGTGGCGCGCGACGCGACCACCCTGCTGCTGGTGCCCGGCGTGCTGGGCTCCGGGTTCGAACAGCTGGACCAGAAGGCGGACGTCGCGGTGGGTCGCTACCGCTACGACCTCAACACCCACTTCAGCGTCGGCGCGATCGGCACCTTCCGCCGCGGCGACGACTACGCCAACAGCGTCGCCGGCGTGGACGCGCGCTGGCAGCAGGGCGGCCACACCGCCACCGCGCAGGTGCTGCGCAGCCAGTCCGAGTATCCGCAGGACATCGTGGACCTCTACGGCGACGAGCTGGGCGCCGATGCCACCCCGTCGGGCACCGCCTGGCGCGCCGAGTACGCCTTCAGCAACCGCAACTGGAACTTCGACACCTGGCACGAATCGATCGACCCCGGCTTCCGCGCGGACCTCGGCTTCATGGGCCAGGTGGGCTACGACAAGTCGCTGCTCGGCGGCGGCCACAGCTGGTACCGCGACGACAAGGCGTTCAACCGCGTCGACTTCTACGCCGACTTCGACATCACCCATCGCTACGACGGGCAACTGCTGGAGCGCGAGCTGGAGGCGAAGCTCAGCGCCCAGGGCCCGAAGCAGAGCGGCGTGGGCCTGCACGGCCTCACCCGCACGCGCTTCTGGCGGGGACGCCTGTACGACGAGCGCTACGCCGACGTGAACGGCAGTTTCCGTCCCACCGGCAACCTGCAGCTCGGCGCCTACCTGCAGGTCGGCACGCTGCTCGACCTGGCGGCCGAACGCACCGGTCGCCGCACGATGCTGGAAGTGTGGGGCAACGCCAACGTCGGCCGCGGCATCGCGCTGGACTGGGATTTGATGCGCCAGCGCATGCACCGCGACGGCGGCACCGCCTTCACCGCGACGGTGCTCAACGCCGGCGGCAGCTGGCAGTTCGACCCGCGCCAGCGCCTGCGCCTGACCCTGCAGGGCAGCGAGGTGACCCGCAACCAGGCGCTGTACGTCGATCCCGTCAATCAAAAGGCGCGCGACTGGGCGGCGCAGCTGGTCTACTCGTACAAGGTCAATCCGCGCACCGCGGTGTATGCCGGCGCGTCGTACGGCGCCTTCATGGACGACGACCACCCCGACCTGTTCGGAAACACCCGCAGCGTGTTCGTGAAGCTGAGCTACGGCTGGCAGCCGTAAGCCACCGGCCACGCGCAGGAGGAACCATGCCGGGGGCCGGAACGCCCCCGGCGTCGTTTCAGCCGAGCTTCGACAGGCGCAGCTGGAACAGCACCTTGGTGACCAGCAGGCGCTCTTCGATCGGCTTCAGCACCAGGTCGTTGGCGCCGTCGCGCAGCAACGCGGCCTGGTTGTCGCGATTGTCGTCGCCGGTCATCATCACCATCGGCAGGCGACGCTTGCCGTAGCGGAACACGTCGCGGATCTGGTTGAGCAGTTCGCGTCCGCTGAGCGCTCCCTTCAGGTAGACGTCGCTCAGCACCAGGTCGGCACCGACATCGCCGTCCTTGCGGCCGAAGAACTTGTGCAGGTGCTCCAGCGCCTCCTCGGCGCTGATCACGTGCAGCACCTGCATGCCGTGGCGCTCCAGCATGCGCTTGGTCGCCACCGCCACCACCCGGCTGTCTTCCACGTACAGCACGCGGGCGCCTTCGATCGGCGCCGGATGCACGTAGCCGCGAATGAACGCGGCCAGCGCGGTCTGGCCCAGCGACTTGTCGAAATAGTCGGTGATGTCCTCGGTAAAGGCGCGCGTCTCCAGCGCTTCCTGCGCGTTGCCGGAGATCACGATGACCGGCACGTAGGCCTGCCCCGACGCCTCGCGCACGCTGCGCGCCAGCGCCAGGCCATCGCCGTCGGGCAGCACCAGCGCGGTGGTGACGAGGTCGACCGCGCCGTCCTCCAGCGCCTTGCGGGCCTCGGCGATGTTCGAACAGCCGATCACCTCCGTGCCCGGCAGCTCCTTCAACAGCGTGTCGCCCACCAGCTTGCGCACCAGCTTGCTGCCATCGACCACCATCACCCGCGGTGCGTCGCTGACGACGTGGCGAAGATCCTGTTTGCCTGCCATCTCAATGCTCCCGCGGGCGGGTCTGCCGCAGATAGTGCCCGGTCACCAGGCCGGCCCCGAGCCAGCCCAGCAGGCCGGCGCCGGCCAGCACGGCCGCCGCGGCCAGCGGATCAAGTCCGAGCAACACGAACGGGCTGCCGTAGCGGGCGGCCAGGGTCGCCAACGGCGCCTGCAGGGCCAGCCACGCCACCGTCAGGATGCCCAACGCCAGCGCGCCGGCCGCCAGGCCGTACCACGCGCCAAGGTAAAGGAACGGCCGGCGCACGAATCCGTCGCTGGCCCCCAGCAGCTGCAGCACGCCGATCTCCTCGCGCCGCGACTGGATGTCGAGCCGCACGGTGTTGCCGACCACCAGCAGCGCGCCCAGCCCCAACAGCGCGGCCAACACCTGCACCGCACGGGCGCCGAACCCCAGCCAGGCCTGCAACCGCTCGCGCCAACGGGCGTCGTACTGCACGCGGTCGGCCTCGGGCATGGCCTGCATAGCCTCCACCAGCGCGCGCTCGTCGTCGCGCGGGATCACCCGCAGCGCCTCCGGCAGCGCGGCACGCGCCGCGTCCGGCCCCAGCGCCTCGATGGCGGCGGCCAGGTCCTCGCGCTGCCGCAACTGGGCCAGCGCCTGGTCGGGCGAAACCCGCTCCACCGACGCGACATCGGGCCGGGCGCGCAGCACATCCGCGACCGCACCCGCCTTCCCGGCATCCACCCCGGGCTTCAGGAACACCGTGACCTCGCGCGCGGCCTGCACCTGCCCGCCGAGGCGCTGCACGTTCTGCAGCGCGACCCCCAGACCCAGCGGCAGTGCCAAGGCCATGGCCATGACGCCGATGGTCAGCAGGCTGGCCCAAGGCTTGCGCAGCAGCCGGCCGAGACTGGCGACGATGCTGTAGCCGTGGTGCTCCAGCCACGCACCGAAGCGGCTGGCATGGACATCATCGATCCGCTGGTTGCCGCCCGGCTTACGCATCGGCCAGGTCCTCCGGGGCGATGTCATCGGTCAGCCGCCCCTGTTCCAGCACCAGCACGCGCTTGCGCATGCGCCTGACCAGGTCCAGGTCGTGGCTGGCCACCAGCACGCTGGTGCCGCGCTCGGGGAGGGAGGCGAACAGCGCCATGATTTCCGACGACAGGGTGGGGTCCAGGTTGCCGGTGGGCTCGTCGGCGATCAGCAGCGGCGGCTCGGCCACCACCGCACGGGCGATGCCGACGCGCTGCTGCTCGCCCGCCGACAGCTGGGTCGGCAGCGCATTGGCGCGCGGCTCGAGGCCAACCCGGCCGAGGATCGAGCGCACCCGCTTGCCGATCTCGTTACGCTTCATGCCGCGCAGCACCAGCGGCAGCGCCACGTTGTCGGCCACGCTGCGGTCCATCAGCAGCTGGTGGTTCTGGTAAACGACACCGACGCTGCGCCGATGCGCCGCGATGCGGCCGCCGCGCACCTTGGCCAGGTTGCGCTCGTCGAACAGCACCGCGCCGCGGCTGGGCCGCTCGGCGAGCTGGATCAGCTTGAGCAGGGTGCTCTTGCCGGCGCCGGAATGCCCGGTCACGAACAGCATCTCGCCCGCGTCCACGGCGAAACTCACCTCGGACAGCGCGGCATGGCCGCCCGGGTAGAGCTTGCTGACGTTGTCGAAACGCAGGACCGACATGCGAACACCGACGGGGACGGAGCGGGCAGTATCGCCCGCGCCGTCGCCGGCGGCCAGCCGTCGTCAGTGCTGGCGGCTGGGGCCGCGCGTCACCAGCGACTTCAGGCCGCGGCCGATGCGGCTGAGCAGCGAGGGCTTCTCGCCGCTGCTCGCGGCGGCGGCAGACTTGTTCGCCGGCACGTACTTCGGCGCGGCGGGGCGGGACGGCTGGCCTTGCGCCTGCGACGGCGCCGCAGCCTGCGCACCTTCGACCGGACGGCCACCGCGGCGGCGGCGGCGCTTGCGGGCCGGCGCCTCGCCTTCGCCCGCC
>DASWXO010000164.1:0-25717 GCA_036405455.1 Thermomonas sp. | reverse complement strand
GCTGTCCAAGCGCGCCGGCTCCTACCTGACGCTGCGCGACCTGATCGACGAGGCCGGCCGCGACGCCACCCGCTGGTTCCTGGTCGCGCGCAAGCCGGATTCGCAGCTCACCTTCGACATCGACCTGGCCCGCTCGCAGTCGAACGACAACCCGGTCTACTACGTGCAGTACGCGCACGCCCGCATCTGCAGCCTGCTGCGCCAGGCCGGCGAGAAGGGCTACGCGTTCGACGCCGCCCACGGGCAGGCGTCGCTGCACGTGCTGGACGACGCCCCGGCACAGGACCTGATGCGCGAGCTGTCGCGCTTCCCGGAGGTGGTGGAGGCGGCCGGCGCCACGCTGGAGCCACACCTGGTCGCGCAGTACCTGCGCGAGTTGGCCAACGCCTTCCACGGCTGGTACCACGCCAGCCCGGTGCTGGTGGAGGACGCCGCGCTGCGCAACGCGCGCCTGTCGCTGGCGCTGGCCACGCGCCAGGTGCTCGCCAACGGCCTGGACCTGCTGGGCGTGTCGGCCCCGGAGAGCATGTGATGGCGGCACGACGCGGAAAATCGCAGGCCAAGCGCAACGCATCCGGCGGCCTGCCTGGCTGGGCGTGGCTCGTCATCGGCATCCTGCTGACCCTGCTGGCGGTGCTGCTGGTGCCGCGCTACCTGAAGTCCGACGGCGGCGACGGGTTCTTCCGGCCCAAGCCCAATCCCGACGCGCTCCCCGCCGCGGTCAGCGACGAGGGCGAGGCGATCGCCCCCGACACTGCGCCAACCGGCGACGCCAAGCCCGATGCGGACAAGCCGAAGCCGACGCAGTACGACTTCTACACGCTGCTGCCGGGCCAGGAAGTCGCCATGAGCGACGCCGAGCTGGCGGCGAGCGCCAAGGCCGAAGCCGAGGCGCAGGCGGCCGCGGCACCGGCCACACCGGCGGGCGCGGGCAACACGGCCGCGCTGCCGGCCCCGCTGGGGAGTGACGCATCGGCCGCCGCCGCCCCAGCTGCACCGGCCACCCCGTCCACGGCGCCGAAGCCGGCTGCGGAGGGCGGCAGTACCCGCTACTTGCTGCAAGCCGGCGCCTTCGGAGCCTCCGGCGACGCCGAGGCCACCAAGGCCAAGATCGCCCTGCTCGGGCTGAACGCCCGCGTGGAATCGGCACAGATCGACGGCAAGACCGTCTACCGCGTCCGCATGGGGCCGTACGGCAGCGCCTCCGAGTTGGCCGAGGCCAAGGCCAAGCTGGCCAGCGGCGGCCTGCCCGCGATGGCGGTCAAGATGAATTGAAGCATTCCGGGAGGGGCGAAGACCGCTCCCGGGCTTGAGTGACGTCCGTGGAGATGCCGCGCGACTGGCTGTTCGCGCAGCATCGCACCCCCTGAGATGCCCCCGTGGCATCCTCGTCGGACAGCGAGGATGCCCCGAATGCCGATCGAAGCCGCCCTGATCAAGCCCGTCGTGGATGCGCTGATGGCGCTGCTGCAGCGCGGCGAGAAAGCCACCCTGAAGCGCAATGCCGAAGCGGCCCTGCGCGAAGCGATCCGCGAACTGCTGCTGGCCAATCCGGACGAGAACAAGGCGCAGGCGCGGATCGCCATCGCCAAGGCCGCCGGCCTGCTGAGCGAGGACGTGCTGCTGGCCGAGGACATGCTGCAAAAGCACCGCGCCACCAAGGCCAGGACCGCGGGCAAGGCCGGCACCGGGCGGGCGCGCAAGACGCCCGCAGCGCCTGCCGCCCCGGCGCCCCGGAAGTCCGTACCGCGACGCAGGCCGCCGGCGAAGCCGGAAGGCTGAGCCGGGCCGCGCGCCGTCGCTAAACTACGCCCATGAACACCCACGCCCCCCGCACCGCCCTCATCACCGGCGCCACCGCCGGTTTCGGCCGCGCCGCCGCGCGGCGCTTCATCGCCGCCGGTTGGCAGGTCATCGCCACCGGCCGCCGTGCCGACCGCCTGGAGGCCCTGCACGCCGAGCTGGGCGACGCCCTGCATCCGGCCTGCTTCGACGTCCGCGACGAAGCCGCGATGCGCGCCGCGCTGGACGCCCTGCCGGAACGTTTCCGCGGGATCGACCTGCTGGTGAACAACGCCGGCCTGGCGCAGGGCACCAAGCCCGCGCAGGACGCGCTGCTGTCCGACTGGAAGACCATGATCGACACCAACGTGACCGCGCTGGTGACCCTGACCCACGCCGTGCTGCCCACGCTGGTGGCGCGCAAGGGCGCGATCGTGAACATCAGCTCGGTGGCGGGCGTGTATCCGTATCCGGGCGGGAACACCTACGGCGGCACCAAGGCCTTCGTCAGCCAGTTCTCGCTGGGCCTGCGCAGCGACCTGCACGGCACCGGCGTGCGCGTGACCAGCATCGAGCCGGGCATGGCCGAAACCGAGTTCACCGTGGTCCGCACCCACGGGGACCAGGGCGCGTCGGACAAGCTCTACGCCGGCGCCCATCCGATGACCGCCGAGGACATCGCCGAGGCGATCTTCTGGGTCGCCACCCTGCCGCCGCACCTCAACATCAACCGGCTCGAACTGATGCCGACCTCGCAGTCGTTCGCGGGCTTCCAGGTCCACCGCGACCCGCAGGCATGAACCTGCTCGGCGCGCTGCTGGTAGCGGTCTTGATCGGCGCGGTGCTGCCGCTGCAAGGGCTGGTCAACGCCCGGCTGGGCGCCCACATCGGCGGGCCGGTGGCGGCGGCCTTCGTGTCGTTCCTGGTCGGCTCGGCGGTGCTGGGCCTGTACCTGCTGGCCACGCGCACCCCGGTCACGCTCCAGGGCAGCGTCAGGTTGCCGGCGTGGATCTGGATCGGCGGCGCCTTCGGCGCGCTCTACGTGGCCTGCTTCACCCTGCTGGTGCCCCGCATCGGCGCGGCCGGGATGATCTGCCTGGCGGTGCTGGGCCAGGTCACCGCCTCCCTGCTGCTGGACCAGTACGGCGTGCTGCAGGCACCCAAGCCGGTCGACGCGGTGCGGATCGCCGGTGCCCTGCTGGTGCTGGCCGGCGTGGTGCTGGTGGTGGCGCCCTGGCGGGCGCAAGCACCGAAGGCGTCAGGGAGTACAGCCGCGACGAGCGACGCACCGCGATCGTCGCCCTAAGTCTTCGACACCCCGCGCGCCAATACTCGCGCCCGCAGGCGCAGCCCCGGCCGCTCCACCCCGTAGTGCAGGAGGGCCGCCGCGGCAATCGAGGCGAGGCCGTACACCAGCCATGCGCCGACACCGCGCCCGTCCAGCGGCGCGCCCCAGTGGGCTTGCACCAGCCCGTAGATCGGCTTGTGGACGAGGTAGAGGCTGTACGAGATCGCCGCGATCCATGCCGCACCCGGGATGGCACGCCCGCCGAGCAGGCCATGCGGCTGCGTACCGGCGAACACCAGCAGGGCCAACCCCAGCGACAGCACCGGCCAGCCGACGCTGTTGCCGAGCAGGCCGACGCGGTCGCGGAACAGCCAGAACGCCAGCGCCATGACCGCCACGCCGGCCAGCGCGAACAGGTTCGCGTGCCTCGCGGCGCGCGCCCACGATGCCGGCCGGTAGGCCTGCCACGCCGCCAGCATCACCCCCAGCAGCAGGCCGTCGAGCCGGTTCCAGGTCGGGTAATAGAGGTCCTCGACAAACCACGGGCGCTGCGGCCGGATCGCGTCGTCATGCAGCCAGATCCCGCTGCGCAAAGCGATGCCGCCCAGCAGCACGGCCATGCACACCGTCCAGAATTTCATCGCCGACGGCTTGCGCGACAGCAGCAGCGCCAGCGCCGGGAACAGCAGGTAGAAGTGTTCCTCCACGCACAGCGACCAGGCGTGCGAGAACGCGGCATTGGCGGCGTAGTCGATATCGAGGTTCACGACGAACAGCGCGAACTTCCACCACGGCTCCATCCCCGGCGCCTCGCGGAAGCCTGGCCACAGCAGGTAGACCGCCAGCACCGCCCAGAACGCGGGCAGGATGCGGAACGCACGCTTCAGGTAGAAATCGCGCAGCGACGGCGTCGCCCCATTCGCCAGCGGCCGCAACAGCTGGCCGCCGATCAGGTAGCCGCTGAGCACGAAAAACAGGTCCACGCCCATCCAGCCGTAGCGTTCCAGCCACTGCCAGTCCGCGCCCAGCCCGCCGACGAGGAAGCTGTGGAACTGCATCGTCCACAGCACCGCGACCGCGCGCAGCAGGTCGAGGCCCGGCAGGCGCGCCGGCGCGGCGCCGCCGGTCACTGCGGCGTGTCGTCGAGGTAGGTGTAGGCGGTCAGCCCGGCTTCCAGCGCGGCCTTCAGCGCGTCGCCCTCGGCGGCCGGCAGGTTCGCCGCATCCACCTTCGCGGCGTAATCGCGGCGGAGGTCGGCCAGCTTGTAGCCGACGTAGTCCAGCATCACGTCGGTGGTGTCACCGCGGCGCTGCTGGCCGATCGCGAAGCCGTCGCCGTCGCAGCGCACCTCGATGGCGTCGGTGTCGCCGAACAGGTTGTGGATGTCGCCCAGGATCTCCTGGTAGGCACCGACCAGGAAGAAGCCCAGCCGGTAGTTCTCGCCCTTGCGCAACTCGTGCAGCGGCAGCGAGGAGTCGAGGTCCTCGTTCTCCACGTAGGTGTCGATCTTGCCGTCGGAGTCGCAGGTGAGGTCGGCGATGATCCCGCGGCGGGTCGGCACCTCGTCCAGGCGCTCGATCGGGGTGATCGGGAACACCTGGTCGATCGCCCACACGTCCGGCATCGACTCGAACACGCTGAAGTTGACGAAGTACTTGTCCACCAGCCGCTCGTTCAGTTCGTCCAGCAGGTCGCGGTGGCTTTTCTCGTCGTAGGTCAGGCGCGCCTTCACCGCGTGGGCGATGGCGTAGAACAGGTCGTCGATGCGCGCGCGCTGGACCAGGTCCAGCTGCCCCAGCGCGTACAGGCTGAGCCCGTCGGCATGGGCCTGGCTGGCTTCGTGGAAGACCTCCACGGCCGGGCGCTGCGCCATCTCCTCGTGCAGCTCGCGCAGCTGGCGCACCGGGGTGGACTCGTCGTCGTGCGATTCCGGCACGCGGCCTTCCGGCGCGCGCTCCACCTCGCTGACGTTGGTCACCAGCACCGCGTGGTGCGCGGTCATCGCGCGCCCGCACTCGGTGAGGATGCGCGGCGGCACCAGCCCCTCGGCGCGGCAGGCCTCCGCCAGCGGCTGCACGATGCTGGAGGCGTAGTGGTGGATGCCGTAGTTGACCGAGTTGAACGAGCGCGAGCGGGTGCCCTCGTAGTCGATGCCCAGGCCGCCGCCGACGTCGACGTGCTGGATCCTGGCGCCCAGCCGCGACAGCTCGACGAAATAGCGGGTGGCCTCGCGCATGCCCGCGGCGATGTCGCGCACGTTGCTGATCTGGCTGCCCATGTGGAAATGCAGCAGCTGCAGGCAGTCGCCCATGCCGGCATCGCGCAGTTCCTTCCACAGGGTCAGCAGCTGGCGCGGATCCAGCCCGAACTTGGCCTTGTCACCGCCGCTGTTCTGCCACTTGCCGGCCCCCAGCGACGCCAGCCGCATGCGCACGCCCAGGCCCGGCTTCACGCCCAACGCGGCCGCCTCCTCCAGCGCCACCTTCAGCTCGGAGGGCTTCTCGATGACGATGAAGGTCTCCAGCCCCAGCTTGCGCCCGATCAGCGCCAGCCGGATGTACTCGCGGTCCTTGTAGCCGTTGCAGACGATGGTGCCACCGGGGCGCGACAGCGCCAGCACGGCCATCAGCTCCGGCTTGCTGCCGGCCTCCAGCCCGAAGCCCTCGCCGTGGTGCGAGGCCAGCGTGCCGGCCACGCCGGCATGCTGGTTGACCTTGATCGGATAGATCGCCGTGTAGCCGCCGGCATAGTCCCAGTCCTGCTGGGCCTGCGCGAACGCCGCCTGCAGCTTGCCCAGGCGATGGCCCAGGATGTCCGGGAAGCGCACCAGCACCGGCAGGTTGCCGCCCTGCGCCAGCGATGCGTCCACCACCTCGGGCAGCGCCACGACCGGGCCGTCGGTGCCTTGGGGCCTGGCAACGATACGGCCGCGGCCATCCACGTCGAAGTAACCGTCCGCCCAGTGCGGGATCGAGTAGGTCTTGCGGGCGAGGTCGGGAGACCAGCGGGTCATGGCGGCAACGTCTACGGCAGGGGGACGCGCATTCTACGGGCTACCACCAACCCCTGCGGTAAAGCGGCTCGCCGGCCACCTTGCGGACCCGGCGGGCGATGCCGCGGCGGTTGGTGGCGACGAACACCAGGACACTGCCCGGCAGCACCAGCGCGTCCACGACCTGCTGCAGCTTGGCGGATTCGTTCCAGACGAATCCGCGCAGCGTCACCAGCATGACGTGGTGGGGGACGGCTTCGCCCCCGGGCGGCAGGCGCTTCCGGACCAGCCAGGCCCGGCCGACGCCCCCCACGCGGGCCAATGCGTCGCGCACCGCCTCCGTGACAGGCGCGTCCAGTCCGTGCGGAAGGAACGTATCCTCGTCTGCGAGCGTGTTCCTGGCCTGTTGGACCTTGCCCCAGCGTGCTTGCACGCGCGCCCATTCATCCGCCACGCGATCCCGGCCAGCCAGGTCCCCCGTGTCGCGGTAGAAGCCGTCGAGGCGCTGGAGGACCGCCTCGGCGCTGCCATCGTCCAGCGCCATCGCCTTCTCCAGATGCCCAATGCCGGCCGCGTCCCCGCGATCCAGGAGCAGGCACCCCACCCGGAAGTGCGCAAAGGCGTGCTCCGGCGCCAGCACCAGCGCTTGCTGGTAGACCGGCAAGGCGTCCATCTCCGGTCGCAGCGACTCCACCAGTCCCGCATGTTCGACCGCCTCGTCGGGCGTGCGCGACGGCTGCGCCTCGAGCGCCTCCAGCCGCGTGCGATCCTGCGCATGTTGCTGGAACCCCCGCTGCCAGCCCTCCTCGACGCGCACCCGCCAGTCGTCGCTGAAGCGGCGCTCGAGATCCGGCAGCAGCGGGCCCAGCAATTCTTCCGCGCATCCGGTCTGCGCCTCCGGCAGCTCGACCTGATCGATACCCAGCGCCGCCAGGCGCTGGGCCAGGGTGGGATGCGTATCGTCGAAGTCGGGGACACGGGCCAACGCCTGCGCCAGCCGGTCGCCATCGTTGGAGGCAGGCACACGCAGGTGTTCCCCCATCTCGCGATACAGCAGGGCCGGAGGCGCCGGCTGCGTCTGCGATGCGCGCTGCAGGCCCGGCCAGAACTCCTGTTCCAGCCGCGCGGCCCCCACGTTCACCCGGACCAGCGCCTTGCCGGCGGCCTGCGGACCCGCCACGCGGGCCGCCGCCGCATCCGCCTCGAACTCCTGCGCACGCGCCAGCACGAAGCTGTAGGCGTCGAAATACGGGGCGTACCAGTTGAAGAAGCGGACGAAGAGCTGGCTGGCCCAGGCCTCCTGCGCCTGGAGCGCGCCCAGCAGCCGGTACCAGCTGGCGCGGACATGGTAGATCCAGCCCGCGAAGCGGCCGTGCCCGCCGCCGAAATGACCGAATTCGTGCGCCACCACCGAAGCGAACTGCGACCGATCCAGCAGCTGCATCAGCGGAAGTCCGAGCAGCAGGTAGTGGCGATGCCCCAGGAGCCCCATCGCGCGCGGCACGCTGACCGCTGCGGCATTCAGGTCGGCGTCGATCACGATCCCCGCCAGCTTGGGGGCACCGGTGGCCACGCGGAGATGCTCCACCTCGGCCCACAGCGCCGGGGCCTCGTGCGCCGCCAGGCGATGCCCGTCGGGGGGGGAGAACTTCACCCACAGGCTGCGCAGCAGCACCCAGCCGAACCCGATGGGAATCCAGATCAACTTGGCAAGCTTCAGCAACAGCCAGGGACTGAGCGCCACCAGCAGCAGCACCAGGCCGATGGACAGGCCGAACGCCAACACCACCGCGCCGCCCAGCACCGCAAAACCCGCCAGCGCCAGCAACGCGACCTTGACCCGGTAACGTCCCGGGGCCACGGCCGCCTCGTTCTCCAGCCGCTCGATCAGCGCGCGCCGCGCACTCACAGATGCCATCCCTTCCCCCTTGGTTTCCCCAAGCCCCCGCCTGCCGTCCACACGGGGCCACCCACGCCCATCCGCTACAATCCGCACCCCCGCCGGACGCCGCCCACGCGCGGATGACAGGCCTCCACCCACAGGATACCGCCATGACCGACCCGACCTGGCTGCACGAACACTTCGACAAGGCCGGCTCCTCGATCGGCTTCCGCGTCACCCGCAAGCTGGACGAGGTGCAGTCGCCGTTCCAGAAGATCGAGATCTTTGAATCGACCGACTGGGGCAACGTCATGCTGATCGACGGCGCGATGATGCTGACCACCCGCGACAACTTCCTGTACCACGAGATGATGTCGCACCCGGCGCTGTTCACCCACGCGGCCCCGAAGCGCGTGGTGATCATCGGCGGCGGCGACTGCGGCACCCTGCGCGAGGTGCTGCGCCACCCGGGCGTGGAGAAAGCCGTGCAGTGCGACATCGACGAGCAGGTCACGCGGATGGCGGAGAAGTATTTCCCCGAGCTGTGCGACGCCAACGGTGATCCGCGCGCCGAGCTGCTGTGGGACGATGGCATCGCCTACATGGCGAATTGCGAACCGGGCAGCGTGGACATCGTGATCGTGGACTCCACCGACCCGGTGGGCCCGGCCGAGGGCCTGTTCAACAAGGCGTTCTTCGCCAGCTGCCACCGCGCGCTGAAGGACGACGGCATCCTGGTCCAGCAGAGCGAGTCGCCGCTGGTGCTGCTGGACCTCATCAAGGCCATGCGCGCCGAGATGGGCAAGGCCGGCTTCCAGAGCTTCCAGACCCTGCCGTTCCCGCAGCCCTGCTACCCCACCGGCTGGTGGAGCTGCACGATGGCCAAGAAGGCCGCCGGCGCCGGGTTCGGCTTCCGCGAGGCCGATGCACGCGCCAAGGCATTCCCGACGCTCTACTACACCGCGGACGTGCACAAGGGCGCGCAGGCCCTGCCGCCGTTCGTGGCGGAGGCGCTTGGGAGCTGACCCCCACGGGGAACTGCGATCCCAGGCACACTCGACTCCCGGCCTTTTGTAATACGCTGGGAACGGTCTTCTGATCGGAGGGCGGATGGGCATGACCCCGCGGTTGCGCGGTCTCCTCCTGTTGCTGGCATGCCTGCCGGCGGCCGCCTCCGTCTTTTCCGATGCGCCCCAGGCTGGCACGTCTTCGCGTGCCGCGCAGTTCGACGCGGTCTTCCAGGAGGTCATCGGGCCCGGGTCGATGGACATGACCTACGACGCCTACGAGGCCGACCTCCAGAAGCTGCGCATCTTGCTGCCGGCCGGGGATCGCACCCGCGAGGTCCAGTTCCGCTCCGTCTATTGCGCCAGCGAGCGCTGGAAGGACCTCAAGCAGGGACTGGCCTACTCGGATGACGCGCAGCGGCGCGCACGCGCGGCCGGCGACCTTGCCTCGCAGGCACGCGCCCAGTTCTGCCGGATCGGCTACGTGCTGTCGCTGGAAGGGACGCGCAAAGCGCTGGCCGAAGCGGACCGCATGGTGGCGATGCTGGCCAACTCGCAGGAGCGCCAACTCTATGGCGAAGCACTGGTCCAGCGCGGCGGGCTGCTGTCGCAGCTGGGCGAGCAGGCCAAGGCCTTGCTGGATTACCAGCGCGCGCGCGCCAGTTTCCGCGAAGCCGGCATCAACCATGAAGTCGATGCGCTGATGCTGGAAATGGCCATCGCCTACCGCCGGATCGGCGACTGGACGCAGGCGGAACGCTATTTCACCCGCTCGGTCGAACGGGTGCAGGACAAGCAGGACTGGGATCGCGTGATCACCGACCTTGTCCAGCTGGGCTATCTCTATGACGAATCCGGCAGGCCGCAGAAGGCCAAGGCATCGTTCGAGCGCGCGATCGCCGTGGCCCGCGACCACGGCGAGGTACTCAGCGAAGCGAACGCACGCGTGGGGCTGGCCTCGGCCCAGGTCACCCTGGGGGAGCATGATGCCGCGCTGGCCACGCTTGCGCAGGCACGCGCGGGCTTCGAGGCGAAGCAAAGCCATGGCAGCGATGACATGCTCCTGCTCCTGACCGGCCAGGCACTGGCCGGCAAGGGCGAGCACCGGCAGGCGATGGTCCGCTATGCACAGGCGCAACCGCTGATCGAGCAGGACGGAAACCAGCGCTACCTCGCCCTGCTCTACGAAGCCAGGGCCGCGAGCGAGGAAGCACTGGGGCAGACCGCGCAGGCCCTGGCGGACTTCAAGCGCTACACCGCCCTGCAAACCTCCCTGCAGGGCAAGATGCGGCTGGAACAGAGCCGGCTGCTGGAATACGAATACGAGATCCGCCGCCGCGAATTCGAGAACCACCGCCTGCGCGCCGAAGCAACCGCCCGGCAGTCGCAGGTCAAGGCCCTGGAACGCGTGCGTCGCTGGCAGACCCTCGCCCTGCTGCTGGGCGTGCTGCTGATGACACTGCTGGCGGCGTTGGCCTGGCGGCAGCGGCGGCGCACCCACCGCCTGCGCACGCTGGCGATGACCGATCCGATGACGGGCGCCGCCAGCCGCGTGGCCATCGAGAGGATCGCCGCGCGCACCCTCGCGGAGAGCGCACAGACCGCAACCCCCGTGGCGGTGCTGCTGCTCGATCTCGACTACTTCAAGCAGATCAACGACCGCTATGGGCACGCCGCTGGCGACACCGTGCTGCGGGCCACGGTCGAGGCCTGGCAGGCCCAGCTGCGCGACCGTGACGCACTGGGCCGCATCGGCGGCGAAGAGTTCGCGGTGGTCTGCGCCGGCACCGGCCCCGAGCAGGCCCGGGCCATCGCCGCGCGCCTGCTGGAGGCCACCCGCCTGCTGCGCCTTCCGGAGATCGACCGGGCGCTGCGGGTCAGCACCAGCATCGGCATCGCCGCCGCCCAGCCCGACGATACCCGCGAGACCCTGTTCGCCCGTGCCGACGCCGCGCTCTACCGGGCCAAGCAGCAGGGGCGCGACCGGGTCGAGGAATAACGCAGGCTACAACGCGTCGCCGTCCAGCTCGCCGGTGCGGATGCGCACCACCCGGTCCAGATCCCACACGAACAGCTTGCCGTCCCCGATCTTGCCGGTGCCCGCCGCCTTCAGGATGGCCTCGGTCACGGCGTCCACGCGGTCGTCGGTCACCGCGATCTCCAGCTTGATCTTGGGCAGGAAATCCACCACGTACTCGGCGCCGCGGTACAGCTCGGTGTGGCCCTTCTGCCGACCGAATCCCTTCACCTCCGTCGCCGTGATGCCGGCCACGCCGACCTCGGCCAGCGCTTCGCGCACGTCGTCCAGCTTGAACGGCTTGATCACCGCCATCACCATCTTCATCGTCGGCCCTCCTGATCGATGGCGGCAGCATATCGCGAGCGATGCGGGCATACTGCCTCCACCGGCGCGGCGTTTTCCGATGCCCCGCCGGGCCCTGCGCCGACAGCCGGTCCACCCGCCCCGCGCGATGCTGGCCGTCACCGCAGGAGGCCCACCATGACGCCCTTACCGATGATCGATCTGGCCCAACTCGACGAACTCGCCCGCCGCCTCAGCAGCCTGGTCCCGCCGGGCCTGCGCGAAAGCCGCGAGGACCTGCAGCAGAACTTCAAGTCGGTCCTGCAGGCCGGGCTGGGCAAGCTGGACCTGGTCACCCGCGAGGAATTCGACGTCCAGCGCGCCGTGCTGGCGCGCACGCGGGAAAAGCTGGAAGCGCTGGAGCGCCAGCTGGCCGAGCTGGCCGACGCCACCAAGCCCGACGACGCCCCGCGCCACTGAGGGCCGCCGCCATGAGCCTTGCGATCGTGCACAGCCGTGCGCGGGTGGGCGTGCGTGCGCCCGAAGTGCGGGTGGAGGTGCATCTGGCCGGCGGCTTGCCGTCGATGTCCATCGTGGGCCTGCCGGAAGCGGCGGTGCGCGAAGCCAAGGACCGGGTGCGGGCCGCGATCCAGTGCGGGCAATTCGAGTTCCCCGCCCGCCGCATCACCGTCAACCTCGCCCCCGCCGACCTGCCCAAGGACGGCGGCCGCTACGACCTTGCCATCGCGCTGGGCATCCTGGCCGCCAGCGGCCAGCTGTCGCTGGAGGCGCTGGACGGCTGGGAGTTCATCGCCGAACTGGCCCTGACCGGCGAACTGCGGCCCGTGGACGGGGTGCTGGCCGCGGCGTTGGCCGCCGGTGACAGCGGGCGCCGCCTGCTGGTCGCACCGGCCAACGGCGAGGAGGCCGCGCTGGCCAGCGCCGTGGACGTGCGCACCGCGCGCACGTTGCTGGAAGTCTGCGCCGCGCTGGACGCGCGCAAGACGCTGCCGCAGGCCACGCCGCGGCCCGCCGTCGACGCCCCGATGCCGGACCTGGCCGACGTGCGCGGGCAAGCGCAGGCGCGGCGCGCGCTGGAGATCGCCGCGGCGGGTGGCCACCACCTGCTGCTGGTCGGCCCGCCCGGCAGCGGCAAGACGCTGTTGGCCTCGCGGCTGTGCGGCATCCTGCCGCCTCCCACCGATGCGGAAGCGCTGGAAGCCGCCAGCATCGCGTCCGCCAGCGGCCGCGGGCTGGACCTGGCGCGCTGGCGGCAGCGGCCGTTCCGTGCCCCCCACCACACCGCCAGTGCGGTGGCACTGGTCGGCGGCGGTGCCGATCCCCGCCCCGGCGAGATTTCGCTGGCGCACCACGGCACCCTGTTCCTCGACGAGCTGCCCGAATGGAGTCGCCATGCGCTGGAGGTGCTGCGCGAGCCGCTGGAATCCGGCAGCGTCAGCATCTCCCGCGCCGCGCGGCACTGCGAGTTCCCCGCCCGATTCCAGTTGGTGGCGGCGATGAACCCTTGTCCCTGCGGCTGGGCCGGTGATCCCTCCGGCCGCTGCCTCTGCAGCGACGAGGCGATCCGGCGCTACCGCGGACGCATCTCGGGCCCGCTGCTGGAGCGCATCGACCTGCACGTCGAAGTGCCACGCCTGCCGCCCACCGCGCTCCGCACCGACGGCCCGCCGGGCGAGTGCAGCGCCCGGGTGCGCGAGCGCGTCCTGGCGGCGCGCACCCGCCAGCACGCCCGCAGCGGCCAGACCAATGCGCGCCTGGACCAGGCCCAGACGAATGCATTCTGCGCGCTGTCCCCGCGCGACACCGCCCTGCTGGAGCGCGCGGTGGATGCCCTGCAACTGTCCGCGCGTTCGCTGCACCGCATCCTGCGCGTGGCCCGCACGATCGCCGACCTCGCCGGCAGCGACGCCATCGAAACGCCGCACCTGACGGAGGCGATCGGTTACCGGAAGCTGGAGCGCGGCAGCGAGCGAGCGGCGGCGTGACCTGCATCCCCGGCGCCTCCGCCTTTCGGACACATGCCCCTCGGGATGCAGCACTCACCTCCGGTCTCGCGCCCGCCAACACAGCACGGGGAGCGACCATATCCACCCGAGGCGATCGCCCCCCGCTTGCTCAGCGCGGCCAGACCAAACGGTTGGGATCGAACTCGGACTCCACCAGCGTCCCGGTGCGCGGGCCAAAGCCACACACCACCAGCGGGCTTTGGACATAGCCGGTCATCCCGAAGGCCCGCTCCAGATCCACCTCGTTGATAGCGCCGGTCACGAACGGACCCATACCTGCCTCGGTCGCGCAGAGCTGCAAGGTCTGCGACAGGTGGCCGGCATCGAGGACGCACACGCGATAGGCCTTGGCGTGGTTGCGATACTTCCAGAAATTGCGATGGAAGCGCGGCGCCAGCACGCACAGGACGGGCGCATCGGCGAACCAGTCCTGTCCGGCCACCGCAATCCGCGCGAAAGCGCGGAGCGCCGAGGCGTCCCAGGCAGCGGGCACGTCGTCCGGCGACAGCGCGCGGGTGCCCACGTCGCCCGTCGCTGGTGGCGCCACTTGGGGCACCACGGCGTGCAGGGCATGCTCCGATGCCCGATAGCGGTAGAGGCCCGACGGGATGCCCTCCACCCGCTGCACGATCAGGAAGCATTCGACCGGATGCAACGCCCCGCCCGACGGACTGGTGCGCTTGATCACGTCGAAACCCGGCGCGGGCTGCCCGGTGCCGCGCTTGCCGAAGACCCGAGCCATCAGCCGGGAAAACACCTCGAGTGGGACCGTGGCCTGCGGGTCGTAATTGCGGCAGGTGGCGCGGGCATCGAGCAACGTATCGAATGCGTCGCGGGGCATGCGCGGCAATGCCAGGCTCGGCTCGCCCTCGAACACGGCCGTTTCCACCGGAGGCGGCAAGCCATGCTGGCGTAACAAGCCTTCGTTGCTGTCCAGGTCCTGTTCGGCCATGCCTTTGGGGCCGTCGACGGCGCCCCAACGGCCAGCCATGTGCGCCACCGCCGCTGGCGAGTGCCACCCGAGGGCACGGAACGCCGCATCGGCGAGCTCGACCCCATTTCCCGCGGGCTCTTCCAACAGCAGACCAAGCCCCAGCAGCGCGTCGACCGCCTCGCTGCCATGTCGACGATCCAGCGCGTCCCTTGGGATCCAGTCAACCGGCCCCAGCGCGCCCAGCAATGGGACATGCTGCGCATCGATCTCGACGGCCGACGCAAGATGCGGGGCGTGTGCAAACCACGCCAGCCGGCTGACCACGCCGGCGCCGCCCGACAGCAAATCCTCAAGCTGGAACGTCGCTAGCTCGCGGGGCTCCAGCCACACCACGGCACATCGCCTGACCCGCATCCGCCTCTCCGATTTGAAGGATCCCGGTGCTATTGTCCGGTCTCCAACCAACAGGGGATACCCACCATGGCATCTGGCGACAAACTTCCTCCCGCGGGCCTGCACCCGCAGCTGGTCAAGCGACTGCTGGACAACCTGGAAAGCAACGACGACTTCCGTACGCTGTTCCAGCAGTCTCCCGAGCAGGCCCTTCGGTCGATCGGCTACACCGACGCCTGGGAATGCATGGGGCTGAAGGAAGGCGCGACGCTCGCCTCGCCGGAGCAGATCCGTGCGCAACGGACGAAGCTGGAAGAAGCGATGACCGGCATCCAGAAGGCCGACTGCATGCTGGAAGCGCAGGAAGGATACTGATGCACGAGCGGGCCCGGACACCGTCCGGGCCCTGCTCTTCCAAGGTTACCGTGCCGTTGCCTCGGGTCGTGCCAGATCCGCCATCAGGGTTGCGTTGAGGAACCGCAGTACCTCGGACGTTGTGCTTTCGGTCGCAAGACGGCCGGGATGGCTTGCCAACCACTGACGCTGTTGGTTAACGATGGAGGCATCGCCCCCCGCTTGCGCGGCCCGCAGGATCGCCCAGTGCACTGCCACCAACGCAGTATCACGACCTGCGACCGGTCGCAGACGTGCCAACGCCGCCTGCGGCTTGCCCGCCAAGCGCTCTTGTTCGGCCAGCACCACCTGACGCAGCTGCGCCACGGTGGGATAGTCGCGCACAATGCTGCTGCCCTCGGTGCGGCGCAGTGCATCCGCGACGCCGGCACGATCGTCCAGGCAGGCCGACAGCAGACCGGCGAAGAGACGCACCTCGACGGAGAACGGCGGATACAGGGCATCAGCCTTCGCCGCATTCGCTTCCAGTGCCGACGCCAGCTGCGCCAGCGCCTGCCGGCCATCGCCTTGGCCTGCCAGGACGGCGAGCGTGGCGACCGCCGCGCGCGACCGCACAGCCTCGTGGGGGTCGCCATCGGTATCGGCTTTCGCCAGCCAAGTCTGCGCCGCAGCCGCGGCACGCGCAGGATCGCGGCGGATGGTCCAGGTCATCACGGAGGCTTCACCCTGCCACCCATCACGCCCGGCAGCGCTGCTGCGGTAAACCCGGTCCGCTTCTTGGAACTGCCCGCGGAGTTCCAGCGCGCGTGCATACATTTCCGCCCAGCCTGAAAAGCCCCCGGCACGGCTGGCGCGGAACTCCGCCAGCGCCGCGTCGTATTGTTCCTGCCCGAGCAAATACGTTCCGAGGCTGTAGCGAGAGAGTGAGACCCGCTCGTACTGGGGCTTGAGCGTCCGCCGAACCAGCATCTCCGCGGCACGGAAATCGTTGTTCTGGTGCCATTGGTTGGTCGACAGCCGCCCCAACGTGCGGAAGTCATCCGGATACAGCGCCAGGTACTCTTCGGCCTTGCGGAAATAATCCCGTGGACCGTCCTGCTGCATCAGCATCAGCTCGACCATCTGGCGCTCCTGCGGCGACAGCCGCTGGGACAAGGCCTGCGCCTTGTGCCACTCGTCGCGCGCCGCGGCCAGCTCGCCCAGCGACGCGTGCAGGCGCGCCATATCGGCATGGGCCAGCGCGAACTGGGGGTCCAGCTGCAGTGCACGCCGATACAGGCCCAGCGCCTGGTCGCGATCGCCCGTCGTGTTGGCGACGCGACGGGCCACCGCGAAGGCCTTCAGCGCATCCAGGCTGGGCGTGGCCACGTTCGGCAGCGGCACCGACGTCTTCTGGACGTTCTGCAGGGCTTCGCCGAGCTTGCCGCGCAGCTGGTCGGTGACCTCGTCGATGGAGGCCAGCGCGGACTCCACGCCCTTGCCGTCGGCCGAGACGGCATAGACGGTGGTCTGGGTGTGCGGATCGATGACCTCGGCGCTGACCCGCAGGCGGCCACCGACCTCGGACACCGTGGGCAGCAGCACGGCGCGGGCGCCATCGCGCAAGGCGATTTCCGACCCCAGGGCGCGGTCCACCGCCGTGTCCGGCTTGCGCTGCATGCGCTGCAGGGTGTCGCGCACCTTGAGCTCGCCCACCACGTTGACGTAGCGGGACTGCTCTAGGCTGATGCGGAACGCCTGCTCCAGCGCGTCCTCCAGGCGGGGATCGCCGGTCAGGTTGCGCAGGTCGCCCACCACCACCCAATCGCGCTCGTTGAAGGCGATGGCCGGCTTCGGCTGGGCCAGGAACCAGGCGCCGAACGCCATGCCGGCCACCAGCATCGCCTCGGCGGCGAGTGCCACCGGACGCCGCCACAGCGGCAGGTCGCGCCAGGCCTTCGGCGTGTGCGACGGCATGCGCAGCGGCGCCAAGCCGGGCTCACCGACTTCATGGACTTCCTGCGCCTCGGGAATACCCTTGAAGCGCCAGCGCCCGTAGGACTTCCAGACCAGCAGTTCGCCGCGCTCGCCCAGCTCGCGCGCGGCGCGGTGGGCCAGCGGCTCGGCGGTGGCCGACAGGAGGATCTGGCCGGGACGCGCCAGCGCCATCAGGCGACCCGCCAGCGGCTTGGCCAGGCCCTCCACCTCCAGCGATTTGGCACCCTGCCGCACGGCTTCCGGACTGTTCTCCCAGACCAGCACCTCGCCTACGTGCAGGCCAGCACGCGCTTGCAAAGGCACCTTGCTTTGCATCTCGCGGCCGAGGTCGCGCAACCCTCGCGCGTAGTCGAGCGCAAAACCGAGGCCGTCGATCGGGCGCTCGAACAGCAGCAGCAGGCCGTCGCTGCGGTCGATCAACCGCCCGCGCCAACGCTGCTGCAGCTCCAGCACCAGCCGGTCGTGGGCGCGGAACAGCGCTGCGGCCGGCGCATCGCCCAACCGCTCCACCAGATGTGTGGACTCCACCAGGTCGGTGAGCAGCAGCGTGC
This sequence comes from Thermomonas sp., assembly GCA_036405455.1. Classification (GTDB taxonomy): domain Bacteria; phylum Pseudomonadota; class Gammaproteobacteria; order Xanthomonadales; family Xanthomonadaceae; genus Thermomonas. The sequence goes on along the minus strand of DASWXO010000164.1, from coordinate 8,228 downwards.
GGACCTGCGGGGCGCTGCTCGCCTGCATAGCGCTATCAGCCCATCCACTCGACACGGTCGCCGCCCTGGCGCTTGGCCCGGTACAGGGCGTCGTCCGCTTGCGCATACCAGTGGTCCCAGCCGCCTTCCGGCGCGTGGTCGATCATGCAGGCACCGATGCTGAGGCTGGTCATCTGCGGCGGCCGGTTGTGCATGCGCTCCAGCATGCGCGCGCTGTCCGCGATGTAGCCCGCGATGCGCTCGGCCTCGTCGCGGGTGTGGCCGCGCAGCAGCAGGCAGAATTCGTCGCCCCCCATCCGGCAGACGATGTCGTCCGCGCCGGCGACCGCCCGCAGCAGATTGGCGACGCTCTGCAGCACGCGGTCGCCCGCCAAATGGCCGTAGGTATCATTGATGGACTTGAATCGGTCGCAATCCACCAGGATCAGGGTGTGCCCTTCCAGGCCGCCTCCGGCGTAGCGCTGCTCGATGTGCGCCGCGAACCCGCGCCGGTTGGTGAGGCCGGTGAGCTCGTCGGTGCGGGTGAGCGCTTCGGTCTGGTCCAGCCGGTGGGTGGTGGAGCGCAGGGCTTCCAGCGCCTCCTCCAGTTCCTTGTTGCGCCGGCGCAGGCGCGCGATGAGGGCCTGCTCGTTGAGCACCACGCGCATGATCGCGCGACGCAGGAACTGAGCCAGCAACACCGGGTCGCGCCGGGCGAGCGCCTCGAACTCCTCCCGCCCCAGCTCCAGCAGTTCGCCCGCCTCGGCCACGATGGCATCCGCGCTGCGCGCATGGTCGCCAATCAGCAGGCCCAGCTCGCCGAAAAAGGCGCGCGGGCCCAGCCGCTTGCCCACCAGGTCATCGCCGAAATCGAGGTGCACGGCACCGCCGGCCACGACGTACATGACCGCGCCGGCATCGCCGCGACGGAACAGGCGCTGCCCGGCCTCGACCGGTCGCGGCGTGGCGACTTGGGCGAATAGCGCGTACTCGTCGGGGTGCAGCGCGGAAGCGCTGGCATCCCCGTTCGCGTGGGCATCCTGCATGTGCGCCAATGCGGCCACCTGTCCCCTGTCCCGCTCCAACCCCCGTTTGGAACCGGAGGATACCATCGCCGGCCGCCCGGGGAGCCCCCCGTGGCCGGGCGCCCCGCGCCCCCGGGACGCCCCTGCCGGGCGAGGTCGCAAGCCCTCAGGCCGCCGCGCGGGCATCGGGGTGGAACTGCTCCTCCTCGGTGCTGCCCTTCAGGGCCACTGTGGAGCTCTGGCCGCCCTGGATCGCCTGCGTCACCGCATCGAAGTAGCCGGTGCCGACCTCGCGCTGGTGCTTGACCGCGGTGAAGCCACGTTCGGCCGCGGCGAACTCGCGCTCCTGCAGCTCGACGAAGGCGCTCATCTGGCGGCGCGCGTAGCCGTGGGCCAGGTCGAACATGCCGTAGTTGAGGCTGTGGAACCCGGCCAGGGTGATGAACTGGAACTTGTAGCCCATCGCACCCAGCTCGCGCTGGAACTTCGCGATGGTGGCGTCGTCCAGGTTCTTCCTCCAGTTGAAGCTGGGCGAGCAGTTGTAGGCCAGCAGCTTGCCCGGGAACTTGGCGTGGATCGCCTCGGCGAACCGGCGGGCGAAGGCGAGGTCCGGCTTGCCGGTCTCGCACCAGACCAGGTCGGCGTAGGGCGCGTAGGCGAGGCCGCGGCTGATCGCCTGGTCCAGGCCGTTGCGGGTCTTGTAGAAGCCCTCGACGGTGCGCTCGCCGGTGCAGAAGGGCTTGTCGTTGTCGTCCACGTCCGAGGTCAGCAGGTCGGCGGCCTCCGCATCCGTGCGGGCCACCAGCAGGGTGGGCACGCCCATCACGTCGGCGGCGAGGCGCGCGGCGACCAGCTTCTCGACGGCCTCGCGGGTGGGCACCAGCACCTTGCCACCCATGTGGCCGCACTTCTTCACGCTGGCCAGCTGGTCCTCGAAGTGCACGCCGGCGGCGCCGGCTTCGATCATCGCCTTCATCAGTTCATAGGCGTTGAGCACGCCGCCGAAGCCGGCCTCGGCGTCGGCCACGATCGGCTGCAGGAAGTCGATCGCATCGTCGCCCTCGGCGTGGTGCAACTGATCGGCGCGCAGCAGGGTGTTGTTGATGCGCTTGACCACCTGCGGCACCGAGTTGGCCGGGTACAGCGACTGGTCGGGGTACATCTCGCCGGCCAGATTGGCATCGGCGGCCACCTGCCAGCCGGACAGGTAGATCGCCTTCAGCCCGGCCTTGACCTGCTGCATGGCCTGGTTGCCCGTCAGCGCGCCCAGCGCATTGACGAAGTCCTCGGTGTGCAGGGACGTCCACAGCTTCTCGGCGCCCAGCCGGGCCAGCGAATGCTCGACGTGCACGGTGCCGCGCAGGCGGACCACGTCGGCGGCGGTGTAGCCGCGGGTGACGCCGGCCCAGCGCGGGTTGTTGTTCCAGTCCAAGGTCAGTTGTTCGGCGGTCGGCAGGACATGCTTCATGGGGACACCTCGTGGGAGTGGCGGCAGCGATGAGGGGTGGAGGGGCGGCGCACGGCGGGTCAGTCGATGCGTTCGTACGCCGGCAGGGTCAGGAACTCGGCGAGTTCGTCGGCGTGGGTGAGCCGGTCCAGCATCCCGATGGCCTCGGCCACGCGGGCCGCGCCGGGGACCCGGCCGGGATCGCCCAGCCGGCTGGGCAGGCCGATCAGGGCGCGCTCGAGCAGGGCGAAGTCGACCGGCGTGCCGTCGTCCAGCGCCAGCGGCTCGCCGCCGTCGTCGGCGTAGTGCAGCCACTGCCACAGCTGGGCGCGGGCGATCTCGGCGGTGGCGGCGTCCTCCATCAGGTGGTGGATGGGCACGCAGCCGTTGCCATCGAGCCAGGCGGCGAGGTAGCGGACGCAGACCTCGACGTTGCCCTCGAAGCCGGTGCGGGTGATGGTGCCCAGCGACGGCCGCAGCAGGTCCTCGGCCTCGACGTGCACGTCGTCGCGCGCCACCTGGCGCTGGTGCGGGCCGGGCATGCGCGCATCGAACACCTCGCGGGCGATCGGGATCAGCGCCGGATGCGCCACCCAGGTACCGTCGTGGCCGGCGCCGACTTCGCGCAGCTTATCGGTGCGCACGCGTTCCAGTGCCCGCGCGTTGGCGGCGGCGTCCTCGCGGATCGGGATCTGCGCCGCCATGCCGCCCATCGCATGCGCGCCGCGGCGGTGGCAGGTGCGCACCAGCAGCTCGGAATAGGCGCGCAGGAAGGGCTGCACCATTGTCACCTGCCCGCGCTCGGGCAGCACGCGGTCGCGGTGGCGGCGCAGCGTCTTGATGTAGGAAAAAATGTAGTCCCAGCGCCCGCAGTTGAGCCCGACGATGCGGTCCTTCAGCGCGTGCAGGATCTCGTCCATCTCGAAGGCGGCGGGCAACGTCTCGATCAGCACGGTGACCTTGATCTGGCCGTGCGGCAGGCCCAACGCGGCCTCGATGGCGGCGAGCACCTGCTCCCACAGCGCGGCCTCCTCCATCGACTGCAGCTTGGGCAGGTACAGGTAGGGGCCGCGGTCGCGCCCGGCCAGCACATGGGCGTTGTGGAAGGCGAACAGGCCGGCATCGAACAGCGAAGCCGACAGGCGCTGCCCGTCCACCCGCACGTGCTTCTCGTCCAGGTGCCAGCCGCGCGGCCGCACGATCAGCACCGCCTGCTCGGCCTGCGGGCGCAGCTCGTAGCGCTTGCCGCCAGCCTCGTGGACCAGCGCGCCGCTGATCGCCGCGCGCAGCGCCTGCTGGCCGGCCAGCAGGTTGGCCCAGGTGGGGCTGGTGCTGTCCTCGAAGTCGGCCATGTAGCAGTTGGCGCCCGAGTTCAGCGCATTGATGACCATCTTGGGATCGACCGGACCGGTGATCTCCACCCGCCGGTCCAGCAGCGCGGCCGGAGTCGGCGCCACGGTCCAGTCGCCGGCCCGCAGGTGGGCGGTGTCGGGGCGGAAGTCCGGCAGCGCGCCGGTGTCGAAGGCCTGCTGGCGGGCCCGACGGGCCGCCAGCCGGGCCTGGCGGGCGCCTTCGAAGCGGCGGTGCAGCTCGGCCAGGAAGCCAAGCGCCGCCGGCGGAAGCAGGGCGTCCTGTCCGGGCAGGCGATGGGTGACTTCCACGCCCTCCCCGGGGCGGTCTTGCAGCACGGCGGACATCGGCGACTCCTCGGAACCTGATGGGCGCCCACCATCCGCTAGCGTTTGGTATTTGACAAAGCAGATTTGTCAATGCTTAGTATTTGAATTCCAAATACATAAGTGAACTCCTTGGCGAAACGCCCTGCCACCGCCGTGCGCTTCGCCTACAAGGGCTCCCGCCTGAAGCCCCTGCGGGCGTTCTGCCAGGTGGCGCGGCTGGGCTCGGTGTCGCGCGCTGCCGAGGCGCTCTACCTCAGCCAGCCGGCGGTGACCCTGCAGGTGCAGGCGCTGGAGCGCGAACTGGGGGTGCGCCTGCTGGAGCGCAGCGGCCGACGCTTGGTGCCCACCCGCGAGGGGGAATTGCTGTACGAGATGGCGAGGCCGCTGGTGGAGGGGCTGGACGGCCTGGCCGCCGATTTCCGCGAGCGGGTGCGCGGGCTGGACGCCGGCGAGCTGCACGTGGCCGCGGGCAGTTCCACCATCCTCTATTTGCTGCCCGGGATCGTGGAGGCCTTCCGCCAGCGCTACCCGGACGTGCGGCTGACCCTGCACAACGTCACCGGTGCCGGCGGGCTGGACCTGCTGCGCAGCGACGCGGTGGACCTGGCGGTGGGCTCGATGCTGGACGTGCCGGCCGACCTGGCCTACGCGCCCGCCTACCGCTTCGACCCGATGCTGATCACCCCGCCAGACCACCCGCTGGCAGGCAAGCGCGAGCTGGCGCTGGAAGACCTGTCGCCCTACGGGCTGATCCTGCCGCCCAAGCGCCTGACCACCTACCGGCTGGTGGACCTGGTGTTCCAGCAGAACCGCGTGCCGTACACCGTGGCGCTGGAGGTGGGTGGATGGGAGGTCATCAAGCAGTACGTGGCGATGGGCCTTGGCATCAGCATCGTGACCGCCATCTGCCTAACCGACGCCGACCGCCAGCGGCTGGCCGCGCGCTCGCTGGCGCGCTGGTTCCCCGCCCGCAGCTACGGGATCGTGATGCGCAAGGGCAAGTTCCTGTCACCGCAGGCCCGCGCCTTCGCGGACCTGATCAAGCCCAACCTGCTGGCGCCGCGCGGCTACGACGAGAGCGGGCACTCCGAGCGCTGAGACGACTGTGCAAGGGGGTCAGGTTCACTTCTGTACGCGGAAGTGAACCTGACCCCCTTTGCTCCCCGCTCAGCGGCCCGGCAGGGCCAACGCGTCGGTCTTGTAGATCGCCACGTGCGGTACGCCGTCCGCGCCGATCCAGCCGCGGTACATGCCGCCGGTGTTGAACGGGAACGCCACGCTGCCATCCGCGCCCAGGGCGATTGCACCGCCGTCGCCGCCGGCCTTGGGGATGTCGCGGTTGATCACGCCGTCCGCGGCCTTCGCCAGCGGCTGGCCGTCCAGGCGCACCCGCGCGCAGATCTCGTGCGCGGCGGCGGCCCGGATGTAGAACTCGCCCCAGCCCGTGCCCGACACCGCGCAGCGCGCATCCGCCCACGTGCCGGCGCCGATGATCGGCGAATCGCCCACGCGCCCGTAACGCTTGTTGGTCATGCCGCCGGTGGAGGTGCCCGCGGCCAGCTGGCCGCGCGCATCCAGCGCCAGCGCGCCGACGGTGCCGAAGTAGGCCTTGCCCGGCAGCACCAGCGGCTGGTTCGAGGCCTGCGCCTCGCGCTCGTCCTGCAGCGCCTTCTGCAGCGCCTTCCAGCGCTTCTCGGTGCGGAAGTAGGCCGGATCGACCAGCGCGATGCCCTGCTCCTTCGCGAACATCTCGGCGCCATCGCCGACCATCATCACGTGGTTGGACTTGTCCATGATCGCGCGCGCCAACGTGATCGGATTGCGCACGCGGTGCAGGCCGGCGGCCGCACCGGCCTTGCCGGTGGCACCGTCCATCAGCGAGGTGTCGAGCTCGTTGCGGCCATCGTGGGTGAACACGGCGCCGCGGCCGGCATTGAACTGCGGCGCGTCCTCCAGCACGGTGATCGCGGCGATGACGGCGTCCACCGACGAAGCGCCCGCCTGCAGCTTGGCGTGGCCGGCGCGGAGCGCGGCTTCCAGCGCGCGCTTGGCCGCCACCTCCTCGTCCGGGGTGAGATCGCCCGGCTCCACCCCGGCGCCGCCGTGCAGGACCAGCATGGGCGCGTCCAGCGCGACCAGCACGCCGTCACGCACCGCGTAGCGGCGCTCGGCCAGCGGACGCTCCACCCGGCCGTCGGGCAGGTGCAGGAGCGACCCGGTGCCCGCTACCACCGTGTCCACGGCCGCCAGCTGCATCGACGCATCCTCGGCCTGCGCCTGGGCGAAGCCGCCCCGCACGACGGTGGCGCCCGCACCCGGCGCCGTCGCGTACACCCGCGCGGTGCCGTCGCCCTCCACCGCCACCGCCGCATCCTCGTCCACGCCCAGGCCCAGCAGCGGCCGGCCGGCCAGGTGCTCGGCCTTGGCGACGAAGGCTACGAGGCGACCGAGGCGGCCGCGTTCGCTGAAGTGGGTGTCGGTGACGACACCTTTCAAGCGCGCGAGGTGCAGGAAGTCGCTTTCGATGGTGTTGGCATCGCCGAGTGGATCGGCGAGGGCGCGCGGGCTGGTCTGGCTGCCGCCGTCCATCGCGCCGTACAGGTATTCGCCCAGCATCGCCAGACCGGCACTGGTGCCGCCCAGCGGCTTGCCCGCCCTCACGTGCGCGTCCAGCGCCTCGGCCACCGGGGTGCCGCGCCAGTAGCGCACGTAGCGCGACTGGTCACCGCCGCCGATGAAGATGCCGTCGGCGCGCTTCAGCGCGGCCAGGATCTTCGGGTCGGTCGCGGCCTCGCGGTCGTGGAACACGAAGGTCTCGACCGACGTGATCCCGCCGACCTCGTGGAAGAACTCCTCGCCGATTTCACCGCCCTGCGAGGCGCGCAGCACCACGATGTGGCCGTTGCCGGCGCGCTGCATGAACCAGCGCAACGCGTCGAAATTGCGGTCGCCGCCACCCATCAGCAGCAGGCCGGGCTGCACCTTGCCCGGCGTCTTCGCCTGCAGGTCGCCCAGCACGTGGTGGCCGACATCCGTCGCCAGCGCAGGCGCTGCCGCCATGGCCGACAGCAGCGCAGCAAGCAGCATTGACCAACCGGCACGTCGCTTCATCGTCCCCTTCCCCTCTCGTTCGCGGTTACATCCCTAGACGAACGCACACGCGTTTTCCCCCGCTCGGAGACGGCGGCTTTCGCTATGGTAGGGCGATGCAGACCGAGCTCGACCGCTGGTTCGTCCACGAAATCCTCGTCCACGAGGAGGCACTGATGCGCTTCCTGCAGCGCCATTGGCCGCACCGCGAGGAGCTGCACGACCTGCGCCAGGAGCTCTATGCGCGGCTCTACGAAGCCGGCGCAAAGGCGCGCCCGGCGCAGCCCAAGGCGTTCCTGTTCGCCAGCGCACGCCACCTGATGACCGACCGCCTGCGCCGCGGCAAGGTGGTATCGATCGAGCCGATGGGTGATTTCGAGCCCTCGCACGTCTTGGTGGATGACGTCTCGCCGGAACGCTGGTGCGGCGGCCGGCAGGCCCTGCGCCGGCTGGCCGACGCCCTCGACCGGCTGCCGGACCGCTGCCGCGAGGTGGTGTGGCTGCGGCGGGTGGAAGAACTGTCGCAGAAGGACGTGGCGTCGCGCCTGGGCATCAGCGAGAAGACCGTGGAAAAGCACATCGCCAAGGGCATGCGCCTGCTCGCCGACGCCTTGTTCACCAGCGGGGATCGCACGGGCGAGCCCGAGGTTCCATCCAACGCCGCCGCGCGGCGGGAGGTGGACTGACATGGCCGACGACAGCAGGGACATCGAACGCGCGGCTGCCGCCTGGCTGGCACGCCGCGACGGCGCGCAGTGGATGCCGGACGACGAGCAAGCGCTGCAGGCGTGGCTGGCGACGTCCACCGCGCATCGCGTGGCCTTCCTGCGCCTGGAAGCGGCGTGGCAGGAGAGCGACCGGCTGCAGGCGCTGGGCGCCGGCTGGCGCGGCGAGGGCCCGCCGCCGCGCGGGCATTGGCAGGCCTCCCCGGCGGACCGCCGCGAGCAGATGCTGCAGGCGGTGCCACGGCGCGTGCGCGCCGCACGCGCACCGCGGCAGTGGCGGCAC
>DASWXO010000163.1:0-2638 GCA_036405455.1 Thermomonas sp. | reverse complement strand
CCCCATGCGGGCCCCGGTCATGCGTCCGTGAAGCGCCCTTCGCGCAGGAAATGCGCGGCCTGGCGGGCCGCATCGGCCGAGAACACCAGCCCGGTGTGGCTGGCCGGCACCACGCAGTGCGCCGCCAATCCCGGCAGCCGGGTTTCGTCCAGGCCGACCGTGCCATCGGACGCCCCGTCGAAGCGGGTGAGCAGCCGGCCGATGCCACGCGCGACGTCGCCCGCCACCATGCCCACCGGGACCGCGCCCTGCCAGGGCGGGCAGCCGGCCTGCAGCAGCGCGCCGCTGCGCCCGAGGATCGGCGAGGTCCAGGCGCGCTGGCCCAGGCTGCGTGCGGCACCACTGCCGAGCAAGGGAGAACCCAGGCAGACCATGCGCTGCACCGGCAGGTCGGGCGCGCGTCGCAAGGCCTCCAGCCCGATCAATCCGCCGAGGCTGTGGCCGACCACGTGGGTCGGCGGTCCGCCTTGCAGACGCTGGATCAATGCCGCGATGGCGGGTTCCGGCCCGCCGAGGATGCTCGGGTAACCGAATACGTCCACTTCGAAGCCTTCATGCCGCAGGCGCCGCGCGAGCGGCGTCAGCCAGGACTTCGCATTCCAGATGCCGTGCACCAGCACCACGCGCGGTGCCGAATCTTGTCTGTCCGTCATGCGCGGGAGTGTCGTCGAAGCGATGGCGGCATGCCAGCGTGGCTCAATGCGCGGCGGCCTGCTGCTTCCACGCGCGCGGCGACAACCCGCTGTGCGCCTTGAAGGCGCGCGACAGCGCTGCTTCGCTGCCATAGCCCACATCAGCGGCCACCACCTTCAACGGCTTGCCGTGGCGCAGCGCCTGCTGCGCCAGGCCCACGCGCCAGCCCTGCAGGTACTGGCCCGGCGTCGTGCCGAGCGCTTCGCGGAACTGGCTGGCGAATACGCTGCGCGACATCCCGGCCACGCGTGCCAGCTCGTCCAGGGTCCACTCCTTCGCCGGTGCTTCGTGCATCGCCACGATGGCGTTGCGCAGGCGCGGGTGCGACAGACCGGCCAGCATGCCGCCCTTCACTTCGCCGGTCTCCATCAGCTGGCGCAGCACCTGGATCATCACGACCTCGAATAGCCGGTTGACCAGCGCCGTACGCCCGCAGCGCTGGGTGAAGGCTTCTTCGAACAGCAGCGGCAGCACGTCTTGCGCCCCGTGCAGGGTTTCCAGCGGCAGGCAGACCACGTCGGGCAGCGCGGCGCTGATCGGATTTTGCGCGCCGCCTTCGAACCGCACGTTGGCGCAGGCCATCTCGGCCCCGCGCATCGCATCGCTGACGAAGCGATGCGTCATCGCGCGTGGATAGAGCAGCAGGCTGGGCGCATCGATGCGCAGCGAGGTGGCGCCATGGAACACCTCCAGCGGCCCGCGCTGGATGAGGTGCAACTGGCCGACGCCGGGCTCCGCCTCCAGCGTGTTGATGCCGCACAGCGCACCGGCGTGGAAGACCTCCGCCGACACCGAGAACCGCTCCAGTAGGACCGCAAGCCGGTCGACCATGGAAATACTCCCGATCAAGTTTTCAGGATTCTACATCACCATGAGTCCCGGTCGGGGGCGCAAAGTACACCTCACCGGACGGCCACCCGCCCCGGACCACCCACCTTCCCAGGAGTACCGCCATGTCCATCGAAAAGATCCTCTATACCGCCACCGCCACCGCCACCGGCGGCCGCGAAGGCCAGGCCACCTCGTCCGACGGCGTGCTGGCCGTCAAGTTGTCCACCCCGCGCGAGCTGGGCGGCGCCGGCGGCGATGGCACCAACCCGGAACAGCTGTTCGCGGCCGGCTGGTCGGCCTGCTTCCTGGGGGCGCTGAAGTTCGTCGCCGGCAAGCAGAAGGTCGCCCTGCCCGCCTCCACCACGGTCACCGGCAAGGTCGGCATCGGCCAGATCCCCACCGGCTTCGGCATCCAGGCCGAACTGACCATCGCCGCCCCGGGCGTGGATCGCGAACAGCTGCAGGCCCTGGTCGACGCCGCCCACATCGTCTGCCCGTACTCCAACGCCACGCGCGGCAACATCGACGTGACGCTGGTGCTGGCCGACTGACTCCCCTTCCTGACCCACCACCCTTTGCAGGAACCGCACCGATGAACGCTTTCACCCGCACCCTCGCCGCCACGCTGCTGGCCGTCGCCACCCAGGCCAGCTTCGCCGCACAGTCCGCGCCCACCACCGCCCCGGTCGCCGTCGAACGCACCGCCAGTACCCTCACCACCGCCGACGGCGTGCAGCTGTACTACAAGGACTGGGGCCCGAAGGACGGCCCGGTCGTCACCTTCAGCCACGGCTGGCCGCTGTCCTCGGACAGCTGGGAATCGCAGATGATCTTCCTGGCGTCGAAGGGCTACCGCGTGGTCGCCCATGACCGCCGCGGCCACGGCCGCTCGAGCCAGCCGTGGGACGGCAACGACATGGACCACTACGCCGACGACCTGGCCACGGTGATCAACACGCTGGACCTGAAGGAAGTGACCCTCGTCGGCTTCTCCACCGGCGGCGGCGAAGTGGCGCGCTACATCGGCCGCCACGGCACCAGCCGCGTCAAGAAGGCCGTGCTGATCAGCGCCGTCCCGCCGCTGATGCTGAAGACCGCCGACAACCCGGGCGGC
>DASWXO010000162.1:0-24992 GCA_036405455.1 Thermomonas sp. | reverse complement strand
GCTGATCATGACCGCGATCGGTCTGTTCGTGGCGATCCCGGCGCTGCTGGCGTACAACGCCTTCGTGCGCTCGAACCGCATCACCAACAACCAGTTCGACACCTTCGCGCACGACCTGCACGACTTCTTCGCCACCGGCGCTCGCGTCGGCGACGCAGCGGTCAAGCGCTGATCGTTGGCGAACGGCAATTCTGACGGAGGCCCCTGACCATGGGAGCAAGTGTCGGTAACAAGGAAGACGGCGCGCCGATGGCCGAGATCAACGTCACGCCCCTCGTGGACGTGATGCTGGTCCTGCTGATCATCTTCATGATCACCACGCCGCTGATGAACCACAAGGTCAAGGTGCAGCTGCCGGAAGCGGTGGTCCAGAAGAAGGAAGACAAGAAGCAGCAGATCCCGCCGATCACCATCTCGGTGACCGAAGCGGGCGAACTCTTCCTCAACGACGAGCCCACGACCCGGCAGGCGATCGAAAGCCGCCTGTCGGTCGAGGCCCAGAAGACCCCGCAGCCGCCGGTGCAGATCCGTGGCGACAAGACCACGCCGTACCGGTTGATCAACGAGGTCGTCAAGATCGCGCAGGCACAGGGCATGGCGAAGGTCGGTTTCATCACCACGCCGCCCAAGAAAGGGCAGTAAGGAGAACGCAAGATGGCCTTTGCCAAAGCCAGTGCAGGCGCGATGGCGGACATCAACGTCACGCCGCTGATCGACGTGATGCTGGTGCTGCTCATCATCTTCATGGTGACGATGCCGATCCAGTCGGTGCCGGTCGACGTCGACCTGCCGCAGAAGACGGACAAGCCGCCGGAGAATCCGAAGGAACCGCCGGATCCGATCGAGCTGCGGATCGACGCCTCGGGCCAGGTCTTCTGGAACAACTCGCCGACCGCGGTCAGCGCGTTGCAGAAGATGATGGAAGAGGAAGTCGCCCGCGACCCGACCAACCAGCCGGAACTCCAGATCGATACCAATGAATCGGCGGAGTACGGCATCCTGGCCCAGGTCCTCGCGGCGGCGAAGAACGCCGAGATGATCAAGATCGGCTTCGTCCAGAAGTAAGCAATTCAGGCCCTGGCTTCCAGGGCACGTCGTGGATGACGAAACGCCGCCCGTTGGGCGGCGTTTTTTTATGGCCAAGGCGCAGGGAAGACAGTCCTGGTATCAATGCGCGGATAGAGACCAGGCCGCACTGGCAACGGCCGACGCCCCAGCAGGCCCCGGATCACATCAAGCGGTGGATGCCCTGTCCATGATGCGACGGTAAGCGCGCACGGTGGAATCCAAGCCCGCGTACAGCGCCTCGCCAATCAGCGCATGGCCGATCGACACCTCGCGCACGTCGGGCACCGCGGCGAGGAACGCCGCGAGGTTGGCCTGGCTGAGGTCATGGCCGGCGTTGACCTGTAGGCCAGCCGCCTGCGCGCGCCGGGCGGTGTCGGCCGCGGCGGACAAGGCGGCCGCCGGCGTCCCGGCCGCATAGGCTTCCGCGTATGGCCCGGTGTAGAGCTCGACGCGATCCGCGCCCACCGCCGCTGCCTGTCCGATCGCGGGATCGCCGACGTCGACAAATACGCTGACCCGGCAACCCAGTGCCTTGAAAGCAGCGATGAGCGGGCGCAGGGCCTCGCCATCCCGGGCGAAATCGAACCCGTGGTCCGAGGTCAGCTGGCCGTCGCCGTCAGGCACCAATGTCACCTGCGCCGGCCGCACGGCTTCGCACAGCGCCAGCAGCCCCGGGTAGCCGGTGCGCGGCGGCGCGAAGGGATTGCCTTCCACGTTGAATTCGACGCCGCGGACTGCGCACAGCGCCCCCAGTGCCAGGACATCGTCGCTGCGGATGTGGCGTGCATCCGGCCGCGGATGCACGGTCAGCCCGTGCGCACCCGCGTCGAGGCAGGCACCGCCGGCGGCCACCACGTCGGGATCGCGACCGCCGCGCGAATTGCGCAGGACGGCGATCTTGTTGAGGTTGACGCTGAGCGCGGTCATGCCGAGGGACCGGGCGCGTCCGACGCGTCCTTGCGCGCCTGCGCCTGGTCACGCAGGCGCCGCAGCTCCGCGGGATCGAGCATCGCGGTGGCATCACGGCCGCTGCCGGCCACCCGGGCCTGGTACAGGCCCAGCACCCACAGGACGAACAGGACCAGTGCCGCCAGCAGGCAGCCGGCGAGCACCCCGACGGACGTGGTCAGGAACGCGAGCGCCATCGCGGCGATGGCCAGCAGCAGGAACAACCAGTGCATGTGCAGGGCTCCGGATCGGATCGGCGCAGTTTACGACGCGAGGGGGCTCACAGCAGGGGGGCCATGAGCCGCGCCAGCGCCTCGGGCAGGCGGGCCGCTAGCAGCGGCCGGGCACGATCGGGGCGCACCCGCGGTGCCGAGGCGAATTCCCCCTCCACCAGCTTGGCGAGGGCCGTGGCCACGCTGGCATCTTCGAACAAGAGCGAGGCCTCGAAGTTGAGGCGGAAGCTGCGGTGGTCGAAGTTGGCGCTGCCGATGATGGCCAGCTGGTCATCCACCAGCAGGGTCTTGCTGTGCAGCATGCGCGGGCCGTACTCGTAGACCTTCACCCCGGCTGCCAGCAGGTCGTCGTAGTAGGAGCGCACGCACCAGGTCACCAATCGGCTGTCGCTGACCTTCGGCACCAGCAGCCGGACATCCAGCCCGCCCAGGGCGGCGGAGGTCAACGCCATCATCGCCGCCTCGCCGGGGACGAAATACGGCGTGGTCAGCCAGACCCGACGGGTGGCGGCATGGATCGCACCGACATGCAGGCGGTGGATCGCCTCCCAGGACGAATCCGGACCCGAGGTCAGCAGTTGCGCGCGGATTGGACCGGGTCGTGCAGGCGGCATCGCCCGCACCACGTCGCCGACGAAGTCCTTGCGCTCGGTGGCGTAGGCCCAATCCTCGACGAACACTTCCTGCATCGCGCGGACGATGTCGCCCTCCACCCGCAGGTGGAGGTCGCGGTAGGCGTCGCCGCGCAGTCGCTCGTCTTCTTCGTCGGTGATGTTGATGCCGCCGAGGAAGCCGACCGCGCCATCGATGACCACCAGCTTGCGGTGGGTGCGCAGGTTCATCCACGGCCGCTTCCACGGCGTCCAAGGCCGCACCGGATGGAACCAGGCCAGCTCGCCGCCGGCGTCCACCAGCGGCGCGAAGAAGCGCTGGTTGGCGCGGTTGGAGCCCATCGCATCCAGCAGCAGGCGCACTTTGACGCCGGCGCGCGCGCGCTCGACCAGTGCGTCCAGCAGGGCACCGCCGGTGCGGTCGGGGTTGTAGATGTAGTACTCGAGATGGACGTGGTCGCGCGCCGCCGCAATCGCGTCCAGCAGCGCGGGATACTTGTTGCCACCGTCCACCAGCAGGCGCACGTCCGTCGCGGTGCTGGGGGCGAGCCCCGTGGTGGCGTGCGCCAGCGTGCGCAGCTCCACGCTCTCGTCGCCAGCCGCCGCGCCGTCACGGGGCAGGCTGGCGTGGTGCCGCTTGCGGCGCGCGCGGTGGCGCACGATCCGCTGCGGGCCGAAGAAGTAATAGACCGCGAACCCGAGGTACGGCAGCGCCGCCAGGCTCACCAGCCAGCTCAGCGTGGCCGCGGGCTCACGCTTCTGCAGGACGATCCAGCCGCCCAGCCACACCAGGTACACCAGCCAGCCCGCGATCAGCCACGCACCGAGGTGCGGGATGGCGAGCAGCGCGTCCCAGGCGGGAATCAGACCGGGCATCGAGGCGTCCTTCGTCGCGGGCGGTGCGACGGGCACAGGGTAGGCTGCGCGGATGGAGATTGCATCCGGCCCGCCCTCGCCAGACGACGACGCCCGGCGCGTGCAGGCACCGGTCCGCGGCCGGGGTGCCGCTTCCCGCGTCGCGGGCCGCTTCGAGACGCACGCGCAGGTCGGCGAAGACGATGGCTGGGGCTCCGTGTACGAGGCGCTGGCGGAGGCGCCGGCACTGCGCACGCAGGTCACCGAGGAGCGCGCGCGCAGCATCATCAGCCGCAACCAGTCGCCGGACATCGGCTTCTCGCAATCGGTGAATCCTTACCGCGGTTGCGAGCACGGTTGCGTTTATTGCTTCGCGCGCCCGTCGCACGCGTACCTCGACCTGTCGCCGGGGTTGGATTTCGAAACCCGGCTGTTCGCCAAGACCAATGCCGCGGAGCTGCTGCGCGCCGAGCTCGCCAAGCCGGGCTACGTGCCGGCGCCCATCGCGCTGGGCATCAACACCGACGGCTGGCAGCCGATCGAGCGCCGCCACGGCATCAGCCGGGCCTGCCTGGAGGTGCTGCGGGAGACCCGGCATCCGCTCAGCATCGTCACCAAGGGCAGCGCGCTGCTGCGCGACCTCGACCTGCTGGCCGCGCTGGCGCGGGACGGCCTGGCCAGCGTGTACGTCTCGGTCACCACGCTCGACAACGGGCTGTCGGCCGCGCTCGAACCGCGCGCCGCCGCGCCGCACACGCGATTGAAACTGATCGCGGCGCTGCGCGAAGCGGGCGTGCCGGTGGGCGTGCTGGTGGCGCCGGTGATCCCGGCGATCACCGATGAGTACCTCGAGCGCATCCTGGCCGCGGCGCGCGAGGCCGGCGCGCAGTCGGCCGGCTATGTCCTGCTGCGGCTGCCGCATGAACTGAAGGACGTCTGGCGCGAGTGGCTGCAGTTGCACTACCCCGACCGTGCCGCCCACGTGATGAGCCTGGTCCGGCAGATGCGCGGCGGCAAGGACTACGACAGCCGCTTCGGCACCCGGCTGCGTGGCGAAGGACCGTTCGCCGACCTGATCGCCCAGCGCTTTGCCAAGGCCAGCCGCCGGTTGGGGTTTTCCGCGCTGCCGCCGCTGCGGACCGACCTGTTCCGGCGGCCCCGTCCGGCATCGCCGCAGGGGGACCTCTTCTGACGCGTCAGGCCCGCAGGATCTTGTCCAGCGGCCGACCCTTCGCCAGTTCGTCGACCAGCTTGTCCATCTGCCGGATCTTGCGCATCAGCGGGTGTTCGACGGTCTCCACCCGCACGCCGCAGACCGTGCCGGTGATGCGGTCGGCCGCCGCCGTGAACGCCGGCGCCCGGTCGAAGAAGGCCGCGAGATCCTGCCCGCCTTCGCACTGCTGCTGCAGGCCCGCGGCGTCGTAGCCGGTCAGCCAGCCCAGCACCCGGTCCAACTCGTCCTGCGTGCGGCCCTTGGACACCACCTTCTTCAGGTACACCGGGTAAAGGCTCGAGAAGCGGATCGCGAACACCTTGTCCTGTTGCATGGCAGCCTCCCGCGCGTGGTGGGTTCCGTGCCGGCGCCCGCTCAGCGCGACGGCAACGGAATCCGTTCGTGGTCGTCGCCGGGAATCAGGCCGAATGCGCCGGCCTCCCAGTCGGCCTTGGCCTGTTCGATGCGCTCCTTCGAACTCGACACGAAGTTCCACCACAGGTGGCGCGGGCCATCCAGCGGCTCGCCGCCGAACAGCATCGCCTTGAGCGGAGTCTTGGCGCGCAGCACGTGGCGGACGCCGGGGTCGAGCACGACCAGGTGCTTCTCCGGGATGTCGGTGCCGTCCAGTTGGGCGGCGCCCTCCAGCACGTAGAGCGCGCGCTCCACCGCTTCCGCGGGGATCGGCAGCTCGGCATCGGGCGCCAGGTCGAGCGCGACGTTGAAGGTGTCGACGAACACCTGCACCGGCGATTCCAGCCCGAAGCCGCGGCCGGCAATCACGCGCAGGCGGGTGCCGGCGTGTTCGCGCACCGGCAGCGAGGCGGCCGCGTGGTGGTGGAACGACGGCGCCGTCTCCTCGTGGGAACGCGGCAGGGCGACCCAGGTCTGCATGCCGTGCAGGGCGTGGCCTTCCTCGCGCGGATCGGGCGGGGTGCGCTCGGAGTGCGCGATGCCGCGACCCGCGGTCATCCAGTTCACGTCGCCGGGGAGGATGTCCTGCGTGCTGCCCAGCGTGTCGCGGTGGCGCAGCGCGCCGGCCCACAGGTAGGTCACGGTGGCAAGGCCGATGTGCGGGTGCGGGCGCACGTCGATGCCGCGCCCGGGCTCGAACAGCGCCGGTCCCATGTGGTCGACGAAGACGAACGGGCCGACGCTGCGCGCCTGCAGGCTGGGCACGGCGCGGCGCACCTCGAAACCGCCGAGGTCGTGGGTGCGGGGAACGATCAGGGTGGTCATCGCGCGCTCCTCGAGGGGTGGCCCGTCATCCGAACGAAGGCAGCAGCGGCCCGCCCATCCAGAGCCAGCGTGCCATCCACGCGCTCACCAGCGCCGCCAGGATGGTCAGTGGCAGGCCGACACGCAGGAAGTCGCCGAAGCGGTACTGCCCCGGACGCAGGATCAGCAGGTTGCCGTGGTGCCCGATGGGGGTGAGGAAGGCGACCACCGCGCCCAGCGCCGTGCAGACGACGAAGGGTTCCGGCGGCAGGTCCAGCACCTGCGCGGTGGCGATGGAGATCGGTCCCAGCAGTGCGGTGGTGGCGGCGTCGCTCATCACCTGGGTCAGCAATGCCGCCAGCGAGAACATCACCAGCAGGATGGCCAGCGGCGGCCATCCTGCGATCAGGTGTGACAGCCCCTGTGCCAACAGGGCGGCGGTGCCGCTCTGTTCCATCGCGATGCCCAGCGGGATCACGCCGGCGATCATCACGAAGATGCGCAGGTCGATGCCGCGGTAGGCCTGTTCCACGTCGATGCAGCGCGTCGCCACCATGGCGACCGCGCCGGCCAGGAACGCCAGCGGCGGCGACAGCCATTCGGTGGCGGCGGCCAGCACGGTCAGGCCCAGGATGGCCAGCGCCAGCGGTGCGCGCAGGCGGCGCTTGGCCTCGCCGGCGAACGGCACCAGCATCAGGAAGCCGTGGTGCGCGGCCAGTTCCGCGAAGCGTGCCTGCCGGCCCCACAGCACCAGCAGGTCGCCCTCGCGCAGGCGCGCGTCGGACAGGCGGTCCGCCATGTCTTCGCCGCGCCGCCACAGCCCGGCGATCACGGTGTGGAACTGGCGGGCGAAATCCAGCTCGCGGATGCTGCGGCCGATGAACTCCGAGCCCGGCGCCACCACCGCCTGTACCAGCTGCGCCTTGCCCTCGCCGTGGGCCAGGCCACCGAAGCGGGTGATGGCATTGAGGTCCAGGCCTGCATCGTCGTGCAGCGACATCAACTCGTCGGCGGCGGCTTCCACCAGCAGCACGTCACCGGCCAGCAGCGGGCTGTTGGCGCCCAGGTCGTCGCGGCGCGCGCCATCGCGCAGCCAGCCCAGCAGGCGGAAGCGCGCGCCCTGGGCCTTCTGCAGGTCGGCCAGCGGGCGCGTGCACCAATGGCCGTCCTTCACCACCACCAGCTCGGTGCGGTAGCGGTCCAGGCGCAGGTAGTCGTCTTCGTTCTGCTCGCCGCTGCGCTTGGGCAGCAGCCAGCGGGTGAGCAGCATGTAGGCCGTGCCCACCAGCACCAGCGCGATGCCGATCGGGGTGATCGAGAAGATTCCCAGGCCTTCCGCACCCGCACGTTCCAGCATGTCGTTCGCCAGCAGGAAGGCCGGTGCGCTGAACAGGGTCAACGTGGTGCCCAGCGAGGCCGCCAGCGCCATCGGCATCAGCAGCCGCGAAGCCGGCAGGCGGCGGTTGCGCGCATGCCGCAGCAACAGCGGCAGCATCATCGCCGTGACCATGACGTGGTGAGTGAACGAGGCCAGCAGCGCCACCAGCGGCATCACCACCGCGATGGTGCGCCATTCGCGTTCGCCGGATGCCCGCTCCACCCAGCTGCCCAGCCGTTCGCTGATCCCGGTCGCGCCCAGCGCACCCGAAATCACGAACACCGCCGCCACGATGATCGCCGGCTCGCTGGAAAACCCGGACAGCGCCTGTTTGCTGTCCAGCACGCCGGTCAGCACCAGTGCCAGCAGCACCAGCATGGCGGTCACGTCGACCCGCAGTTTTTCGCTGATGAACAGGAACAGGCCGCCGGCCAGGATCAGGCCGAAGGCGAGTTGCGACCACAGACGGGGATCAAGGTGCATGCGGGCATTCTGCCGCAGGCGCGGGGTAAGGCCTCGTCACGGGGCCTGCCGGCCGGGCTCAGGCGGTCCCGGCGTCGTGGGCGTGGTGGTAGGCCACCGCGGTCTCCACTTCGGCCTTCGAACCCAGGAACACCGGTACCCGCATGTGCAGCCCGCTGGGCTGGACCTCCAGCATGCGCTGGCGGCCGGTGCTGGCGGCGCCGCCGGCCTGCTCCACCAGGAAGCTCATCGGGTTGGCCTCATACATCAGCCGCAGCTTGCCGCCCTTGGGCGCGCACTTGCTGTCCAGCGGATAGCTGAAGATGCCGCCGCGGGTGAGGATGCGGTGCACGTCGGCCACCATCGAGGCGATCCAGCGCATGTTGAAGTCCTTGCCGCGCGGGCCGTCCCTGCCCAGCAGCAGGTCGCCGACGTAGCGCTGCATCGGCGGTTCCCAGAAGCGCTGGTTGGACATATTGACTGCGAACTCCTTGGTCTCCTCCGGGATGCGCATGCCGCGCACGGTCAGCACGAAGCCACCAACCTCGCGATCCAGGGTGAAGGCGTGGGTGCCGTGGCCGACCGTGAGGACCAGCGTGGTCTGCGGGCCGTATACGCAGTACCCGGCCGCGACCTGCGCGGTCCCCGGCTGCAGGAAGTGCTCGTCGCCCGGCGTGGTCACGCCCTCCGGGCAGCGCAGCACCGAGAAGATGGTGCCCACCGAGACGTTGACGTCGATGTTGGAGCTGCCGTCCAGCGGATCGAACAGCAGCAGGTAGTTGCCCCGCGGATAGACGTCCGGAATCGGCTGGCTGTGGTCCATCTCCTCCGACGCCAGGCCGGCCAGGTGGCCGCCCCAGGCGTTGGCTTCCAGCAGGATCTCGTTGCTCAGCACGTCCAGTTTCTTCTGCGCCTCGCCCTGCACGTTGATGCTGGCCTGCCCGGCCTCGCCGGCGTCGCCCAGCACGCCGCCCAGGGCGCCCTTGCCCACCGCGATGGAGATGCGCTTGCAGGCGCGCGCCACCACTTCCACCAGCAGGCGCAGTTCGGGGTTGATGCGGCCGGCGCGCTGTTCCTCGATGAGGAAGCGGGTCAGCGAGATCTGGGCTTGCGTCACGGGCACGGCCTCGGCGGGGACGAAGCCGCCATTGTCGCCGATGCCGGCGCTGCCCGGGCGTCAGGCGCCGCCGTTGCCGCGCTGGAGGACGGTGTCGGTGGCCAGCACGGTGCCTGCCGGGATCGCGTCCTGCCCGGCCAGGCGCGCGTAGATCGGGGTGAAGTCGGGCCGCGTCGCCTCCATCAACTGCTCGAAGCTGTCGATGACGAAGTACGTCTCCTGGTAGGTGTCGATGCGGTAGCGCGTGCGCATCACCCGCTCCAGGTCGAAGCCGATCCGGTTGGGTGCGGTGCTCTCCAGGCTGTAGATGGATTCGCCCTTGGAGCTGACGATGCCGGCGCCGTAGATGCGCAGGCCGTCGGGCTGGCGGATCAGGCCGAATTCCACCGTGTACCAGTACAGCCGCGCCAGTTGCATCAGCGCGTCCGGGCCGATGCCGTGCGCCTTCACGCCGCCCTGGCCGTAGGCCTCCAGGTAGTCGGCGAACATCGGGTCCATCAGCAGCGGCACGTGGCCGAACAGGTCGTGGAAGAGGTCCGGCTCTTCGATGTAGTCGATCTGGTCGGGCCGGCGGATCCACCAGCTCACCGGAAAGCGGCGGTGGGCGAGGTGGGTGAAGAAATCCAGCTCCGGCAGCAGGCCTTCCACGCCGACGATCTGCCAGCCGGTGGCATCGCCCAGCGCCTTGTTCAACTCGGTGAACCGGGGAATGCGGCCCGGCGTCATGCCCATCCCGTCCTGCGCGCGCAGGAAGGCGTCGCAGGCGCGGCCCGGCAGGATCTCGCGCTGGCGCGCGTACAGCTGCCGCCATACCGCATGGTCGGCCTCGGTGTAGCTGTCCCACGGCTGGTCCACCGTGCCCGTGGCGTAGACCGGCAGCGAGCCGCGGTCGGTCTGGATGTTCTCGAGGCGGCGGGGGGTGGGCAGTGCGGACATGGGATTCGGCCGGGACGGGCGGGAAGACTCCAGCGTAAGCGCGGGGCGGCGCAAGATGTCTGCGTTCTTGCGCTTATATCGGCAGAAAGCGCAATATTGTTGCGTTGATTGTCGATATGTTGGAACAAACAATGGCCGCGACCCTGGACCGCATCGACCTGTTGCTACTGGCCGAGCTGCAGCGCGCCGGTCGCCAGACCAACGCTGAGCTGGCCGAGCGCGTGCACCTGTCGCCGTCGGCCTGCCTGCGTCGGGTGCAGCGGCTGGAGCGCGAGGGGGTGATCGCCGGCTACCGCGCCGAGGTCGATCCCGAGATGCTCGGCCTGGGGTTGCAGGCCTTCGTGCGCGTGCAGCTGAAGAGCCACGACGCCGCGCGCATCGCCGTGTTCGCCGAGCAGGTCAACGGCTGGGCGGAGATCGTCGCCTGCCACGCGCTGACCGGCGACATGGACTATCTGCTGCACGTCGTGGTGCGCGACCTGGAGCACTTCTCGCGCTTCCTGCTGGACAAGCTGCTGGCGCAGGCCGAGGTGGCCGACGTCAACACCAGCTTCGTGCTGCGCACGGTCAAGCGCGCGCAGGCGCTGCCGCTGGCCGGCGAGGGATAGGCCCGGTCAGTTGGCGCGGCAGTCCGCGTCGCGGCGCCACTTGTCCAGCCAGCCGGTCTGCTGGGCGCAGCGTGCCTGGCGCTCCGCTTCGCGCGCCCGTGCGGCCTTCGATGCCGCGGCCTGCCGTGCCTGCGCCAGCCGCTGCGCCTGCAGTGCCGCCAGCTTCGCGCGGATCTGCGGCAACGCGGCCTGCGCGGCGCGCTCGCCTTCCAGGATGGCGCGGTTGCGCTGGGCGAAATCGGCGGCGCCGATGTCGTTCACCGCGGGCCGGATCACGATGTCGGCCCGGGCCAGTTCGGCCGCGCCGAGCTTCTGCCCCATGATCGCGATACTGCGGTTGACGTTGCCCAGCAGGCTGGACGGATCGGCGCTGCCGGTGGCCTTGGTGGAGATGTCCACCGCGATGATGAAGTCGGCGCCGAGGTCGCGCGCGGCGTCCACCGGCACCGGGCTGGTGACGCCGCCGTCCACGAAGTGCGACTTGCCCACCGCCACCGCTTCGAACACCCCGGGGATCGCGCTCGAAGCACGCACCGCCTGGCCGACGTTGCCGCGCACGAACACCGTGCGCTGGCCGTCTTCCAGCCGCGTGGCCACCGCCGCGAAAGGCTTCTTCAGCCGTTCGAAGGGTCGGTCGCCCAGCTGCGCGTTGACGTAGTCCTGCAGCTTCTGGCCCTTCACCAGCCCGCCCGAGAACAGGCTGACGTCGCGGATGCTGGCTTCGTCCAGCGCCACCGCCTTCTGCTGCAGCGCATAGGCGTCCATGCCGCTGGCATACAGCGCGCCCACCACGCTGCCGGCGCTGGTGCCGGCCACCACCACCGGCTGGATGCCGTTGGCCTCCAGCATCTTGATCACGCCGATGTGGGCGAAGCCCTTGGCGGCGCCGCCGCCCAGCGCCAGCCCGACCCGCGGCGGCGGCACCGTGACCTGCGGGATCACCGACGGTGGCGGCGCGGTCACGGGCGCGCCGGCGCACGCGGCCAGCAGGACGGTGGAGCAGGCAAGGGCGACGATGCGGCGCATGGCTGGGCGGGTCCGGAGGGGCAGGCGCGGGAAGGGCCAGAGCTTACGTCGCGCAACCGCAACGGCGGCGGAACCGTGCGCTAGCATCGGCGCATGACGCCCGTTCCGCATCCCGTCGCCGTCCCGCCCACCCGCATCGAACGCTGGCTGCTGGCCGGCGGCTTGGTGCTTGCCCTCGCGGTGTCGTTCGCCATCGCCACCGACCGGCTGACCTGGGCGCTGGAAACGGTGTGGGCGATGGTTGGCCTGGCACTGGTGGCGTGGCGCTGGCCGCGCTTCCCGCTGACCCGGCTGCTGTGTTGGTTGCTGGCGCTGCACGCGCTGGTGCTGATCCACGGCGGCGCCTACACCTATGCCAAGACGCCGCTGGGCTTCTGGCTGCAGGACCTGCTGGGGACCGCGCGCAACCCATGGGACCGACTGGGACACTGGATGCAGGGCTTCGTGCCCGCGATCCTGGCGCGCGAGCTGCTGCTGCGGCTCACGCCGCTGCGCCGCGGCGGCTGGCTGGTGTACCTGGTGCTGGCCGCGTGCCTCAGCTTTTCGGCGTTCTTCGAACTGATCGAATGGTGGTCGGCGTTGATCTACGGCGCCGACGCCGATGCCTTCCTCGCCACCCAGGGCGACCCGTGGGACACGCAGTGGGACATGTTCCTGTGCCTGTGCGGTGCGGCCACGTCCCTGCTGGTGCTGTCGCGCTGGCATGACCGCCAGCTGGGTCCGGACGCCGCGCCACCCTGATCAGCGCGCGCCGCGCCCCGGGGGCGCCGGCGGATGGCGGGCCAGGAAGTCGGTGACGTCCGCGGTTTCCAGCGGCCGGCTGAGCAGGAAGCCCTGCAGTTGTTCGCATCCCAGCGCCAGCAGCGTCTGCTGCTGCCCTGGCGTCTCCACGCCTTCCGCCAGCGTTTGGAGGCCCAGGCTGCGTGCCAGGGTCAGGATGGTGCGCACGATCTCCGCCGCGTTGCGGTCCTCCGGCAGCCCGGACACGAAGCTGCGGTCGATCTTCAGCTTGGTCACCGGGAACCGCTGCAGGTAGGCCAGGCTGGAATAGCCGGTGCCGAAGTCGTCGACCGCCAGCCCGACGCCCAGCGCACTCAGCGCCTGCAGCTGGCGTTCGCTGTCCTCGCTGTGCTCCATCAGCACGCCTTCGGTGATCTCCAGTTCCAGCGCGGCGCCGGGCAGGCCGCACTCGGCCAGCACGTCCGCGACCAGCGCGGTCAGGTCGCCACGGCGGAACTGGTCGCGGGAGACGTTGACGCTGAGGAACAGGCCGCGGTGTCCCGCCTGCGCCAGCGCGGCGTGCAGGCGGCACGATTCGCGCAGCATGAAGGCACCGATCGCTGGGATCAGCCCCGACTCCTCCGCCACCGGGATGAACTCCGACGGCGCCACGTCGCCCAGCTGCGGATGCTTCCAACGCACCAGGGCTTCCAGACCCACGGGCCGCGGCTCGGCATCGGTGTTCCAGATGGGTTGCAGCACCACCCGCAGTTGGCCGCGTTCCAGTGCCCGGCTCAGCTCCTGCTGCAGGTGGACCTGGCGGGTGACCTGCGCCCCCATCGCGGGCTGGTAGACCACGGGTCGGTGGTCTGCATTCCGCTTGGCCTGGCCGAAGGCGAGGTCCGCACACCGCATCAGCCCTTCCGCATCACCCGCGTGCAGCGGATACACCGCCGCGCCGCACTGGATGGTGGTGCTCACCTCGATGCCCAGGACGTCCAGCGGTGCAGCCATCGCCGTGACGATGGCGCCCAGGTGGCGGTCCACGCAGTCGGCTTCGTCCCGGCGGCAGCGCACCAGCGCCGCGAACTGGTTGTGGCCGATGCGCGCCACCTGCGGCGCGCGGTCCGCCAGCACGGCGGCCATGCGCTGCACCACCTGCACCGCCAGCGCGTTGGCGTGGCTCACCCCGAACACGTCGCGGAACTCGGCGTAGCGATCCACCGACAGCCGCAGCAGCGCGAAGGCCTCGTCGGGCGCGGCGGCGAACGCGGCATCCGCGGCGACCAGCAGGCCGTGCTCGTTCAGCACGCCGGTCACCGGGTCGTGCTCGGCGTAGAAGCGCGCCTGCTGTTCGCGGTGGCGGCGTTCGCTGATGTCGGTGGCGATGCTGGAGAACCCGATCAGCTGGCCGTCGCGGTCGATGATCGGCGACAGCGTCACCTGCACCGGCACGCGGGTGCCGTCGCGGCGCAGGCGCACGCTCTCGAAGCGCACCTGCGCCTCGCCGTTGCGCACCCGGTCGGTCGCCCGCTCCACCTCGGGCAGGTCCTCGGGCGGCACCAGGACCGCGAGCGGCCGGCCGATCAGCTCGCCCGGACCGTAGCCGTACAGCTGCTCGCCGGCGCGGTTGAGGCTGACGATGTGCCCGGTCAGGTCCTTGGACAGGATGGCGTCGCCGGAGTCGCGCACGATCGCCGCCAGCCGCTCGGTCGCCTGGCGCTCGCCTTCGCGCTCGGTGATGTCCAGCGCGATGCCGCCGACCAGGCGCACGCCGTTGCGTTCGCCCAGCGGGAACTTGAAGACTTCGAAGCTGCCGGGCGAGCCATCCTCGCGGAGCCCCGGCTCCAGGATCCGCTCCGCCCGCCCGCTCTCGATCACGCGCAGGTGGTTGCGGTGGTACAGCGCCGCCAGTTCGGGCGGAAAGGCGTCCTCCAGCCGTTCCGGCAACCGGTCCACGCCCATCGCGGCCAGCATGCGCCGGTAGGCGGCGTTGCCGATCAGGGTGCGGCCGTGTTCGTCGCCCACCCAGCAGATGCCCGGGCAGTTCTCCAGGAATGCCTCCAGCGTTTCCTCGCGGTTGCGCAGTTCGATCTCCGCCTGCTTGCGGGCGGTGATGTCCTCCGGGCTCAGCACCACCCCGCGCGACCACGGGATCTCGCGTTGCCGCAGCCAGCGCGCATGGATCCCCGGCGCCGCGATCGGGAATTCGCGTACCGTCGGGGCGCCGCTCAGGAACACCTCGCGGTAGTGGTCGAAGAAGCCCGGCTCGCGGTTGATCGGGAACAGCGCGGTGATGCTGCGGCCGACCATGTCCTCCGGGGCCATCCCCACCAGTTCGCCGCCGCGCGGATTGACGTAGGCGAAGGTGAAGTCGACCACCTCGCCCTGCGCGTCGCGGACGGCTTCGTTGATGTACAGCGCGTTGTGGCTGCCCTCGGCGGCGGCGCGGAACCATTCCTCGCGCTGCGCCAGCGCCGCCTCGGCGCGCTTGCGCTCACTGATGTTGTCGCTGGTGATGGCCACGCCGTCGCTCAGCGGCACCACCTGGTGGCGCAGCCAGTGCATCGGTTCGTCGTATTCGGCGACCTCGAATTCCTCGATGAACGGCGTTGCCGTGGCCATTGCGTCGGCGCAGCGGGCGATCAGCGCCTCCACCCGGCTGGGCGGCAGGGTCTCGCGCAGGCTCCGGCCCAGCAGCGCCTCGGGCGTCGCCTGCAGCAGCTCGCCGCCCATCCGATTGACGTACAGATAGCGGAAATCGACCACGGCGCCGCGCGCGTCGCGCACGGCCGCCAGGATGTAGAGCGCGCTCAGCGAACTGGCGGCGGCGCCTTCGAACCATTCGCCCAGCTGCCGGGTCAGCGCCCTATCGCCGCCCTCGCGGCCCAGGTCGCGCTGGATCGCAATGAAGCCCTCCAGCGTCCCGTCCGCGGCCCGCATCGGCTGGATATGGGTGTGGATGCGGTACTCGCGGCCGTCGCGGGCGTAGTTCAGCAGTTCGGCCTGTACGGGCCGCCCGGCCTCCAGCGCGGTGCGGATGCGGGCCAGGGTGGCGGCCTCCGTGCCGGGCCCCTGCAGGAACCGCGGCGCGCGGTCGAGGACGTCCGCCCGTGGCCAGCCGGTGATGCGCTCGAACGCCGCGTTGACGTAACGGATGTGCGGGCCATCGCCCTCCAGCACCGCGTCGGTCACCACGACCATTTCGTCGAGATGCTCGAGGCACTGCAGCATCCAGTGGAAATCGTCTTGGCGCGGATCGCCCGTGTGCATGACGGCGGTGCCTCTTGTCTGCGCCCATCGTGCACGCTTCACCGGCCGCGATCCAGCCCCGGCCGCACCGCCGGGCGGTCGCGGTGGACCGTCCGCCGGCCACGCGTTGCGTGCATCCCGACCGCCCGGGTGGCATCCTTCCGAGAGTCCGGCGTCGCCGTGGCGCCGCAAGGAAGGACGTCGCATGGAGATCCACCCGGACCAGCTGCCAAGCGGGCGGCTGCTGCAGGTGATCCGGATGCAGGCCGAGATCGCACGCTTCGGCCTCGACCTGGGCGGGGTGATGCAGTACGTGGTGGACCACCTGTCCGAGCTGGTGCCGGCCGACGGTGCCGCCATCGAACTGGCCGAAGGCGAGGACATGGTCTATCGCGCCGCGTCCGGCATCGCCGCCAGCCAGATCGGGTTGCGCCTCAGGATCGATGCAACCCTGTCTGGGTTGGCGGTGACCCGCGGCGAGGTGTTGGGCAGCGAGGACACCGAACAGGATCCGCGGGTGGACCGCGATGCCTGCCGGGCGATGGGGCTGCGCTCGATGCTGATCGTGCCGCTGAAGCACGGCCAGCGCGTGGTCGGCATCCTCAAGGCGATGTCCGCCCGCCCCGGCCGTTTCGATGCCGGCGACGCCGCGCTGCTGGGCCTGCTGTCCGAGGTGGTCGGCGCCTCGATGCACTTCGCCACCGTCTACAGCCAGGACGACCTGTTCCTGCGCGCGACGCACGATGGCCTGACCGGCTTGCCCAACCGCGCGCTGTTCATGGATCGCCTGCGCCGCGTGGGTGCGGCGTGCACCCGCGACGGCCCGCCGTTCGCGGTGCTGATGCTCGACCTGGACGGCCTTAAGGAGGTCAACGACACCCTGGGCCACGCGGCCGGCGATGCCCTGCTGGTGGAGTTCGCCCAGCGGCTGCGCCGCACCGCGCGCGGCAGCGATACGCCGGCGCGGCTGGGCGGCGACGAATTCGCCCTGATCCTCACGCCCGTGCGCAGTCCCACCGTGATCGACGACGTGGTGCGCCGGCTCCGCGACGCGTTGCAGGCGCCGTTCGACATCGACGGCACCCAGGTCCCGCTGCGGGCCAGCATCGGCGGTGCCACCGTGCCGATGGAAGCCGATTCGCTGGACACCCTGCTGGTGCTGGCCGACCAGCGGATGTACGCGCAGAAGCGCGAACGCAAGGCCGAGGTGTCACGCGCGTCCTGACCCGGAAACACGACTGCCGCCTTGCAGCGGCAGTCGTGGCGCCACTGCTGGCGGGGTGCTCAGAAACGCGCTTCGAGGCCCAGCGACAGGGTGTTGGCACTGATCTTCAGACCGTCGCCCGACCCCTGGTTGTGGTCGTAGTTCAGGCTGACGCCGAACGTCTTGCTGAAATCGTAGCCCGCGCCGATGCCGTAGTACGGCTTGGTGGACGTGGCGCTGTCGCTGCCCAGGTTGGAGTCCAGCGACACCTTGCCGCGGGCGATGCCGCCGCGCAGCTGCACGAAGAACCCGAGGTCGGTCGGGGTGGCGTGTTCCTTGACCACCACGCCCAGGCCGAACGCGGACAGCTTCCCGTCGAGGTAAACCTCGCCGTCGTTGTACAGCGTCTCGTCGTAGAAGCGGCTGTAGTGGCCTTCCACCGCGAAATTGGAGTTGAACCAGTAGCCGCCACGCAGCGAGTAGGCGGTGTCCTTGTCGTGGTCGCTGCCGAAGCCGTCGATGCTGGCCTTGGCCTTGCTCTGGCCCGCTTCGGCGCGGACGAACGCCTCACCGGCGAATGCGGTGGAGGACAGGCTCAGCGAAGCCAGCAGGCTGGCAACAAGCAGGGACTTTTTCATCAGGGAGATTCCTTTGTTTGTGAATCCGCCGACCTTGGCGGGGTGCGCAGGGTAATGGTCGAACGCGTGATTCCCAAGACCCGCAACTGGCACTTGTGCAACCGGCTTCGCCACGTAAACGCCGCATGCGCGTGCGCAAGTGCCTGACAGACAGAGCGATCCGTGCGTTGTCCGGTTGTGGTTCCGCTCGACGGAAGCCGGTGCATTCGGAAAAACCCGACGCGGATTTCAGGGAAATCCTACCTGTCGGCGTCCGATCGGGGGCTTCCTGCCGCGCTGCCGGTGTCACGGCCGGCGGGACGCCGGAACGGCAGCACCGTCGCCTCTGCCGATGGGTGCGATGTGCGCTGCCACAGCACCGGCACGTCCTCCGGCGCGCGCGTCTCGTAGGTGTCGAAGCCGGCAGCCGCGCGTTCGCGTGCCTGCGCCTGCGCCTGTTCCTCCTCGAGTTCCCAACTGTACTTCTGGCGCTCGGGCGCGGGATCGCTGCGGCGGAGCAGGAGCGCGGCGAGGACACCCGCCAACGCGCCACCCAGGTGGGATTCCCAGGAAATCCCGGCCTCGCGCGGCAGCACCGTCATCAGCATGCCGCCGAAGAACAGGAACGCGATCATGCCCGCGGCGATCGCGGCGCGGTCGCGGCGCAGCAGGCCCAGCGTGAACACCAGGAAACCCAGTCCGTGGGTCACGCCGCTGGCGCCGAGGTGGTGCGAGCCGGGCTGGCCCAGCAGCCACGCGCCCAACCCCGACCCCAGCCAGAGCAGCGGCAGCGCGCGCAGCGTCGCCTTCGGATAGGCGGTGCCGGC
The DNA here is from genome assembly GCA_036405455.1 of Thermomonas sp. Taxonomy (GTDB): domain Bacteria; phylum Pseudomonadota; class Gammaproteobacteria; order Xanthomonadales; family Xanthomonadaceae; genus Thermomonas. Next base: position 6,699 of record DASWXO010000162.1, on the reverse strand, counting down.
CAGCGTGCCGAGCAGCAGCAGCGCGGTCGCGTTGGCCACCAGATGCGCCACCGACCCGTGCAGCAGCGGCGCGCCCAGCACGCCCAGGAGGCCCGCGGGGGTGCGGGGTGCAACCGCGAGGAAATCCCAGTTGCCGGCCTGCTGCGCGGCAAACGCGATGCAGAGCAGGAGCACGCCGGCCAGCGAGGCGTTCAGGGCGCGCCGGACGCGCGCGCGGTCGGCCTGGCGCTGGTGGTCGCGGGGGGAGAGCGTGGACATCCCGTGGAACTGGGGGGCGGCGCGCCGATTGCAAGCGCGCCGCCCCGCCATCGGCCTGCGTCAGTGCCCGGCGCCGGCCTTCGTCGCCGGCCGCAGCAGGCTCAGCGCGATGGTGGTGCCGATGATCGCCGCCACCACGCCCAGCGACAGCAGCACCGGCAGCTTGTACAGGTCCACCAGCAGCATCTTCGCGCCGATGAACACCAGCACCAGCGCCAGCCCGTAGGGCAGCAGGTGGAAGCGGTCGGCCATGCCCTGCAGCAGGAAGAACATCGCGCGCAGGCCCAGCACTGCGAACACGTTGCTGGTGAGCACGATGAACGGGTCGGCGGTGATGGCGAAGATCGCCGGGATGGAGTCCACCGCGAAGATCACGTCGGTGATGCCGATCATCGCGATGACGATGAACAGCGGGGTGAACTTGCGGCGGTCGCCCTTGCCGATCCACAGCGCGCTGCCCACGTAGCGCCGCACGAACGGCACGTGCGCGGTCAGCCAGCGCAGCACCGGGTTGCGGTCGAGGTCGGGTTCCTCGCCGGCCGCCCGCCACATCTTCACGCCGGTGAACAGCAGGAAGGCGCCGAACACGTAGAGGATCCAGTGGAACCTGGCCAGCAGCAGCGCGCCCGCGAAGATCAGGATCGCGCGCAGCACGATGGCGCCGACGATACCGATCACCAGCGCGCGCTGGCGCTGCATCTCCGGCACCGCGAAGTAGCCGAAGATCATCAGGAACACGAAGATGTTGTCGACCGCCAGCGCCTTTTCGACCAGGTAGCCGGTCAGGAACTCCATGCCGATGCGTTCGCCTTCCGCGGCGCCGAAGCGTTGCCCCGCCTCCCACCACAGCCAGGCGTTGAAGGCCAGGGCCAGCGCGACCCAGCCGATGCTCCACCAGGCGGCTTCCTTGAACGTGACCTTGTGCGGCCCGCCGTGGCGCATCAGCACCAGGTCGGCCACCAGCGCGGCCATCACCACGAGGCCGAACACCAGCCAGAGAAAGGGAGTTCCGATCGTCTCCATGCAACGCTCCACGGGTTCGAGCGGCGGAGGCGTCCATGCAGGGACGCATGGAAAGGGAGCGCGCTTCGCCGTTCGGCGAAGGTCTCACTCACAGGCCGTGGGCCTGCCGCGGCGCCGGGGCGCTGTCCTTGGGACAGTTGGCCCGTCATGACGACGACCGCGCGCGGAGTTACTCCCCTTCTTGGGCGACAATATCCGATCCCCGCCCGCATCCCGTCAAGCCTCATGTCCGAGCCCCTGCCCGTCGTCCGCCTGAAGAACGCCTGGAACTCCACCCACCCGTGGATCTTCCAGCGCCTGGTCGAGAAGCCCGCGCAGCGGCCCAAGCCCGGCAGCATCGTGGACGTGGAGGCGGTGGACGGCACCTGGATCGGCCGCGGCTTCTACAACGGCCACTCGCGGATCGCCCTGCGCATGCTGGAGCGCGACCCCGACGTGGCGGTGGACGCCGCCTGGTTCGTGCGCAAGATCGGCGAGGCGATCCGCCTGCGCCGGGAGATCCTCCGGTTGGACGAGGTCTCCAACGCCTGGCGCGTGGTCCACAGCGAGGGCGACGGCATTAGCGGGCTGGTGGTGGACCGCTACGACGACCTGATCGTGGTCGAGTTCTTCAGCGCCGGCGCGTGGCGCCACCGCAGCATCATCTTCGACGCCCTGCGCGAGCACTTCCCCGGCTGCCGCTTCCACAGCTTCGCCGACGAGCACGTGCAGAAGCAGGAGAGCTTCGACTACAAGGACACCCAGGGCACCGAGCCCGCGGTGGTCACCGAACACGGCATCAAGTTCCGCGCCGACCCGGCCGGCGCGCACAAGACCGGCTTCTTCGCCGACCAGCGCGAGAACCGCGAGTGGCTGAGCCGGCAGGTCGAGGGCAAGCGCGTGCTGGACCTGTGCTGCAACACCGGCGGCTTCGGCGTGTATGCGGCGGCGCGCGGCGCGGCCGAGGTGGTGGGCATCGACATCGACCCGGCGGTGATCGAGCTGGCCAAGCAGAACGCCTATCTCAACAGCGCGTTGATCGGAAGCCGGAAGCCGCGCTTCGTGCAGGCCGACATCTTCCCGTGGCTGCGCGACGCCGCGGCAGCCAGCGAACAGTTCGACGTGGTCATCCTCGACCCGGCCAAGATGACCCGCGACCGCGAGCAGGTCATCAACGCGCTGAAGAAGTACCTCGACATGAACAAGCTGGCGTTGGGCGTGGTGAAGCCCGGCGGCCTGTTCGCCACCTTCAGCTGCACTGGCCTGGTCAGCGAAGACCAGTTCCTCGACATGCTGCGCCGCGCCGCGTTCTACGCCGGCCGCACCGTGCAGGTGCTGAAGGTCGCCGGCGCCGGCCCGGACCACCCGTGGCTGGCGCAGGTGCCGGAATCGCGCTACCTGAAGGCCGTGTTCTGCCGCGTGCTGGACTGACGCCTTTCAACCTTGGCGCCCGCCGGCGCAACCCACCCATGATTCCAACGGCGCGGGGCGACAGATGAGGGGACGGATCGCGGGGGCGCTGCTGGCGCTCGCCTTGGGTGGCATGGCCAGCGGGCCGGCCGCGGCGCAGCGCGTGGACTTGGCGGGCCTGGACGCGGCGATGCCCGGCCCGCCCACCCGCGTGCTGGTGCTGGGTTCGGTCCACCTGTCGCACGGTGGACCTGCCGATGGCGTCGCCCCCGAGTCGCTGGCGCCGGTGCTGGACCGGCTGGCGGCGTTCCGGCCCGAAGTCATCACCATCGAAGCCCTTTCGGGCGAGACGTGCGTCCTGATCCGCCAGCGTGCCGCCTACCGCGACGTGCGCGACTACTGCCCGGACGTCACCGCCGCGCGTGCCGCGACCGGATTGGACGTGTTGCCGGCGCTGGACGCCATCGATGCCGCCCTGGCCGACTGGCCGGCCCGCCCCGGCCCGGCGCAGCGTCGCCACCTGGCCGCGCTGTTCCTCGCCGCCGGCGAGCCGGCCTCGGCGCTGGTGCAGTGGTGGCAGCTGGACGCCGCTGAGCGCCACGCCGGCGACGGCCTCGACGACGCGCTGGTGGCGCTGCTCCGCAAGCGCGAAACCTCGCCGAACGAGAACTACCAGGTCGCCGCGCGGCTGGCCGCCCGCCTCGGCCTGCAGCGCCTGCACGCGGTCGACGACCATCTGGGCGACAGCCTGGTCATTGCCGATGCCCCCGCGTTCGAGGCGGCCATCCGGAAGGCGTGGGACAGTGCCGACGACGAGGCCCGGCGTGCGCGCCTGCAGGTGGAGACCCTGCAGCGGTCGGGCGACTTCCTGGCCACCTACCGCGCGGTCAACGACCCGGCCTACCTGCGGCGGGCGATCGCATCCGATTTCGGCCAGGCCCTGCGCGACCCGTCGCCGCAGCGCTTCGGCCGCCAGTACGTGGGCGGGTGGGAGGCGCGCAACCTGCACATGGTCGCCAACCTGCGCGCCGCGTTCCGCGAACACCCCGGCACCCGCGTGCTGGCCGTGGTCGGCGCGTCGCACAAGCCGTGGTTCGACGCGCTGCTGGGCATGATGCAGGGCGTGGAGGTGGTGGACGCGGCGCGCGTGCTGCACTGACCGCGGCGGCGCGAGGGCGGTAGCATGCGCGCCTGGATCGGCGGCATGCGAAGGAGCCTCCCCATGCACGACTTCTCCCGGGCGCGGCGCCGATGCGGCTGCTGATCGTCGAGGATTCGCCCGCGCTGGCCGACAGCCTGCGCGCCACGCTGGCGGGGGAAGGCCACGCCTGCGACCACGCGGCGGACGGCCCGGCCGCGCTGCGCTTCCTCGCCGCCCACGACTACGACCTGCTGGTGCTTGATTGGATGCTGCCCGGGCTGGACGGCCTGGGCGTCCTGCGCGCGCTGCGCGCCTCGCGGGCGCCCACACGCGTGCTGATGCTGTCGGCGCGCGACACCGTGGCCGATCGCGTCACCGCGTTGGACGCCGGCGCGGACGATTACCTGGTCAAGCCGTTCGCCCTGGACGAACTGCTGGCGCGGGTCCGCGCGCTGGCCCGTCGCCCGCGCGAGGACGGCACCGCGCTGCTGGCCTGGGACGCGCTGCAGGTAGACCCGCATGCGCGCCGCGCGCGCTGGCAGGGCGCCGACTTGCAGCTGTCCCCGAAGGAGTACGCGCTGCTGGAGCTGCTGCTGCGCCAGCGCGGCAAGGTGCTGTCGCGCGCGGCCATCTTCGACCGCCTCTACGACAGTGCCAGCGAGGCGTCCGACAAGGTGGTGGAGGTCATCGTCAGCACCCTCCGCGGCAAGCTGGCCAAGGCCGGTGCGCCCGATCCCATCCACACCCGGCGGGGCTTCGGCTATGCGATCGACTGAACCGCGCGGCTGGTCGCTGCGCACGCGCCTGGTGTGGCAGCTGGTGCTGGCCATCGGCCTGCTGCTGGGCGGCCTGTTCCTGGTGCTGGACGTGCTGGTGGACCGCGCGATGTACCGCCAGCTGGACCAGTTCCTGGCTGCGCGCACCGGCGCGCTGGTCCGCCAGCTGGGCGCGGAGGCGCATTCGCTGGACGAGGTGCTGCCGGCCTGGGACATCGCCGGCCACACCGACTTCTTCGCCATCTACGACGCCCGCGGCCGGCTGCAGGCCGCGTCGATGAACAGCGGCGACCGCCCGCTGCGCGCGCCCGCCGGCGTGCAGGGCGACATCCTGTTGCCCGATGGCCACGCCGGCCGCTACCGGGTGGAGACGCTGGCCAGCGGCGGTTTCGTCGGCAGCCGGCTGGTGGTGGCGACCGAGCGTGAGAGCTGGGATCGCACCGAACGCCGCATGCACGGCGTGCTGCTGGCGGGCACGCTGGCGGCCGTCATCGCAGCCGTGCTGCTGTGCCTGCTGCTGGTGCGCCAGGCCTTCGTCCACATGGCGCGCGAGGCGCGCCGGCTGCCGCACGACGGACCGCCGGAGCCGGGGTCGCTGGCCACCACCCCGCGCGAGCTGCACCCGTTCGTCGAGGCGGCCCACGCCGCGCTGCGCACGTCCTGGGGACTGGCCGAGCGCGAGCGCCGGCTGTCGCGCAGCGTGGCCCACGAACTGCGCACGCCGGTGGCGGAAATCGCCGCCGTCACGGAACTCGCGCGTCGCGACGGCGACCCCGCCGCGCTGCAACGCGCGCTGGCCACCGTGGCCGAGGCCAACGGGCGCATGCAGCGCGGCATCGAGGCGCTGCTGGCGCTGGCCAGGTTCGAATCCGGGCAGGAGCCGCCGCAGGCCGATCCGCTGGACCTGGCGGCGCTGCTGCGCGCGCTGGTGGCCGGCGGCGGCGAGGAGCTGGATCCGGCGCGCCTGGCCGCGCAGCTGCCGGACGAGGCCTGGGGCGTCTGCGATGCCGGGATGCTGGAGCGCATCGCCGCCAACCTGCTGCGCAACGCGGTGGAGTACGGCGACCCGGGCACGCCGGTCGAGGTGGCGCTGTCCGCCGACGGCGCCGGCTGGTGGCTGCGGGTGCGCAACCGCGCCTCGGGGCTGACCGAGGCCGACGTGGCCCGGTTCGGGGAGCGCCACTGGCGGGGCGATCGTGCCGCCGACGCCCGCCACGCCGGACTCGGCCTGGCGCTGGTGCAGGCGATGGCGGCGGCGCTGGGCCTGGCCCTGGACTTCACCCTGCGCGACGGCGTGCTGGAGGCCGCGTTGGGGCCGATCCCCGCGCTCTAGGCCGCCGGCGGCCTTAAGCAAGCCAAAAGTTTCGCTTGCCAGACTGGTGTCCTCTGCCGGATGCCGCCCCCGCCATGCGCCCACGCCTGCTCGTCCTCGCCCTTGCCCTCGCCCTGCCGGGCCTGACTGCCTGCCAGCGCGCCGCCGACCCCGCCACCGAGGCAGCGCCCGCGCCCCGTGCCGATGCCGACGGCCGTATCCGCCTCAGTGCCGCGCAGGCCGCCAACCTGGGCCTGCGCGAAGTGCCCGCCACGGCAGCGGATGCGGTGCCGGTGGCGGGCCTGCCGGCCGAAGTCACGGTGCCGCTGGCGTCCAGCACCCAGGTCAACCTGCCGTATGCCGGCGTGGTCACCCGCGTGCTGGTGGACGAGGGGGAGCAGGTCCAGCGCGGCCAGCCGATGCTGCGCGTGCAGAGCCGCGAGCTGCTGGCCGTGCAGGCCGAGCTGGCGCGCGCGCAGGCGGAGTCCGGCGTGGCCGCGCAGCAGGCCCGTCGCGACGCCCTGCTGGAACAGGAAGGCCTGATCCCCGCCGCCCGTGCGCAGGAAAGCCGCGCACGCGCGCAGGCGGCCGGCGCCAGCGTGCGCCAGGCCAGCGCCTCGCTGGCGCAGCTGCGTCCCAGCGGTGCCGCGGCCGGTGAATTCGAACTGCTGGCCCCGCAGGCCGGCCGCGTCCTGCACCGCCAGGTGCGCCCCGGGCAGGCGCTGGAGGCGCTGGCACCCGCGTTCGCGCTGGTCGCCGACGAGCGCCTGGACCTGGAATTCGCGGTGCCGGTGGAACTG
>DASWXO010000161.1:0-11957 GCA_036405455.1 Thermomonas sp. | reverse complement strand
TCACAATCCAGGACTCTAACCAACTGAGCTACAGCCACCACCGAAAACTGTCCCGCTGTTTGGCGCGCCCGGCAGGAATCGAACCTGCAACCACCGGCTTAGAAGGCCGGTGCTCTATCCGGTTGAGCTACGGGCGCCCGGGCCGGAAAGGTACACCGCGCGATGCCGGAATGGTCGGGGTAGAGGGATTCGAACCCCCGACATCCTGCTCCCAAAGCAGGCGCGCTACCAGACTGCGCTATACCCCGCCGACGGAACCGATTCATTCCAGCGTCGCCCGACGACTGCGATCACTGTCTTCCGAGCACGCCAGCGCAACGAAAGGCCGCGCATTGTCCGGCGCGCCGGCGCGTCTGTCAACGGAGGCGTGTGGGACGGGTGGCGGGCCGGCGGGAAATCGGGGAAACTAGCAAGTTCCGCGCGGTCGTGGCCGCGCCCGGGGTGCCTGCGCCTCGGCCACCGCTTCCATCCGCACAACACCGGGTTCGCGCGAACCCGCCCAGGAGTCATCGCATCATGCAAGTCTCGGTCGAATCCATCGGCAACCTCGAGCGCCGCGTCATCCTCAGCCTGCCCGCCGGCGACGTCGATGCGCAGGTCGGCAGCCGCCTGCGCGAGATCGCGCAGAACGTGCGGATCAAGGGCTTCCGGCCCGGCAAGGTGCCGGCCAAGGTGGTCGAGCAGCGCTACGGCGGCCAGGTGCGCGCCGAGATCGTGGACGGCCTGCTGCGCGAGGGCTTGGGCAAGGCCGTCACCGAGAATGCGCTGAAGGTCGTCGGTGCCCCGCAGATGACCCCGGGCGATGATGCCGCCGACGGCGAGCTGAAGTTCATCGCCTCGGTCGAGCTGGCCCCCGAGTTCGGCGAGCTGGACCTGGCCAAGCTGGAGATCACCCGCCATGTCGCGGAAGTGGCCGATGCCGACGTCGAGCGCATGCTGGAGAACCTGCGCCAGCAGCGCGGCAGCTGGACCAAGGTCACCCGCGCGGCCAAGGCCGGCGACCTGGTGAACCTGGAGACCAGCAGCGTCGTCGACGGCGCCCGCATGCCGGCCGAGGGCGTGGAGCGCACCAGCACCGTGCTGGGCTCCGCCTCGATCTATCCGGAAGTGGAGTCCGCAATCGTCGGCATGCAGCCGGGCGAGGAGAAGACCCTCGACGTGACCCTGCCGGCTGACTGGCATGCCACGCAGTTCGCGGGCAAGACCATCACGTCGACCTTCAAGCTGCTCGACGTGGCCGAGCTGGTGCTGCCGGAGGTCGATGCGGCCTTCATCCGCAGCTTCGGCGTCAAGAGCGGCGAACTGGACCAGTTCAAGGCCGAGATCCGCGCGAATCTGGAGCGCGAGCTCAAGGGTGCGCTGATGAACCGCCTGCGCCGCGAAGTCGGCGAGCAGCTGGTCGCCGCTTACTCGCACGTCGAGCTGCCGCCGCGCATCGTCCAGGACGAGGCGAACGCCCTGCTGGCCAACGCCGCCGAGCAGGCCCGCCGCCAGGGCCAGCAGCTCACCGCCGGCCCGGAGGCCTTCCAGGACGCCGCGCGCAAGCGCGTCCTGGTCGCCCTGCTGGTCGCCGAGGTGGCGCGTCGCAACGAGCTGCGCCTCGAGCCGGAGCGCCTGAACGAGACCATGCGCCTGATCGCGTCCACCTACGAGCAGCCGCAGCAGGTCATTGATCTTTACCGCAACGACCCCCAGCTGATGCAGGGCCTGCAGAACCGCGTGATGGAAGAGCAGGTGACCGACTGGATCGCCGAGCGCGCCCAGCACACCGAGAAGACGCTGACCTTCCAGGAAGCGATCAGCCAGTAACCTTCAACAGGCGGACACGCCGAGCGAGAACCCATGGACCCGATCAAGAACCTGAACCTGGTGCCGATGGTGGTCGAACAGACCAGCCGCGGCGAGCGCGCGTACGACATCTATTCGCGCCTCCTGAAGGAGCGGGTGATCTTCCTGGTCGGCGGCATCGACGACCACGTGGCCAACGTGGTCGTCGCCCAGATGCTGTTCCTCGAGGCGGAGAATCCCGAGAAGGACATCAGCCTGTACATCAACTCGCCGGGCGGGATCGTCACGGCGGGCATGGCGATCTACGACACCATGCAGTACATCAAGCCGGACGTGAGCACGATCTGCGTCGGCCAGGCCTGCTCGATGGGCGCGGTGCTGCTGGCGGCGGGCGCCGCCGGCAAGCGCTATGCGCTGCCGAACTCGCGCGTCATGATCCACCAGCCGCTGGGCGGCGCCCAGGGCCAGGCCACGGACATCGACATCCAGGCCCGCGAGATCCTGTCGATGCGCGAGCGCCTGAACGAGATCCTGGCCCGCCATACCGGCCAGTCCATCGACGTGATCGCGCGCGACACCGAGCGCGACAACTTCAAGAGCGCCGAGGCCGCCCGCGACTACGGGCTGGTGGACGAAGTCCTGACCCGGCGCCCGGAAGAGTCGATCCAGGCGACCTGAACGGGGCGGCGGGCTCCGGACTCACGGATCCCGCCCGCCGGCCGATACAGTCCAGGCAGCACATGAACCGCCCCGGCTGGGCCCGGCGGGGGCGTATGGTATTCTCGGGCCGAAGCCGCACTGCGCGGCGAGCGAGTGGCGAATGAGCGAAGACCGTCAGGGACGCAACACCGGCGACACCAGCAAGATCCTCTACTGCTCCTTCTGCGGGAAGAGCCAGCACGAGGTGCGCAAGCTGATCGCCGGGCCCAGCGTGTTCATCTGCGACGAGTGCGTGGAGCTCTGCAACGACATCATCCGCGAGGAGCTCGAGGAGAAGGCGCAGTCCAGCCGCAGCGCGCTGCCCAAGCCGCGCGAGATCCTCGAGGTGCTGGACCAGTACGTGATCGGCCAGCAGCGGGCGAAGAAGACGCTCGCGGTGGCCGTGTACAACCACTACAAGCGCATCGAGAGCCGCCAGAAGAACGACGACGTCGAGCTGGCCAAGTCCAACATCCTGCTGGTCGGTCCCACCGGCTCGGGCAAGACGCTGCTGGCGGAAACGCTGGCGCGCATGCTCAACGTGCCCTTCACCATGGCCGATGCCACCACGTTGACCGAGGCCGGCTACGTCGGCGAGGACGTGGAGAACATCATCCAGAAGCTGCTGCAGAAGTGCGACTACGACGTCGAGAAGGCGCAGCACGGCATCGTCTACATCGACGAGATCGACAAGATCAGCCGCAAGTCCGAGAACCCGTCGATCACCCGCGACGTGTCCGGCGAAGGCGTCCAGCAGGCACTGCTGAAGCTGATCGAGGGCACCCTCGCCAGCGTGCCGCCGCAGGGCGGTCGCAAGCACCCGCAGCAGGAGTTCCTGCAGGTCGACACGCGCAACATCCTGTTCATCGTCGGCGGCGCGTTCGCGGGCCTCGACAAGGTGATCCAGCAGCGCAGCACCGAGGCCGGCGGCATCGGTTTCGGCGCCAAGGTCAAGAGCGCCGAGCGCAAGGCGGACATCGGCCAGGTGCTGGCGAACGTCGAGCCGGAGGACCTCATCAAGTACGGCCTGATCCCCGAGTTCGTCGGCCGCCTGCCGGTGGTCGCCACCCTCGAGGAGCTGGACGAAGCCGCGCTGATCAAGATCCTCACCGAGCCCAAGAACGCCATCACCAAGCAGTTCAAGAAGCTGTTCGAGATGGAGGGCGTGGAGCTGGAGATCCGCCCGGACGCGCTGTCCGCGATCGCCAAGAAGGCGCTGAAGCGCAAGACCGGCGCCCGCGGCCTGCGCACCATCGTTGAGTCGGTCTTGCTGGACACCATGTACGAGCTGCCGTCGCTCGAGAACGTCAGCAAGGTGGTGGTGGACGAGTCGGTCATCGAGCACAAGTCGGAGCCGTACCTGATCTACCAGACGGTGCCGGCGCCGGCCAAGGCCGCCTCCGCCGACTGACCTGGCACTCCTGCCGGGTGTCGCCAAAAGCCGCCTCCGGGCGGCTTTTGCGTTCAACGGCGGCGATCTCCCGATTACCTGCCTGCCCGGTTTCCGGCTCTTGCCCGGGGCCGCGCGGCGATGCTTGCAACGCAGGCGCGACACCCCCATAAACAGCGCATGGCGGCGCAGCGGCGCCGCGGTCGCAACCGGAGTCCCCCCATGGCCGCCCCCACCCATTCCGACCACCACGTGCTGCCGGTCCTGCCCCTGCGGGACGTGGTGGTGTTCCCGCACATGGTCATCCCGCTGTTCGTGGGGCGGGAGAAATCCATCCGTGCGCTCGACCTCGCCGTCGAGGGCGACAAGCGCATCCTACTGGTCGCGCAGAAGGCCGCGGACACCGATGATCCGGCCGGCGCCGACCTCCACGAGATCGGCACCCTGGCGCAAGTGCTGCAGCTGCTGAAGCTGCCCGACGGCACCATCAAGGTGCTGGTGGAGGGCGTGTCGCGCGCGCGCGCGGAAGGCGTGCACGAGCAGGACGGTGCGCTGTTCGCCACCGCGATGGAAGTCGAGTCCGCCACCGCGCGCGAGCCGCGCGAGGTGCAGGCGATCGTGCGCTCGCTGCTGTCCCTGTTCGAGCAGTACATCAAGACCAACCGCAAGCTGCCGGCCGAGCTGCTGCAGACCCTGTCGGGCATCGAGGAGCCGGAGCGACTGGCCGACACTGTCGCCGCCCACCTCGGCGTGCGCCTGGCCGACAAGCAGAAGCTGCTGGAGACGCTGGACACCGCCGGGCGGCTGGAGCTGCTGGTGGGGCTGGTGGACGGCGAGATCGACGTCCAGCAGATGGAGAAGCGCATCCGCGGCCGGGTCAAGTCGCAGATGGAGAAGAGCCAGCGCGAGTACTACCTCAACGAGCAGATGAAGGCCATCCAGAAGGAGCTGGGCGAGCTGGACGACGCGCCCAACGACCTCGACGAGATCGCCCGCCGGATCGCCCAGGCCGGCATGCCGAAGGCAGTCGAGGCCAAGGCCCGCAGCGAATTCGCCAAGCTCAAGCAGATGTCGCCGATGTCGGCCGAAGCCGGCGTGGTGCGCAACTACCTCGACTGGCTGCTGGGCGTGCCGTGGAAGAAGCGCACCAAGGTCCACAAGGACCTGAAGACGGCGCAGTCGGTGCTGGATGCCGACCATTACGGCCTGGAGAAGGTGAAGGACCGCATCCTCGAGTACCTCGCGGTCCAGTCTCGCGTGTCGAAGATGAAGGGCCCGATCCTGTGCCTCGTGGGCCCGCCCGGCGTGGGCAAGACGTCGCTGGGCCAGAGCATCGCCAAGGCGACCAACCGCAAGTTCGTGCGGATGGCGCTGGGCGGCGTGCGCGACGAGGCCGAGATCCGTGGCCACCGCCGCACCTACGTCGGCTCGATGCCGGGCCGGATCGTGCAGAACCTCAACAAGGTCGGCACGAAGAACCCGCTGTTCGTGCTCGACGAGATCGACAAGATGTCGATGGACTTCCGCGGCGACCCGTCCTCGGCGCTGCTGGAGGTACTGGACCCGGAGCAGAACCACACCTTCAACGACCACTACCTGGAGGTCGACCTCGACCTGTCCGAGGTGATGTTCGTCGCCACCTCCAACTCGCTGAACATCCCCGGCCCGCTGCTGGACCGCATGGAGGTGATCCGCATCCCCGGCTACACCGAGGAGGAGAAGCTCAACATCGCGATGCGCTACCTGGTGCCCAAGCAGCTCAAGGCCAACGGCCTGCGCGAGGGTGAGCTGACGATCGAGGAAAGCGCGATCACCGGCATCGTGCGCTACTACACGCGCGAGTCCGGCGTGCGCAACCTCGAGCGCGAGATCGCCAAGATCGCCCGCAAGGTGGTCAAGGAGATCGCGCTGAAGGGGCCTGCGCCCGTCGGCAAGAAGGGCAAGGCCGCGAAGCCGAAGACCGTCGTGGTCAACGAGAAGAACCTCGACAAGTACCTCGGCGTGCAGCGCTTCGACTTCGGTCGCGCCGAGGCGGAGAACGAGATCGGCCTGGTCACCGGGCTGGCGTGGACCGAGGTCGGCGGCGACCTGCTGCAGATCGAGTCGACGCTGGTGCCGGGCAAGGGCCAGTTGATCCTGACCGGCCAGCTGGGCGACGTGATGAAGGAGTCGGCCTCGGCGGCGCTGTCGGTGGTGCGCGCGCGCGCGGAGCAGCTGGGCATCGAGCTGGACTTCCTGCAGAAGCATGACGTCCACGTGCACGTGCCCGACGGCGCGACGCCGAAGGACGGCCCGAGCGCGGGCATCGCGATGGCCACCGCGCTGGTCTCGATGCTGGCCAAGGTCCCGGTGCGCCACGACGTGGCCATGACCGGCGAGATCACCCTGCGCGGCAAGGTCACGGCGATCGGCGGCCTGAAGGAGAAGCTGCTGGCGGCGCTGCGCGGCGGCATCCGCACGGTCGTCATCCCCGACGAGAACCGCAAGGACTTGGCCGATCTTCCGGCCGCCGTCACCAAGCACCTGAAGATCGTGCCGGTGAAGTGGATCGACGAGGTGCTGGACCTCGCGCTGGAGCGCCCGTTGCCGGCGCGCGCGTCGGAAAACGGCAGGGCGGCGGGGGCGCCGGCGAAGCCGCGCGCCCGCAAGCGCGGCACGGTGGGGTCGGCCGTCAAGCACTGACGGACGGGCGGGCGCCGGCGAACATGCCGGCGTTTCGCTGAAAGCCGCGCCAGCGCTTGCTTTCGTGTTGCGCGCTGGAAACGGCGCTGGTATAAGGTTGGCAACCGCGGCGGCCCGTCGATGCGCCGCGGCAGCCCGGGTCCGCGGCAGGGGAGCGCCACGGCACCGGTCAACGGAATTCTTCTCCGCGTCACTTCCCGCAACGGAGCCTAAAAGCAAATGAACAAAGCCGATTTCATCGAAGCCGTCGCCGACAACGCCGAACTGACCAAGGCCGACGCCGGCCGCGCTGTCGACGCGATGATCGCCGCCATCACCAAGGCCCTCAAGAAGGGCGACACCGTGACCCTCGTGGGCTTCGGCACCTTCTCGGTCCGCAAGCGTGGCGCCCGCACCGGCCGCAACCCGCGCACCGGCGACACCATCAAGATCAAGGCCTCCAAGAACCCGGCGTTCAAGGCCGGCAAGGCGCTGAAGGACGCGGTCAACTGATCGCCCTGGCGTGAAGCTGCTTTCGGAAAGCCCGGCGCAAGCCGGGCTTTTCCGTTCCGGGCGACGCCATCGCCCGGGTTCCGCCGCGGCAGGCGGGCTGCCATAATCGCCGCCCCGGGCACTTAGCTCAGCGGTAGAGCGGCTCCCTTACAAGGAGCGGGTCGGGGGTTCGATCCCCTCAGTGCCCACCAGCCGGAAAAAGTGTTGCACCTGCCGAAAATATCGGTATGATTGCGGGCTCACAGCGGAGTGGTAGTTCAGTCGGTTAGAATGCTGGCCTGTCACGCCGGAGGTCGCGGGTTCGAGTCCCGTCCACTCCGCCAGTTCCAAGCAAAAGCCCTGCAGAAATGCGGGGCTTTTTGCTGGGCGTCATTCGCCCGGCGACGGTGGCCATGGCTCGGGTTAGACTAACCGGCTACGTCTCCTCTCCGGTTCGCCCATGCTGCAGAAACTCCGCGAAAAGACCTCCGGTTGGATCGCCACCGTGATCCTCGGCCTGCTGATCGTGCCCTTCGCCTTCTTCGGGGTGGAGTCGTACATGTCGCAGCGCGTGGAGACCTACGTCGCGCGCATCGCGCAGCCGCCGGCCTGGTGGCCGTCGGCGCCGCGCGTCTGGCCGGTGACCTACCTGTGGTCGATCCACGACATCGATGCCCAGGCCTACCGCGAGCGCGTCGAGATCGCGCGCGCCAACCTGCGCGAGCAGCAGGGTGACAACTTCGATCCGAAGGCCTTCGAGTCGGTGGAGAACAAGCGCAAGATCCTGGATGCGCTGATCGACGAACAGTTGATGAAGCTGGCCGCCGACCGCGATGGCATCGCCATCAGCGACGACGAAGTGCGCAAGGCGATCCAGAAATTCCCCGACTTCCAGGTGGACGGCGCCTTCAACGCCGACCGCTACCAGCTGCTGCTGGCGTCGCAGAACCCGCCGCTGACGCCGCGTGGCTTCGAGGCGCGCATCCGCGACAGCCTGAAGAACGAGCTGATCCCCGCCGGCATCGCGCGCTCGGCCTTCGTTACCGATGCCGAGATCGACCGCCTGATGCGCCTGCTGGGCGAGCATCGCGACATCAGCTTCGTGGCGCTGCCGGCGCCGGTGGCGGATACTGCCGAGGTCACCCCGGCCCAGATCGACGCCTGGTACAAGGCGCACAAGGGCGAGTACCGCCGGCCTGAAACCGTCCGCCTGGAGTACGTCGAGGTGGATGGCGCCGCGATGACGGCGGCGCCGGTGGACGAGGCGACGCTGCGCAAGCGCTACCAGGAACAGAGTGCGAAGTATTCCTCGGCGGAAAAGCGCGAGGTGTCGCACATCCTGGTGGCCGTGGCCGCCAATGCCAGCGCCGCCGACAAGAAGGCCGCCGAGGCGAAGGCCGCCAAGCTGGCGGCCGAGGCGAAGGCGCCTGGCGCCGATTTCGCCGCGCTGGCCCGCGCCAATTCCGATGACACCGGGTCCAAGGCGAACGGTGGCGACCTCGGCTGGATCGGCAAGGGCGGCATGCCGGGTGCCTTCGACGAGGCGGCGTTCGCGATGCAGGCCGGCGAGGTGCGCGGCCCGGTGAAGACCGATTTCGGCTGGCACGTGATCAAGGTGAACGAGATCCGCGCCGCGGTGCAGCGCCCCTTCGAGGAAGTCCGCGCCGAGCTGGAGAAGGAGCTGCAGGAGGGTTCGCGTGAGCGCGCCTTCAACGAGTTGACCGGCAAGCTGGTGGACGCGGCCTACAAGACCCCGACCTCGCTGGAGCCGGCGGCCAAGGCGGTGGGCCTGCCGCTGCAGAGCACCCCGGCGTTCAGCCGCGCGGGCGGTCCGGGCATCGCCAGCGACCAGAAGGTACTGCGCGTTGCGTTCTCCGACACCATGCTGCAGGACGGCACCGCCAGCGACCCGATCGAGCTGGGGCCGGAGCGCACCGTGCTGATCCGCGTCATCGACCACGTGCCGGAGCAGGCGCTGCCGCTGGCGCAGGTGCGCGACGCGGTGGTGGCGGCGATCCGCGCCGACCGCCAGCGCAAGGCGGCCGAGGCCGCCGCCGATGCGCTGGTGAAGGCGGCCCGCACGCAGGGCCTTGCGGCCGCGGCCGCGGCGTCCGGGATGGCCGTGGCCGAAGCCAACGACATCCGGCGCGGCGCGCCGGTGCCGTCGCCGCAGGCGGCCGAGGCGTTCTTCAACGCGCCGCGCCCGCAGCCGGGCCAGGCGGTGGTCGACAAGGTGCTGGTCAACGGCCAGTACATGGTGTTCGCCGTGCGGGCCGTCCGTGACGCCGACATCGGCCAGGTCACGCCGCAGGAGCGCGATGGCCTGCGCCGCCAGCTGGCCACCGCGCACGGCATGCAGGCGCAGGATGCGTTCGTGCGTGCCGCACGTGCCAAGTACGACATCCAGGTCGCCGAAGACCGCCTGTAAGGCCGGAGGGGCGGTACCGGCGACGGTGCCGTCCTGCCTCTGCCGCAACAAAAAAACGCCCGGCGATGCCGGGCGTTTTGCATGGTGCCACCGTGGTGGGCGGGATCACTCGATCCCGCTCATCCCCATGATGTTGTAGCCGGCGTCCACGTAGGTGACTTCGCCGGTGATGCCGTGGGCGAGGTCGGAGCACAGGAACGCCGCGGTGTTGCCGACGTCCTCGATGGTCACCGCGCGGCGCAGCGGGGCGACCGCCTCGAACTGGCTCAGCATCTTGCGGAAGTTGGCCACGCCGCTGGCGGCCAGCGTGCGGATCGGGCCGGCCGAGATCGCGTTCACGCGGGTGCCCTCCGGGCCCAGCGCCATCGCCATGTAACGCACGGTGGCTTCCAGCGAGGCCTTGGCCACGCCCATCGTGTTGTAGTTGGCCAGCGCGCGCTCGGCGCCGAGGTAGGAGAGGGTGAGGATGCTGCCGTTGCGGCCCTTCATCAGCGGGCGCGCGGCCTTGCCCAGCGCGGCCAGCGAGTAGGCGCTGATGTCGTGGGCGATGTGGTAGCGCTCGCGGGTGATGCCGTCGAGGAAGTCGCCCTCGATGGCCTCGCGCGGGGCGAAGGCGATGCAGTGGACGAGGATGTCGAAACCGTCGCTCCAGTGCTTGCCCAGCTCGGCGAAGCAGGCGTCGATCTGGCCGTCGTCGGCCACGTCCAGCGGCAGCACGATGTTGCTGCCGTATTCGGCGGCGGCGTCCTCGACGCGCGACTTCAGTTTCTCGTTCTGGTAGGTCAGCGCCAGCTCGGCGCCCTCGCGGTGGAAGGCGTCGGCGATGCCGGTGGCGATCGAACGCTGGCTGGCGATGCCGGTGACCAGCGCACGCTTGCCTTGCAGGAATCCCATGGTGTCTCCTTGATGGTGCGCGTGGGGCGCGTCGAGCGAATGCTCTAGTGTGCCTTGCGCGCCCGGCCGCGGCCAGTGTGCGGGCCCGTACGGAGGCTCAGCCGCGGAAGCCGTCCTTCCATGCGCGCAATGCGCCGAACACGGCCGCGGCATCGGCCAGTGGCCGGCCGGCGTGGCCTTCGGCGGCCGCGCGCACGGCCGGCACGTCGCAGCGCAGGAACGGGTTGCAGGTGCGCTCCTCGGCAAGCGTCGTCGGCAGGGTGGACCGTCCCGCCGCACGCAGGGCGCGGACCGCCTCCGCGCGAGTGCGCAGCGCGGCGTTGCCGGGGTCCACCGCCAGTGCGAACGCCGCGTTGCCCAGCGTGTATTCGTGGGCGCAGCACACGCGGGTGTCGCCGGGCAGCGCGGCCAGCCGCGCCAGCGAGGCGTGCATCTGCGGCGGCGTGCCTTCGAACATCCGCCCGCAGCCGAGGCTGAACAGCGTGTCGCCGCAGAACAGCAGGCCCTCGCCGTGGTAGGCGACGTGGCTGCGGGTGTGGCCGGGCACGGCCAGGACCTCGAAGTGCCAGTCGCCGACGGTGACACGATCGCCGTCGTCCACGCGCTGGCTGGCCTGCGGGATGCGGTCGTCGTGCGGGGCGAATACCGGCGTGGCAGGCCAGTGCGCCAACAGATCGGCGACGCCGCCGACATGGTCGCCATGGTGGTGGGTCAGCAGGATGGCCAGCGGCGGCGCGTCGCCCAGCACGGCCAGCACGGGCGCTGCGTCGCCCGGATCAACCACCAGCGCGCGGCCCTCGGCATCGCGCAGCAGCCAGATGTAGTTGTCGTCGAAGGCGGGAACCGCACGCAGGTCCATTTGTCCAGCCGTGACGCAGCGCGGGCTTTCCCGCAGAATCCCGATCATGCCGCTGTCCGCGCTCCGTCCACAACCCGATCCCGCCGCGGCCGACGCCTGGTTTGCCAGCGATGCGGGCCGGGCGTTGCTGGACAGCGAGGCCGAGCTGGTGGCGGAGGCCACGCGCTCGCGGCTGGGGCCGGCGGTGCTGTGGTTCGGGCCCTCGGTGGCGACGCCGCCGAGGGGCGCCGAGGGCGGCCTGCCGCTGTGCCTGCACGGTGCCGCCGTGGGGTTCCACGGCGACCTGCGCTGCGGCCTTCCGCTGCCGCTGGCCAGCGAGTCGTGTGCCGTGGCCATCGTCCAGCACCTGGGTGATGCCGGCTGCGACCCCGCGGCCTTGCTGGCGGAGTGCGAGCGCGTGCTGGTGCCGGGCGGTTGGCTGTGGCTGCTGGCGCTGAATCCGCTGTCCCCGTATCGCTGGCGTTGGCGCGGCCAAGGCTTGGAGGCTCGCGAGCCCGTGACCTGGCGTCGGCGCCTGCGCGCGGCCGGGCTGGTGCCGGATTCGGTCACGCAGGGCGTGGGGCCGACGTGGGAGCGCATCCCGCACGCCCGCCAGCAGGACGGCGTCGGCCTGCGGGCGGCCTTCCTGCTGCGCGCCGAGAAGCGCCGGCTGCCGCTGACGCCGCTGCGCCGGCCGCGCGCGCTGGCGCTGGGCGCGGGGACGCCGGCATGACCCGCAAGCAAGTGGACATCCACACCGACGGCGC